>JAUIIS010000049.1 GCA_030431575.1 Acidimicrobiia bacterium | reverse complement strand
GCTGTGGGCGCTTCTCGGTGTTGTTGGCATACAGCTTTACCTTCTTCTCGACTGCACCGATGGGGAAATCGCCCGTTGGAACGGGTCCGAGAGCGCCGTAGGGGTCTACCTCGATCGGCTCGGGCATTACCTCGTCGAATCGGCCATCCCCATTGCCGTTGGGCTGCGACTAAGTGGCTGGGAAGCCGACGGATGGCTGGTGCTAGGTATGGCCACCGCTATCGCCATCTTGATGTCAAAGTCCGAGACCGACCTGGTCGACATGGCACGCCATCAGTCGGGCATGCCCAAAATGCAAGACACAGCAAGAACCATGCGGCCTAAAGGGCTTGCGGCGGGACGCCGTTTGGCAGCTCTGCTGCCGTTCCACCGCATTGTCCACGCGGTCGAGGCCTCACTCATCTTGGGGGTAGCCATTGTTGCTGACCGAATTGGCGACACCGATGCTTGGACTCAGGGAGTACTGATTGCGTTGGCTGTGGCGGCCATTGTCACGGCGCTGCTCCATTTGGTTAGCGTGCTGAGCTCCACCCGCTTGACCGCCCTGTAAGCGTTCCGCCCGAGTGGGCCGGCGAACCCAACTCTTCCGCCCCCGTGTCAAAATCTATGACAAGCTCCCCACAATGACAGAACTCCGATGGCTCGGCGAAGCCAACCTCGAACGCCCACTGATGGTGGTTGCACTCAAGGGCCTTTTCGACGCGGCCGAGGCGGCAACCTGTGCGCTTAGCCACCTCGGAGACCATTACAACGCAACCCACGTTGCAGACATCTCTTCGGAAACCTTCTTCAACTTCATGGAGGAGCGGCCAACGGTCGAGGTGACCGCGGGCGGCGGCCGAGTGATCTCTTGGCCCGACACGTCGTGTTATGCGGCGAAGACGCCTGAGGGCACCCGCGATCTCCTGCTCGTCTCTGGTGTGGAGCCTCACATGCGGTGGCGCACCTACGCCGACACCTTGCTTGAGCTTGCCCGGGCAACCGGTACCGAAATGGTACTGACCGTTGGCGCCATGGTCGGCATGGCACCCCACACCCGGCCCCTTGGGGTCGTTGGCAGCGCAGCCAACCCTGCAGTTGCTGAGCGCCTCGGTTTAGGCAAGCCCAGCTATCAGGGCCCGACAGGCGTTATTGGTGCGTTGCACGACAGGCTGGACACCGAAGGCATGCCTGTTGTCAGCCTTCGCGTATCAGTCCCGCACTATGTCCCTGGCCCGCCAAATGCAGAAGCAACTCGCTCGCTCCTTGCGAGGTTCGAATTAGTAACGGGCGTCCCCACCGACCACGCGGCGCTCGACGGGCGGGCCAACGACTGGCGGAGCCGCATCGACACGGCAGTGGCCAACGACCCCGAACTCAGTGCCTACGTTCGCCAGCTCGAGGAGCAGGTCGACGAATCCGAAGTCATGCCCACTGGTGATGACCTGGCCACTGAGCTCGAAGCTTTTCTTCGTGATCAGCGCGACGATTCCTAGCTAGCTCTCCGTCAGCTGCGAGAGCTACCTGCCCCGCTGACCAAGAGGTGCGGGGATGCCACAGGAATGTTCACCCAACTCCGGAGGGTTCTTTTTCTATGACTGCACCAGCAAACGGCTCATCAAACGAACTGGCCCTGCCACTGGTCCCCCAAAACTACGTGGCAGAGCGCGAGGACTACCACCGCGTGGCTTATGCCGTGGTCTCTGAGGCTCGACGAGTTGTTACCGGCCGCATTGGCCTGCGGGCCATCCCAGGCGGGTTTGGGACTCCTCTTTTTGGTGAGAGCCAGCGAGTGGGTGTGGTGGGAACCAAGATCATCCGCCACAGCGGTGGTACCGAAGCTTCCGCAGAGCTGAAAACACTGGCATCGGCTGGAGCATTCGTTGGCGTCTCGCCGAGCGACACGCAGGCTGAGCACGACACGGTGGCGCTTGGCGACATCAACCGAGCTCTCGAAGTAAGCGCAGCAACGGGTGAGTTCTTGGCGTCGTGGTTTGCCTTTGGCACTTCGGCGCTAGAAACCACGCTTGCGCTTGCGGACGCATCTGACGATCCTGCCGAAATCCAACTCTGGCCGGGACACTTCGACGCTGCCACCGAGATTGGTTCGGCCGACGCCGGCCAACGTGCGACCTTTGGGGCATCGCCTGGTGACGCCACGCACCCCGAGCCCTACGTCTATGTGGGAGCCTGGGCCGATATCGATGCGGAGAACCCTTACTGGAATGCCAAGGGCTTCACCGGCGCCAGCTTGGGCTACCAAGAATTGTTGGATTCGCCGGACCCCATGGAGGCCGCAACTTCCTTCTTTGCTACTGGTTATGGGCTCCTACACGCCGCCGGTTAGCGTGGGCAGTTGTGCGAAGCGAACGGCTACCGTAACGGTTGGGCCTCGCGCCCGACCAGGCCGCAACAACTCCCAAGAGGCGTCATGAGTACCGAACCAATCGACGAACAAGCTGTTGTTGATGCTCTGAATCGCATCTACGAAGCCGAGCTTTCGGGTGTGGTGCGCTACACGCACTACTCGCTGATGATCATTGGCCCGCACCGCATTCCCCTGGTCGATTTCATGAAGGCTCAAGCCGCCGAGTCGCTGATGCACGCCCAGCAGGTGGGCGAGATTCTCACCGGTTTCGGCGGCCACCCCTCCACCTCGATCGCCACGATCGAGGAGTCCAACCAACACGGACTCCAACAGATCTTGCGGGAGAGCCTGGAACACGAACTCCAGGCTGTGCAGCTCTATCGCAGCCTGCTCGACATCGTGGCCGACCGCTCCATCTTTCTGGAGGAGTTCGCGCGATCACAGGTCGCTACCGAAGAAGAGCATCAGCTCGAACTCCGAAAGATGCTGCGCGACTACGCCTAACGCGGGGCGGGCCTGCTACTGCGACAGCTCTAGCCGCACTCGGACAAGGTCATAGTCAAGCGTTTGCTGGTTGTTGATTCGCGTGAAGTAGAGGTAAGGGAACTGGCCCGTGGTGTCGTAGCTCGGCGACTCGCTGGCGGGGTCAATGAGCGTTCCGTAAGGCTCGTAGGGGCCAACATCGCTGGTGTACACGAACTCTGCTTCGGCAATGAGCACCGGAACTGACCAAGTAACCAGGTCCTCTGAAGTGGTGAGGTAATGGCCCGTGGGGCCAAACTGCGTGAACCCGCCAACGGCCACGAATCGGTTGAGGTAGGTGTTCCAGCTCAGGCCGCCCATCGGCGCGGCCATCACCGACGCACATGCAAGCGATGGGTCGGCGTCGTTCACGTCAGCCTGGTACGGGTCAACGAAGGCCAGGGCAAAGGCTTCTCCGTCCCAAGCCCGCCATGCACTGGGATTATCAAGTTCGTTGGTCCGCACCACACAGGTGTGTTGAGCGTCGCGGCCGCGGTGGTAGTCGTACTGGACCAGCATGTAGTAGTAGCCATCCGTGGGGTGCCGAACAATGTTGGTGGGCTGCCATACCGCGGCCATACCGGCGTCGTGGCGGTACTGCTCCCCAACTCCGGCTACAAATCGGCGGCTCGGGTCTGGGCGAGTCCAGGTGGTCCCCCCATCTACCGAAACCGCGCCCGCGAGGCCGACCTGAGTACAGGCCCAGGTATCGCCCGTGCAGCGCTGGCCGTCGGCGGTTACCACTACCTCGTAGTTGGTGGCATCGAAACTGGCTTCGCCAACGGCGCTGACCCAGAAGTCGAGCTGGTCGCCGGCCTCAACCGTGAGGGATTGAGCCTCGGCGTAGGTGGCGGGGTCGCCCGCCTCGATTCGCTGGACCCACACGGTCGTCCCGTTGACGTCCAGCCCAACCTCCACGCCGTTGCCTCCACCTTGACCTGCCAAAGACGCGGTGGTCTCGACAACTACCTCGCTCGAGCGATCGGGGGTCCAGCGCCGAACCGCATCACATCCAGTGTCGGGATGCGCGCCCCAGAAGTCGATGCTGCACAGCGAACCCGCTCGTTGGTAGCCAGAGCTTGCCGAGACCATCGGCGTCGAAGCGCCGTTAGAACGGGCCAGGTACGACCAGCTGTTGGACGTGTCGGTGGCGGGTGTCAACGAGGCCTGACGGGAGTCAGCCAGATGGGCTTCGTAGCCGTGGTACTCATTGTGCACAATGCCATGCACCGTCTCACCGTCGTCGGTGTAGGTGGCCGCCAACCACTCGAAATGGCTGTGCTGCGCCGGGTCGATAGCGAAAGCCGAGGTGAAGATTGGGACGCAGTCTGGCTCGAGCGAATCCAGGTCTCGTCCAACCAGGCGGTAGTTGGCAGGGGCCGACAACAACAGGCTTACGTCGCCGGAGCTGTTGCGCCATGCTCGAGCAGGAAGATCGGGCCTCATGTCGTCGTTGCAACGGTCGGTTGAGTAGTCGAATACCAGCTCGGGTTCGCCGACAAGATCCACTGCAAGCTGAGGTGGCCGTGAAGTTGGCGTTGGCGCGGCTTCGCTGGTTGGCGTAGCCGGAACCACTGGAGCTGTGGTAGCGATTGACCCATCGCTGGTGCTTGGGCTTCCGCCACACGCAGAAGCCACCAACGCCAGAGCGGCCGCTGTGGCCAGACAAGGAGCGAGCGGGTGCCGCCTTCGTATGATCACCCTGCGGACAAGATTGGGTATCCCATGCCGCGGAAGCCAACCGCTCCGGCGCCAATGAGTGGTGCCTGGTCGCCCAAACCTGCAGGCTTGATCTTGGTGCCTTGTGCGTGCTGGATCTTGCACAGTTCATCGATGGTCTGTTGTGCGGCACCAAAGAAGTCGTCCCCAAACCCCAAAGCCACCGACCCGGCAACCACGGCGAGTTGAAGATCGAGGAGATTGGCCACCGACGCTACGGCTCGACCTACCCAGATACCGGTCTGACGTCGCATGGCAGTGTCGGCTTCTGAAGCCGGTTTGCCGGTGGCACCAGCTATTCCGGTTCCAGAGGCCGAGCCTTCGAGCAACCCGCGCACACCGTTTGCGTCCTGATGACCCCCCGGCTCGACAAACATGTGGCCCACGTGACCGGCGTTACCATCGGCCCCGTCCAGCAACTTGCCGTTCACCACGATGCCGCCGCCAACGCCAGTCGACACCACCATGCCAATGAAGTTGGCCACGCCAACAGCGGCGCCCTTCCAACCTTCGGCGAGAGCGAGTGCCTTTGCATCGTTGTCGACATGGACGTCCAGACCAAGGTCTTCGCTAAGCCGCTCTTGCAGAGGAAAATCTCGCCACACCGCAATGTTGAGTGGCGAGAGCAGTCGGTGGTGGTCGCGGGCGGGGCCGCCGCTGCCGACACCTACGACTACTGGCACTACGGCGGCTTCTGCACATGCCTTCTTGGCCAGCGCAAGCACAATGTCGTAGAGCTCATCAGCCGAATCCGCAACCGTCGGGGCGTGATGGCGGCCAAGGAGGCGACCTTGCCTGTCCACAATGCCAGACGCGATTTTTGTGCCACCAATGTCGATCGCCAGCGCTACCTCGGGAACAGTCATGCGCCAGATCTTAGTGGTGATGTCTACGGCCTTTGCGCAAGGAACGGATCACGTCGACCCCTACTTGAGGGCGGTTGCTATGACTCCAGTTGAGCTAGCTGTGATTACGAGGCTGGGGAGCAATCGGCAAACACACAGGTGCGATACGCTGCGGCCGTGCACCCAGGAGACCCGTACATCAAGGCCAGTCTCAGAGCGTTTGGCGAGACCATCTTTGCCGAGATGTCAGCCCTGGCAGTTCGGACCGGCGCCATTAACCTCGGTCAAGGCTTCCCCGACACCGATGGGCCGTCCGAGGTAGCCGAGGCCGCCATCAACGCGATCCGCAATGGGCACAACCAATACCCGCCAGGTCCAGGCATATTGCCATTGCGTCAAGCTGTCGCTCAACACCAGCTCGATTTCTACAACCTGGTCTATGACCCAGGGACCGAAGTGCTCATCACCGCAGGGGCAACCGAGGCCATTGCCGCCAGCCTGCTTGCCCTCTGCGAGCCAGGCGACGAAGTCATCACCTTCGAGCCCTACTACGACTCCTACGCCGCCACCATTGCCATGGCCCAGGCCAAACGCCGCGTGATTACCCTGCGCCCGCCAGCGCCCGGCAACGGCGGCGGCGACTACACCTTCGACCCCCAAGACCTCAGAAACGCCGTTGGGCCCCGCACCAAAGCCATCCTGCTCAACAGCCCCCACAACCCCACGGGCAAGGTCTTTACCAACGAAGAACTCCAGCTGGTAGCTGACCTCTGCATCGAACACGACCTGATTGCGGTCACCGACGAGGTGTATGAGCACCTCGTGTTCAGCGGGACCCATATCCCGTTAGCGACCCTAGACGGTATGCGCGAGCGGACCATCGTGATCTCCTCTGCGGGCAAGACATTCAGCTTCACCGGATGGAAGATCGGCTGGATCTGCGCCCCGCCGGCGCTACTCAACGCAGCACGAACCGCTAAGCAGTTCCTGACATACGTCAACGGCGCCCCCTTTCAGCACGCCATCGTCACTGCGCTTGGCCTAGGTCCCGATTACTACCGCGGCTTCCATGACGACATGGCAGCCAAACGGACCTTGCTTTGCACCGGCCTCGAAGAAGCGGGCTTTCCAACCTTTTGGCCAGCCGGAACCTACTTTGTCACCACCGACATCCGTCCTTTTGGCACAAACGACGGCAAGGCCTTCTGCCTCGGGCTGCCCGAAGCCTGTGGTGTGGTGGCCGTCCCCAACGTTGTGTTTTACGACAACGAAGAAGCGGGCAGTCACCTGATCAGGTTCACGTTCTGCAAACAAGACCACGTCCTCAACGGCGCCATCGAGCGCCTCAAGACGCTGCGCCAGTAAGGACCTCATGAGCCTTCAATTTGCCGGAATTCAACATGCCATTGTGTGGGAGGACCCCCAGGCAAACTTCGCACATCTTCAGCCTTTGATTGCCAGCGCAGCCGAGGGCGGTGCCCAACTCATCGCCCTGACCGAGATGTACAGCAACGGGTTCTCCATGAACACCAGAGCCATTGCCGAACCCCCCAATGGACCAAGCACCGAATTCCTGCTCGAACAAGCCGCAGCTACGGGTGCATGGGTGGCCGGTTCTCTTCCCGAGCAGGGCCCGGGCATGGAACTCCCCCACAACTGTTTGGTGGTCGCTGGGCCCGATGGAACACTTTATCGCTACCCCAAACAACATCGCTTTGCGTATGGGGGCGAGGACCAGCACTACACCGCCGGGTCCAACACCGTCTCCATCTCCATCGAGGGCGTGCGTATCACGTTGCTCGTCTGTTTCGATCTTCGGTTCGCCCCGGAGTTCTGGAACTGCGCACTAGACACCGACCTGTACCTGTTGGTCGCCAACTGGCCGGCGTCTCGCTCGATGCATTGGACAACCCTACTGAGGGCTCGAGCCATCGAGAATCTGGCGTACGTTGCCGGTATCAACCGGATTGGGACCGCCGCAGACGGCCTCGAGCACTCCGGTGACTCACGTATCTTTGGCCCCTTCGGCGAGTTCTTGGCTACCGATACGCCAAACACCGAGTGTGTGCTCGCTGCGACCATCGACCCCGACGTCGTTGCTCAGACGCGCTCGGACTTTCCGTTCTTGGGCGAGCGCTAGCCCAAGTTCGAGCTAGGGGCCAGTCCAGCTGGGGGTCTGAGTCGCGGCATCAGCTGGCAAACCGGTAGTGCTTGCCAGCCCGGTCGTGTGCCACTTGTTCGAAGAGGCCAATGGAACGGAAGCAATACGCCATCTTCTGGGCCACATCTCGGCCTACGTTGGCGCCTGCCGCGAGATGTGCCGTAGTAAATGGTGTTGGCAGGTCGCTAGGGACCAAGCGCAGAAGATCCAACGAAGACGTGAATCGCTGCACCTCGAACACTTCACGCAACGAGCGATCTACGGTCCGGAACCCACCACGGCCGCGTCTCAGTTTGGCGTCTTCAACTTGGCGCTTGGTCACCGCAGCCAGCACAACATCCAGCGTGAGGTTCGGGTGGTCGAGAAGGGTGGGGATGCTGACCAACTCGTCGAAGATGCTGTAAATCGAGCCGCGCTTAGGCGAGCGTCGTGGCCTTTTGCCAGGCCGATCGAGGTAGGTGTGCACCGCAACCGGGTGCACCAGCAACATGTTGTGGCCCTCGAGCAAATGATCGAACTTGTTTCCCATGCTGGCAAAGGAGACCGTTTGGATCTCGATCAATAGATCCTGACGCCTGATGTCGATCACGAACCCGTCTAAGGCAACTTCAAAAAGGTCGCCATCTTCGCTGTAGCGCTCCTTGAGCGCAGCATGCAGCGAGCCTTCGTTGAGCGTGCCAATGTGGGGTGACGCGTCGGACATGTCGTTGGCCTAGGAGGCTAGCCGACGTCGGCGAGCATGTAGACCTGGCCGCCTCGAGCCCCAACAATGATCCGGCCATCCCAAACTGCGGGCGTGGACTCGATGCAGGAGCCAAGGTTGACCCGCCACAGCAAGGTGGGTTCCACCGAGGTGTCACTGAGGTCGAACCCGTTGACGTTGCCAGCACAGTCGGCCTGGATGAGGACATCGTCAACAACAACAGGTGAGCTCCAGATTGGGCCGGTCAGGCGCACCTCCCACCGGATCTCCCCATTTGCTCTGTCGACACCGAGCAGGCGCCCGCTGTCGGTGCCGACAATTATCAGATCCTGGTGGATGGCTGCAGTGGCCCAAACGCCAGCGGGCAGGCGGTCGTTGTCGGCCACCGACCAGACCAGTGGCTCGTCTGCGGTTGGGTCGAGCTTGATGAGCTGGCCAACCTCGCGTGAGCGAGCGTTCCCTCGCTCGTACTCGACCCCTACGTACAGGTAGCCGTCTTCGTCGACGACCACCGAGGCATCTACATCGTCGCCTGCCCAGTAACGGAAGACCCG
Organism: Acidimicrobiia bacterium; assembly: GCA_030431575.1. Lineage (GTDB taxonomy): Bacteria > Actinomycetota > Acidimicrobiia > Acidimicrobiales > UBA8592 > JAUIIS01. Next base: position 7,874 of record JAUIIS010000049.1, on the reverse strand, counting down.
TTCGGGTTCTTCGCCTGTGCTGAGTCCGCTGAGATCCCACCCCTGCACCAGGCCGCCCGAGTTGGCAAAGTAGGCAATGTCGCCGCTGATAGCGACCGAGTTCTCGATGGACACGTTCCCGCCCACAGCGGCTAAGAGTTCGTCGTCATAACCCGGAGCGGTGAACACCACCGATGGATCAACTGTGACTAGGCCATTGGCGTCGTAGCCGCGGTTGAGCTTCACCACATGGAAGACCGAATTCTCGCCGCCTTCGATGAGGTAGTCGTCGAGGATGAGCGCTGAACCGTCCCAGTCGTTGTTCCACTTGGCGCCGGGTATGTCGTCGGCATTGAGTGCCCATAACTCGGTGGGATCGTCTCGGTCGATGGCGATGACATGGAAGTAGTCGTCTCGGCTGCCCGAGTAGACAAGCGGATATCCGTCGGGGTCGATGGTGACCGATCCCTTAATGATGTCGTTGGTTGGGAACGGCGCCATGAGGTCGGCGCCGGTACTGGCATCGACAAAATGAACGTTGTGGTCGTATGCACCAAAGACCACCCAAGTGGCATTTTCTCGCTCGACCACAGCAGGCTGACCAGTCCAGCCCGTGCCACACCACCATTCCTCTTCGCCGCCAAGGGTGGTGGGCCCGCACATTGTGGTGGCCTCGGGGTATCGCCACGCAATCTGGGGGTTCTGCGGTACGGGGCCTTTGCCGTAATAAGTGCGCGTGGGGTTTCCGCGGAACGTCAGCAGGCCTTCAACGGTTGTGCTGTAGGGCTGGCCAACTGACGCCGGATCGACCAGGCCTAGGAACGGGGTGGGGGTCGGTGTCGGGGTCGGTATTGGAGTTGGGGTTGGCGCCGGGGTGGCGGTGGGCTGAGGGGTTGGCAGTGCTTCTGGATCGGCGGTGGGTGCTGGGGCAACCGCAGACTCTGTGGTGGTCTCATCGCTTGGCCACACCAGGAACCCAACTACTGCCGCCACAACCAGCAAAACCGCAGCTCCAGCGGCAACGAGCTGGGTTCGACTGAAGCGCTGTTGCGCGGGCAGGGCGTGCCGTGGCGTCATGGGCGCTCAGCTGGGGTTGCCAACCAGGCGGGCCAGCTTGTGGTTGCGCGCGACGACTCCATGAACCTTAAGGACCTAGCGCCCCTTGAACTCGGCTTGCCGGCGTTCCACAAAGGACTGCACACCCTCGGCTGCGTCCTCGGACGCAATGAGTTCGGCCTGAACGGGGCCAAGCGCGGCGAGCGTCGCGGCTACACCTTCGTTGAGGTAGCGCCGCGACGAGGCTTTTGTGGCCTGAACGGCCAGCGGCGCTTGCGTGCAGATGCGCTCAGCAAGTTCGATAGCACGGTCGAGCTGGCTGCCCAGGGGTACTACTTCTTGCACAATGCCGATGCGGTAGGCCTCGGCGGCGTCGAACTCGTCGCTGGTAAGGAGGTGGTACATCGCGTTGCCGTAGCCGCCACGTTCGACAAACCGCATGGTGGCCCCGCCGGTGGCATGGATGCCGCGTGCCGGTTCGAGTTGCGAAAAGCGAGCGTTGTCTGCGGAGATGATGATGTCGCCGCCCAGCGCCAACTCGATCCCAAAGGTAAACGTGATGCCATGCACCGCGGTGATGATTGGTTTGCGACATGCCCGACCCAACGCAACGGGATCGACCATGGGGGCATCGGTGCTGGCACGTTCGGGCCGGTCGTTGCTGGCCATTTTGTCGGTCCACTTGGGCAGATCGAGCCCTGCAGTGAAGTGATCACCATGCCCGAACACAACACCGACCCAAAGGTTCGGATCTTCGTCGAGGGTGGTGTAGGCATCGATAAGTTGCCTAGCCATCGTGGGGGTGTATCCGTTGTACTTTTCGGGGCGGTTGAGCCCTATGAGCATGATGTGGTCACGGATCTCGACGCTTATGGAACCTTCGTCTGCGCTCATTGCCTAAAACCTCGTTCTGCGGGTGCGTGGCCATATTGGCAGATGGCGCACACAGCGTGGGGCCGGGTGTGTGGCGGTGGCCTACTCGTCCTTGACGACTCGAAACGCCCGCTTGAGTAGCGGTGTGCTTTCGCTGGGTTCGCGCTCGGCTTCTCGTTCGGCCCACAGCGCGCCTTGGCCTTCGTCGTCGAAGCCGAAGGTCTTGTTGGGGTCGTCTTCGCCGGGCACGACACTGAGGCGTCGTTCGCTTTCGGTCACCGCAGCCGCGGTGGCATCCGCGTTGAGGGGAACTTCTGAAGGCGACGAAGGATGGTCCAGCTTGATGGCTGGTAACTGCATGGTTGCGTCGTCGGCGACCGGATCTGCGAGATCGGGGTCTGCCGCACTCGTGCTGGGAGCCGAGTCGGGTTTGGGGTCTTCGACCCGTTCGGCAAGCTTTTTGGCCGCGTCGCTGGATGAAGCCGATGCTGGCGATGACGATTCTGGCTGAGTGAGGCGGTCGGCACGCTTGTTGGGGCGAGTGGCGGGCTCGACCTCAGGCGTTGCCGGGCCGCTGTCCGTTCCTGTCGGCCCGCTCGAAGCGTCCGTGTCCACTGGAGCACTGGCCGCTTCTGGCTGGCTGCGAACGCTCGCCTTGGGGGCCGACGGTGCTGCGCTACGCGTGGGTTCGGTGGAGCTGCCCGTTGAAGCTCTGGTGTCGGGGGCTTCGGTTGGCGATGGCTGAGGTGGCGCCTTTTTCTTGCGTCGACGTTTTGGGCGCGCTGGGGGCCGATCGTCGGTGAGGGTCCAGCCAAAGGGGACCGTAATACGGTCTGCGTGGCGGCTACACAGAGCAACGCCTTCGCTGGCGCCTGCAAAGTCGAGTCCCACCAACCATGCCTGGGTGTCTTGGGGTGCCATCAGCAAAACGCCAGAAGCAACTTCTGCGCAACCAACCCGGCCACAGAGCGTCTCGACCATCTGCCGAAACTACTGGCCTACCAGGACGAACGTACGGATAGGGGCGGTTTTCTACGGTCTGGCGGCGTCCGGCGTTGTGCTGAGTGAGGGCTGGCCCAGCTAGCGTGGGCCTCGATCGATGAGAGGAGCCGTCATCACCACTTGGCGCTGGATCGAAACCCTGACCCGACAAATGGAACTCTGCGGCGTGTCTACTCACGAGACCGTAACCATTTTGTCCACCGACACCGACGACGCTGCGCTGCGCTCACTCGCTGCACTCAGCCTCGAGCGTCTGGGATGTGAAGTCCACGAATTGATTGTTCGGTCAGGATCCACATTGTCTGGCCGCGACCCCGTCGATAACCCGGCGGTGGCAGCGGCGTTGTTGCACAGCGACCTTGTGATCGATCTCACCGGCGGCCTCGTTGGGCGCTCTGATGCGTTGGAAGAAATCCTCGACGAAGCCAGGGTCTTGGTGGTCGACGTGCGGTCCTCGGCCCAGCTAGACGGCATCGTGACCCATGCTGGGCTCGCCAAACGAGTAGAGCACGCGGGCTCCATGCTGCGCTCGGGCGAAACCGCGCGCATTGCCTCACTGGCCGGCACCAGCCTTCGCGTTGACCTCGCCAAAGCACAGGTCACCGCATCGGCTGGCCAGGTCAAAGAGGTCGGTGACTTCGCACACTGGCCTGGTGGTCAGGTGTGGGCTAGCGGCATTTCGATCGATGGCACCGTGGTGGCCATGCCAGGCGACATGCTGGTCGAAAGCCGCCACATCCTTCGGTCTGCGGTGCGCATCGAGCTACAGCGAGGCCTGGTGGTTGAGGTCTTGGGTGACACCATCGACGCCGATGCACTCCGCAGCTCGCTTGAGGCAAACACGACCGAAACAGCATTCGCCGTGGCCGCTTTTGGTTGGGGGCTCCATCTTGCACGTAACCGCGCCGGGCAGGCTCAGTTCGATCTCGCGCGGCTAGAACCTGGCGCGGGTCCCTGCGCTGCTGGGGTCGTCAACCTGCGTCTTGGGGCTCAAGCTCCCGAGCAAGGATTGACCTTGTGCCTCAGCAATGCCAGCGTCACAATCGACCATGTCGACGCCATTGTTGAGGGTTCCCTCGAGGGGTCCCTGGCCCCCGACGTGTACGAGTTAGCTGCGAGCGCCTGACGGGACTGTCACACCGGGTCGCCATAGTGGAGACCATGACCACGAGCACCACACCTCGACACCACCGTCCTCGACACCTTGCTCATCTTCCGGCCCCAGCAGTTCAGCTCCGCCTTGCGGTGGCGCGCTGGGCGCTACGCACGGGCCACCAAATCAACTACGACGCGCTGACCGTCATCTTGGCCGCCAAGGCAGAGCAGCCATCCCCCTTGACGAAGTTCTGCGAGGACGACGTATGGCAGCTCTGGTGGGCAGACCTCACCGCTTGGTGCCACCGCCACAGGGTGCAAAGCCCTGACGGTTTAGGGGTCACGCTCTACAACCTGTTCGAGTACCTCCACGAAACGGGCCAATTCCACCCCAAGAGCGATACGTACCGGAGCCTTGTCATAGCCATGGAGGGAGCCGGTGCCCTGAGCGGATCGTCATCGGTCGCCCCGGCCAGCTAGGGAACCGCTGGGTCCACCAATCGCCCGCGTACGCAAAATTGTGGTCTCTGACCAGCCGTTTTATTGTCTGCAAAGCGGTCGGACTACCATCTGGAGCGACCTAAGAGAAACGACGGGGGTTCACCATGCGCAAGGGCAGCGCAGCAATAGCTATCTCGGTACTCATCTTTGCTGGTTGCGGTGGCGATGATGACCCCGCAGCCGAAGAACGACCCGAGGACCTCGAGAACATCGACAACGACGCTGCGGTCGCGACCGCAGCGCCGACGCCGACCGCAGTTCCAGCCACCGTTGAACCCGAACGCCTCACCTACACCGTCGCCGAGGGCGATCTATTGGGAACCATCGCCCAGAAGTTCGATGTTCCTCTTGAGGTCCTCATCGCAGTCAACGACATCGAAGACGCCAACTTCATCCAAATTGGTGATGAGCTTGTCATTCCTACCCAGGACGAGGTCGAAGCCTGGGAAGCTAGCCAACAAGCTGAGGCTGCCGAAGCACCAGCCGAAGAACCTGCAGCAGAAGAACCGGCGACCGAAGAACCAGCGGACACCGAAGCAGGTAGCGATCCATAGTTCCACGTAGGGATGCTGCAACCCTCGGGTGCAGCGCCTCCCAAACACCAGCTGCGTCACGCGCTGGTGACAAAGCCAGGGCAGAGTAGGGGCCCACAAAAACTGGGGTGGGTTTGGGCCACATGGCCAACCCACCCCAGTTTGTGCACAAGTCAAGGGTGCCGCGGTGCGCTCGGCGCACCAGAACGCAGGCCTACCCTTCGGTGATGGTCACCGAGTTGATCACCACGTCGTCGACAGGACGATCGCCGGGGCCGGTGGAAACACCCTGCATCTTCTCGGCCACATCGAGCCCCTTCACGACCTTGCCAAAGAGCGAGTAGGCCGGGGGAAGCCCGACGCCTGAGGCGCCGGTGATGATGAAGAATTGGCTGCCGTTGGTATTGGGGCCAGCGTTGGCCATCGCCACCGAGCCGAGCTCGTAGCGGCCTGGGGCTGGCAGTTCGTCTTCGAACCTGTAGCCCGGGCCGCCTCGACCAGACCCTTCGGGGCAACCGCCTTGGCACATGAAGCCGTTGATGATCCGATGAAAGACCAGGCTGTCGTAGTAGTGGTAACGCGCCAAGAACACGAAGTTGTTGACCGTCTTGGGAGCGCCGGCGGCGTCGAGATGGATCACCATCTCACCAAGGGAAGTGTCCATCGTGGCGGTGTAGGACTTGGTGGGGTCGATGCACATTGGAGGTGCTGCATCGAAACTTGTTTGCCGGGGGCTCGAACCGTCGGCGGCGGGGCAATCAGCCATGGTGATTTGGATCCTTTGAGGGAGTTGTCAACGGCGAAGTGTACCGACCATCCACCAGCGGCCACCGGGAGCCGCCTTAGGATCTCGATCCATGGCCCTCCCCCGTCGAACCGGCAAGGTTCGTCGCTTGCGCCCCGCCAAACTCACTGTGGCGTGCCCGCATTGCGACGTGACCTGGCGCGGCACGCTGCGCGACGCGTGCTGGCATTGTGGACGTCGTGAGACGATCGAAGCCCCACCAGCCCAGGTCAAGGTTGTTAGCTAACACCGTCAATGGTTGGCTTCGTCTTGGCATGGCCGCTACAGATGTGTAGTGTGTCATCCGACACATCAACTCCATTCTCAGCCAGTTCGACCGGGGGGCAATTGGTTGCTCTGGAGTACAAAGGTGACGTCATACGCAGCCGGTGGTCCCCGGGGGGTTTGGACTACCGGCTGCGCCATGTTTTTGAAGCGCCCGGTGTTTTTGTAGCTGTGCAGGAGACCAAACCGAAAGGCCACCGTGTCTAGCGCCGACATTGTGTACCCCCTACTGATCGCCGTTGGCTGCATTGGCTTGGCGCTTGTGGTGCACCTTCTTACGCGACCCAAGCCCACGCGCAACGACATCGCAGTCCCTGGGGCCACCAGCGCATCGCCATCCACACCCCAACCAGCAGAGCTAGCAAGCTGGCATCGAGACCACGAAAACACCTTGGCAAGCTTTGTGGAGACAACCGATGAGGCCGCCGGGTTAGTCCGAGGCGCCATAGCAAGACAGGCCGAGGCCAATCCGTCGACCTCGGGGGCACACAGCCTCCCCAATGCAGAGCTTGCCGCTGCTGAGGCTCCAAACAATGCCCTCCAGGCCGCCATCGACTCACATCCTTCAGCAGAGATGCAGGGCGAGCTAGCAGCACTTCGAGCGGCATCGCTCGCGTTGGTTGGAGCCAACGAGCGTGAAGATGACGAGGCCATCGATCGCTATAAGCCGGTCTATCTCGAGTACAGGCAGGCTTGGGTCGAGCGGATGTGGCAGTTCTGCACCGACCGCCAGCGCGTCGGTAACCTTCGCAAACGCCAATAGCGCCTCCAAAGCCGGGGCTTGGGCGCTCGTCCCACGCCAAGCGTGATCTCACTGGTGCGCTCCGGCCGAGCGTCACCGAAGCTTTGGGGGGGCCTCAGTTCCGTGGACGCAAACGGCGACTTCGCCCGGTCGAGTCGTCTACGACCCAGGGCAAACCCTGAGGGCGTCTCGGGGTCGGCTCAGGGTGCAATCAGGACCACGCCCGATTCCCCGAGACATCGCTTGTCCCTAAGTTCGCTACAGAGACAGCCAATACCAGCGAAAGACGCCCCCTATGTCCATACTCACCGACACCAAACCACCAGCCCAAGCCGTGGCCGCCGCTGCCAGGGCGGTCCGAGCGACCAAGCTCTACGGTTCAGGCGACACCACCGTCACCGCACTCGACGCTGTGGACGTCTCCTTTGGCACCGGCCAACTAACCGCCATCATGGGGCCCTCGGGATCGGGCAAGTCCACCCTTATGCACTGCATGGCCGGGCTAGACACCCTCAGCTCGGGCCAAGTCTTCATTGGTGACACCGAGCTGAGCACGCTGAACGAACGCAGCCTGACACTGCTGCGCCGTGAGCGCCTCGGGTTCATCTTTCAATCGTTCAACCTCATCCCCACGCTCAGCGCTCTCGAGAACATCACCCTGCCCATGGACCTCGCTGGCGACAAGATTGATCGGGCTTGGCTTGAACACGTGGTCGCCGTGGTAGGTCTAGCTGACCGCGTGAAGCATCGGCCCAACGAGCTATCAGGGGGCCAACAACAGCGGGTTGCGGTGCCTCGGGCTCTCGCTGCTCGGCCCCACATCGTCTTTGCCGACGAACCGACCGGGAACCTCGACTCCCAAACTGGGGCCGAGATCTTGGACTTCATGCAAAACGCGGTACATGCAATGGGCCAAACCATTGTGATGGTCACCCACGACCCCACAGCCGCTGCATATGCGGATCGGGTCGTCTTCTTGGCTGACGGCAAGATCGTCAGTGAGCTCCACAACCCCAGCGCCGAC
>JAUIIS010000410.1 GCA_030431575.1 Acidimicrobiia bacterium | reverse complement strand
GGTTGCAGGCTTCGGTTGCGTTCTTGGTGAAAACCACTTCGCGGCGGTCGGGGGCGTTGATGAACGCTCGGACCTTGTCGCGGGCTGATTCCAATGCATCGGTGGCTTCTACCGCCAGCTGGTACGAGCCTCGGTGCACGTTTGCGTTGTGCATGCTGTAGTACTCGACCATGGCGTCGATGACGGCTTGGGGCTTTTGGGACGTGTTGGCAGAGTCGAGGTAGATCAGCGGTTTGTTGTTGATCTGGCGACCCAAGAGCGGGAAGTCGGCCTTGATTGCTGTGGCATCGAAGCTGGCAGTCACGGCCTCAGTGTATTGCGGGCGCCTAGATAAGCATCGCCGCACGCGTCTACCACCCGCGCTCGATCCATTCGTCGAGGCTGGGCCGTTCGTTGCCAATGGTGGTGTCGAGGCCGTGGCCGGGCAACACCAAGGTGTCTTTGGGAAGCGTGAACATCTTGCGGTCGATGGATTCGATAATGGTGTCGAAGTCGGCGTGGTCGAAGCTGGTGTTGCCTGGGCCACCAGGAAACAAGGTGTCGCCGCTAAAGAGGATGGGGTGGCCCTCCAGGTAGAACGACATGCTTCCCGGTGTGTGGCCGGGGGTGTGGATAGTCCGAAGCCGGAGTTTGCCGATCTCGAACACGTGGTCGTCTTCGATGAGGTTGTCATAGGAGGGCAACATGTCCGCGTCTTCGGCGGCGACATATACCTCGTAGCCGGCGTCGCGGACTGCGGGAACGGCCTGAATGTGGTCGTGGTGCCCGTGGGTTTCGAGCACCATGCGCACGCCGAGATCTCGGCACATCTCGAGCAAGAGTTCGTGTTCGTTCGCTGCGTCGAGCAACACGGCATCGCCGGTTTGCTTGCAGCGCAAGACGAAGACGTTGTTCTCGTAGGGACCCACGACAACCTTGTGGATCTCGGCGGTGCTGTCGCTGTAGTGCAGGTCTGGCATGGGCCCTCAATTCGCTTGCGTGAGTCCATGCTAGTTGGCGTGGCTCGCGGCACGCCTTAGCGGGTAGCCAGGATTGCTTTCTGCGTGGTGCGCACGAGGTCGTCCCATTCGCGTTCCAAGATGCCCAGGGCATCGAGCGATGGGCTGACGGTGGCCCGCAGGAGGTCGAAGTAGGGTTCGGCGCCGTGGGGATCGGCCAGTACTTCGTGCGCGATTGCGTCGGCCACCCACACGGCGTGCGCCGCCAGTGGTTCTCCGGCTGAGACGGGTTGGTGGTGGTAGGCAATGGCGTCGGAGATGCTTCCTGGCAGCCCCCATTTGGCGGTGATGATGCCGCCAAGTTCTGCGTGGTCGATGGAAACAATGTGGCGTTCGAGATCTGGGATTGGCACGCCGCTGTACTCGTCGGCCAACTCTCTGAGGTCGAGGTAGTCGCACAGCACCAGCTTGGCGAGGTCGTGCAGCAGCGCCGCGGTGATTGCTTCGCCACCGGGGGCGTAGGTGGCTTTGTCTCGGAGAACTCCAGCGGCGGTTGCAGACACAACCGAGTGCTGCCACAGCTCGCCTTTGACTAGGCCGTACTGGGGGAGCGCGGGTTGGAATTGTTCGTTGACGTGGCCCTTGACGGCCAACATGAGAAGTCGGGCGCGGCCCAGCAACATGAAGGCGCGTTCAACGGTCGCTATTTCGGTGTTGGCGGCCACGTAGCTGGAGTTTGCCTCGCGCAGGAGCGACGCGGTGAGTACCGGGTCTTGGCGCACAACGTCGGCGACTTCGTCCGGGCCGCTTTCGGCGTCCTGGAGAACATTGGCCAACTTGGCGACCGCTGCTGGTAGCGGCGTGAGGTCTTCGGCGCTACGGATGAGCCGGAGGCGGAGGCGTTGGGTGTCGAGGTCCAAAGTTGTTGTCATAGATGCCTGTCAGGTTTTGAAGATGACGCATACGTTTGTCCCAACCCGGGTTTCGGATGCGGGGCTGTCGGAGTTGAGCAAGCAAGGCTCTATGGCCCATATGGCGAGCCGGTCGCTACGGTCTTGGGGATGATCTGGATCTTTGTGGCTGTCGCGTCGCTGCTGGTGCTGTTCACCGCGTGGTTTGCGGTCAACTTGGTGACGGCCAAACTCAACAACACGCCAAGCCGAGCTTTCTTCGATATCGAGGAAGCCACCGACTACGTGGCCGAGAACGTGCCCACTGCGGTGGCGAGCAACGTTTCACACGATGAGGTCCGTTTGTTGTTGCGCTGGTACCTCACGTACTTCCGTGAGCGCGGTATGGCCACCTTTGGTGGGGTCGACCGCGCTGCTGAAAGTGCGATCCGCCGCAACCGTCCTTCGATAGCCGACGAGGACGATGTGGTCGACGAGTTGTTCGAGCGAGCACAAGAGGAGGGCCTGGATCTCACCACTGTGGACATTGTGTGTGTGACAGATCTGGCCTTCGACTACATGGTGGCTATTGGTGCAGTTGCCGAGACTGTCGATATCAGTGGTGCACTTCGCGCTGGTTCCGTTGGCGAGTTGGGTGAAGCCGACGCCGAAGCCGACGACACGCCTGGCTAGGCAGTTGGACCCAGAGCGTTAACAAATATGCAACCTCTTGGGCGCAAAAGTGTGCTTTGATTAATGCACCAAAGAAAGGAGGTGGTCCAAATCAGTAGCAAAACATTTGGGACTTCGGAGGTGGCTAGCCGCTAGGCAATGCCCCTGGACTACCTGGTGAATTCACCCTGGTCACCGTTGGGTTCAACGGCCGGAAGCTGGTCCCGTCTGGTATCTACCGCTCACCAATGAGTCGTGTAGGAAACGTTCCCCAAATCCTTCCAGGAAATCGTTGCAAGCAGGAGGCCCTCGGGCCTCCTGCTTCGCGTTACGATCAGTTCCCATGGAACGGCCTACACGTGTACATGGCTTTCGCTGGCTTGGCGATAAGCGCTCCCAGGTGGTCTATGACCTCGACGAAGTCAGCGACGAATCAATTGTCGAAGAGCTCATCGAGTCTGGGCAGTACCTGGTCTTTGGTCCCGACACGCTGCCCGAGGCCCGCAACCGCGGCTACCGGCACCGGAAGATCTGAGCGTGCGGCGCTAGGCGTCAAGTAGCCCTT
>JAUIIS010000048.1 GCA_030431575.1 Acidimicrobiia bacterium | reverse complement strand
AACCATCGTGGGTTCCGTCGTCATGTGGGTCGGTGCGGCCGCACCGAGCAAAGTGCGCCACACTTGGCCAATGCACTCTGGCGATAATGAAGTACCCAACTCCGCAGCGCAGGCACTGGCGGCCCTCCCGATCGCCGACCCATGGTTTGTGCAGACAAGCCATGATCACCAGATATCGCTGATCACCGAGCCTCACGTACACCCGCTGTTGCGGTGCAACGTCTGGCACGTGCGGGGCGCGAAGTTTGATCTCGTTGTGGACACGGCCCTTGGCCTGTATCCGTTGCGCAGGATCATCGAAGCCGAGCACCTCCCCGAGCTGATGGCCGTCGCGACGCACAGTCACGGCGACCACGTTGGTGGCCTTCACGAGTTTGATCACCGTGTCGTGCATGCAATCGAGGCAGACGATATTGCCGGCGCAAGCCTGGCCACTGTTGAGGTGGGTCACTACCCCGAGTCGGTCTTAGGCCCGTACAGAGACGCTGGCTACGCATTCGGCGAACTATTTGTCGATGCCGCGCCCGTTGGTGGCTTATCGGCCACCTTGTTTGAAGTGGCGGCGGCGCCCGCAACCAGGACTGTCGAGGACGGAGACGTTGTCGACTTGGGGGATCGCGTGTTTGAGGTGCTGCACCTGCCAGGGCACTCGCCGGGCAGTATCGGCCTGTTCGAACACGCCACCGGAGTGCTGTTCTCGGGCGACGCAGTGTATGACGGCCCGCTGCTCGACGATCTCGAAGGAGCTAACAAGGACGACTATGTTGCCACTATGGAACGCCTCCGCGACGTTCCCGTCACTGTGGTCCACGGCGGCCACGAACCAAGCTTCGGCCGGGACCGCCTGCTAGAAATCTGCGATACCTATCTCGCGTCGGTCTGACCACGCAATCATCAGGACACTAGGGAGTAACAATGATCGACCTCAGCGGCAAAGTGTTTGTCATTACCGGCGGCAATGGCGGCATCGGCTTGGGCATGGCTGAAGGCATCGTGCTTAGCGGCGGCGAGGTTGCGGTTTGGGGCCGAAACCAGGACAAGAACGCCCATGCTGTCGACACGCTCAAGGGGCTTGGTGGGCACGCCACCTCACGCGTCTGCGATGTCAGCGACGAGGAGCAGGTCATCGAAAGCATGAAGGCCACCGTTGCCGATCATGGACACATCGACGGCTTGTTCGCCAACGCTGGCCGAGGCGGAAACAAGGCACCGTTTCTCGAACTCGAGCTCGAAGACTGGCGCGCCGTCATGGAGGTCAACCTCGACGGGGTGTTCTTAACGCTGCGGGAGGCCGGCCGCCAGCTCGTGGCCCAAGGGACCGGCGGGTCGCTAGTTGCGGTGTCGTCAACATCGGCCATCCACGGAGCCGCAGGCAACGAGGCCTACGGAACAGCAAAGACCGCACTCAATGGCTTGGTACGGGCGCTCGCCGTGGGGTGGGCCCGCTACAACATCAGGGTCAACTCGTTGCTACCTGGCTGGACTATTACCGAGCTCGCCAGCGGCGGCTACGAGAACGACAAGTTCCGCGAGGCCACCGTCAAGCGCACACCAGTGCGTCGATGGGCAGACCCGGCCGAGTTCCGCCAGGTTGGAGCCTTCCTCGCAGATCCGTCATTGACCTACCACACCGGCCAAGAAGTCTGCGTCGACGGTGGCTACACCGTGTTCTAGTCAGCTCGACGTTCAAGCAGATGCTGAAATCCTCCAGCGCCGCCAGAACGCGCCTGCATGAGCCCACGCTACGTCCACCTCGCCCGCCATTGCGCTCACAAGGAGTGCCGGGTTCAGTGTCCTTGCCTGGGCGGCCTGGCCGCCCTGACTCCGCCGAACTTCAGCACCTTGCTCGGCGCCCGTTGCGCCTCAACCTCGTTGTTGCCCAGCAAGTGTCGGGCCCGAATCGCGGCCTACGCTGTGCCTTCTAAGCCGTGCCTTCTAAGAGGTGGTCTGCTGCGGCGCGCCCGGAGGTGTAGGCGCCTTCGACCTTGGCCGTGGCAAACGCGTCGCCTGCAAAAACCAGAGCTGAACCATCGACGGTGGTTGCCGCGATGTGATCGGTGAAGGGGACCCTGGGCCCTGCGTAGCGCCAGCGCTTGAGTTGGGCTTCGACCACCTTCGCAGTGCCTAGCCACGGCCGCGCTAGCTCCAGAAGCTCGTCTCGTGCTTGATCGGGGTCTTGGTCCCACCGTTGCTCTGATTCTTGCGAACTTGCGTGCAGGGTAACGCTGTGCTGTTGGGAAATGCCCTTGGCTTGGTTGTCGCCCACGAAGCTGAAGGTGCCCTCCAAGATCTGCTCTCCCCCTGGGGCTTTCACCACCGAGGGTCCATCGAGCACGACCATCAGAGCCAACGTTGGGTTGTAGCGAAACTGATCGAAGCGAGCACGGATAACCGGGTCAAATCGCACATCGCCAGCATCGAGCAGAGCCAGACTCTGCGGGATGGGAGCTGTCAGCACCAGCGCGTCGGCACTGGCCTCGAAGTCATCTGCGGTGATGGTCCACTGGGTGCCGTCGTGGCTAACGCGACGCACTTCGGTGTCAACCGCAACGGGGATGTTGCGGCCAATGCGCTTGGCGAGTTGGTTCATGCCCCCAACGCAGGCGTAGCGGGGGTAGCCGTCGGGTTCGCCAAAGCCTTGGCACCACTCGTACACCAGCCCTTCGGCCATGAGCTGCTCGACTTCTTGGCCAAAGGCCTCGGTCCGCACGGTAAAGAACTGGGCGCCGTGGTCAAGCGTTGCGTCACCGATGCGTCGCGTGGCGAGACGGCCGCCTACCGAGCGCCCTTTGTCGACAATGGTCACCTCGCGCCCCGCAGCGGTCAGTTCTCGAGCCGCAACAAGACCCGATAGCCCGGCCCCAACAATGGCAACGCGTTGACTCATCCCAACCATCCTTTCCCACCCCTGAACGTAGTCGCCACCAGCCCCAGAAGGCACGCAAACCCCCAACGTTGAGGGTCAGTTCCCGAAATAGGGCGCGGTCCTTCATCTTCGGTGTACAGCGACAGAAGCCGTTCGCCGCGTGCGCTGTCGGGAGGAGAATTTGCCTGTTGTGCTGCCGTCGTTTTCCTAGAGGGGTCGGGTGTGGTGCATTTCATTTCGGCACGCGTTCAGGGGAGAGGTTTGCTTGCCGAAATGAAATGCACCACACCCGACCCCGCTGGCAGGTCGTTTGCCAGGGGGTGCCGGGTCCGACTCGACCCGGCTGGCAGGAGCGGCGACCGGGGGCCCTACGGGCGCCTTAGGCGGCGACGAATGCGGGCGAAGGGGGCGGGAAGATTCGTAATGCGCGTGGCCCGTACGAACGTGCCGTCGGCGGTGGGAAACGCCAAGGGAGCGTCGGGTTCGGCGGGGGCAATGGCGGTGACGTGCTCGGCGGCCCCATCGATCTGGACCTTGATTTCGCCAAAGGCGCGCAAGCGCCTGCGGAGTTCCGCGATCGTAAGTTCTTCCGGGCGGTCGACCTGGACAAGCGCGTTGTAGTCGGCCTGGCTGTAGTAGCTGCCTTCGCCAGTTTGTGGTGTTCCCGGTTCGTTGCGCAGGATCATGTCGATCACCTCGGGAATGGCAGCTGCGGACGCCTTCACTTTCGCCTTGTAGACGCGTGCGCGGGGATTGTCGCCTTCGATGGGGACCGAACCCTGCAACAAGATAGGCCCATCATCGATCTCGGGGGTTATCCGATGAAACGTAAAGCCGGACTCAGATTCGTTGTGATAGATCGATTGCTCGGTAGCAACCAGGCCCGCGTAGTGGGGGAGAAGGGCATCGTGATAGTTCACTGCCTGGGCAAACGAATCCAACAATGCGGGTTTGAAGATGCTGGTAGCGAAGAACGACAACAACACGTCGGGCTGGAACCTGTTGTGTAGCTCATCTATGAACTCGGGCGAGTTGACATTCTTGTCGGTCAAGATCACCGGTGCACCAACTCGCTTGGCCAACCGGTCGCCGCTGGGGATCCACAGACGCGGCGATGGGCCGCCCGTGGCTTTGACCAAGGCGCTGCGAGCGAAGATGGATGCCAGCTTCTTGGACGTTGGAGCCCACTCGTCGCCTGCTCGGCTAACAAACCCACAGACTTCGAAATCGGGACGTTCTTTCGCAGCCGCCGCCGTGGCCAACGAAAGATCGACCGAAGTCGCGGTGACGATGTCGGTAAAGATGACTGCTCGCACGAGAACCTCCCGGCTGTTGCAGCCGAGCGAAGCGCTCGACGTGTCACCCCAAAGCTACTGACTCCACGTGCTCAGCTGGGTTATGCCTGCACGGTCGGCCCGCTGTCGTAGAAAGGACTGCGACGCAGGCAAGGCACGCTCAGTGACCGCGGCCCTGCGCCGCCGTCCTGGCTCAGACCGAGCCTCGACGACCCCGGAGCAGCGGCTAGTGTTCCACGATCCTTGTGGGGCGCAGGACCAAGGTGATGCGTTCGGTTCCGGGCGGGTCGAAATCCGCCCCGTTGAGGCCATGCTTCGCGGTAACCGCGTCTCGAGTAGCGCAGGTGGGGTCGTCTTTGACCTCGGCGACTGAGCGCAGCTCGATGTAGCGATGCACGTTGGTGGGATCGACAATGGTTAGCGACACCCGCGGGTTGGCCTCGACGTGACGATGCTTGTGTCGACCCTTACGGGCGCTCAGGTGAATCTCTTGGCCTTGCCGGATGAACCAAATGGGCGACACCTGGGGCGAGCCATCGGCCAATAACGTGGCCAACACGGCGGTATTGGGGCCGTCGAGCAGGTCGAGATAGGCCTCGGGGAGCTGCACAGAATCGGACACTAGCGGGTGCGGAGTTCCTTGCGAAGAATCTTGCCGGCCGCGCTCTTGGGGATGGCGTCGATGACTTCGAGTTCCTTGATCTGCTTGTAGCTGACCAGGTGTTCGCTGACCAGTGCTTGGATCTCTTCAAGGGTCACGGTCTCGCCTGGGGCCGCCGTGACGAA
Source organism: Acidimicrobiia bacterium (assembly GCA_030431575.1). GTDB lineage: Bacteria > Actinomycetota > Acidimicrobiia > Acidimicrobiales > UBA8592 > JAUIIS01. The sequence continues at coordinate 11,882 of JAUIIS010000048.1, read as the reverse complement.
GGCTTTGGGGACTTCGCCTGCTTCGTCGTCGGGGATACCAATGACGGCCACATCAGCCACTTTGGGATGGGTGATCAGGAGTGCCTCAAGCTCGGCCGGGGCTACTTGGAAGCCTTTGAACTTGATGAGTTCCTTGAGCCGGTCGACGATGGTCATGTGGCCGTGTTCGTCGATGATGGCGATGTCGCCGGTGTGGAGCCACCCATCGCTGTCGATGGTGGCCGCGGTGGCCTCGTCGTTGTTGAGGTAGCCGGTCATGACCTGGGGGCCACGGACCCACAGCTCGCCACGTTCGCCAATGCCTTTGTCTTCGCCCGTCTCGGGATCGACAATACGGCTTTCGGTGTTAGAGACAGTCACCCCGCTGGTGCCGGGGCGATAGTCGCCTTCGGCGGTGCAGTGGCTCACCGGGCTGAGTTCGGTCATGCCAAAGCCTTGGACAACTTCACAGCCGAGGCGTTCACCCGCTTTTGCGGCGAGTTCGGCACCCAATGGGGCCGCTCCGGAGAAGATTTGGCGTACCGAGGACGTGTCGTAGTCGTCGACGATGGGGGCGTTGGCTAGCCCCAAGATGATTGGGGGCACTGCAAAGAACCGCGTGATCTTGAGACGTTGCACCGCATCGAGCGCTTCGACCATGTCGAATCGGGGCATGGTGACGGTGGTGACACCGTTCGCCAGGAGCCCGTTCATGAGCACCTGCATGCCATAGATGTGGAAGAAGGGGAGTGCGGCCAACGCAACTTCGTCGTCGGTGTAGCGGATGGCGTGCTTGCACTGTTCGATGTTGGCCACCAGGTTGCGGTGCGTGAGCATGACGCCCTTAGGTAGGCCCGTGGTGCCTGAGGAGTACGGCAAGACCACCGTGTGACTGGCGATGTCGACTTCGACCTGTGAGATGGGGTCGCCGAATACGTCTGCCATAGCCGTTGTGCCATCGATGGCTTCGCCAATGATGACCACTTCAGTGACATCGGTGCCTTCGATAGCGCTGAGGGCGGTTTCGGCGAAAGGGCCCACAGTGAACAACATGGTGGCGCCAGCGTCCTGGAGCTGGTGGCGCACTTCCTCGGGCCCGTATGTGGGGTTAATGGTGGTGACGGCGCCGCCGGCCACCGCAACGCCGTGGAAGACAACGGCGTACTCGGGGAGGTTCGGGGCCATGAGGCCAACGACCTTGCCCGGAGCGATTCCGCGGGCAGCGAGCCCGCCAGCGAGCGAATGGATGGCGTTGCTGAGTTGACTGAAGGTGTATTGACTGGTGCCAGCAGCGTCTTGGATGGCGATGCGTTCAGGCAACTCGTCTGCGCGTCGAAGGACATGAGCGGTGATGGTCACGTTGGGGATGTCGACATCTGGCAGTGGGCTTGAGTGGATGATGGTTGTCACGAACGTGTCCTCGTTTGAAATCCGGGAGTCAGCCCGGGATCGTAGTGCTTGTTGGGTGATTCGTCAGTACTCGGCAGTGGTTGGCGCACCGAAGCCGTCCATCAGCGCGAGCGCACGGCGCTGTACTGTCGGTCATGCTTAGGCGAGCGTCGTCCCACGTTGCTGCACCCTCTGGGAAGGCGCAGGTGGCCAAGCCCGCAGGAGGTCGTTGTGCGCAGACGTTTGTTGGTAGTTCTCCCGCTGGGTGCCTTATGCGCGTCGCTGTTGGTGCCCATCCAGAGACCAGCTGCTGGGCAGGGTCGAACCTGTGGGGGTCAGGTGGCAACGATCGTTGCCGTTGCTGGTGAGGTGACCGAGGGAACCAGCGGAGATGACGTGATTGTTGGGACCTCTCGCAGCGATGTGATCTTTGGCCGAGGCGGCGACGACTTGATCTGCGGGCTTGGTGGACCCGACATCATTAAGGGAAACGCTGGCCGAGATCAGGTTTGGGGTGGTGCTGGCGGTGACGTCATTACTGGTGGCAAGGGGAGCGACATACTTGTCGGCGGCAGCGGCCGCGACGAGCTGAACGGCAACGGCGGCGCCGACACCATGGAGGGTGGCCGTGGTCGCGACCGGTTGTGGGGTGGGCGTGGCGACGACACGCTGTCTGGCGGATCTGCCCATGATCGCCTCTATGGCGATCGTGGCGCTGACACGATTGACGGAGGTGGAGGCCCCGACTTTTGCGACGGGGGTGCAGGCCGCACCACCGAGGCAGATTGTGAGCCGGTGACGACAATGGCATTTAGCGGCGAAGTGCTTAGCCACGGAGCGGTTATTCGCCAGGCGGCAGCTGACGCTCAAGGCAAGCTCAGCCACAACTACAAACCGATGTTCTCAGAGGTACGGCCGCTTCTCAGGGCGGCCGACCTTGCGGTATGTCACTTGGAGACGCCGGTCTCTGAAACCAACGTTGGGCTCTCTGGGTATCCGGTGTTCAATGCGCCCAGAGACCTGCCGGCTGCGTTGGTGTGGGCAGGGTACGACGCGTGTTCGACTGCCTCGAACCACTCGATGGACAAGGGTTCGGCGGGCGTTCGTTCCACGCTGCGGGTCATAGACGAAGCGGGGTTGGCGCAGACGGGCATGGCGCGTTCTCAGCGAGAACGAGACCGGCCAGCCTTGTACAAAGTGGGCGACCTCACGGTTGGTCACTTGTCCTTCACCTATGGCCTTAACGGGTTCCGGCTCCCTAGCGATCAGCCCTACCTCGTTAATGTCACCCGGGTCGATCGCGTATTGGAGGACGCCAAAGCAGCAAAGGAGGCGGGCGCCGACATTGTTGTGTTGAGTATCCAGTGGGGTGCGGAGTATCAAGTGAACCCTTCGGCCACCCAAGTTGCGCAGGCGAAGCGGTTCTTGAAGTCCAACGCCATCGACGCAATCGTGGGCGCTCACGTGCACGTGGTTCAGCCAGTCGACGAGGTCAACGGCAAGTACGTGTTCTACGGCATCGGCAATTTCTTGAGTAACCAGTCGGCGCAGTGCTGCCCGCCCGCATCGCAGAACGGCATCATTGCGTATCTGGACGTAGTTGGAAGCACAGAGACGGGTTGGGCCATTGGAAACGCATCGTTTGTGCCCACCCGCGTTGACCGCAGCGACTACACAATCGTGGCGCTACCCCAGGCGCTTGATGGCAACCTTGCTCGTGCCACAGCGGCGCTCTATCGCAACGTGATCGCCGACACCACCGAGGTGCTCACCCGGCGCGGCACCGACATTGGGATCCGAGACGTTGACTGAGGCCACGGCTCTAAACGGGGCCAACGAAGCGCAGCTGGGCACACAACGCTTCGCCAGGGCGTCCCCAGCGGGGTGGGCGCTGCTGACCTTTCTGACTGCGGCCTCGCTGCTGCTGGTTTCGACCACTTGGCCCACGCCAGCGGCTGGGTCAGACATTCCCGAAGAGATTCGCGGGGGCATCGACGTGATGACGGCCAGCGGCAAGACCACGCGAATCATGGGCTGGGTGGCAGGGCCCCAACAAACACCTCCGACCGTCACCGTGGTTGTCGATGGTAAGAAGCAGGTCAACGTCGAACCAACGGGACAGCGCTTCGATGTTGCGGTCGCTTTGCTCGGTGGGGACGAAGCTTGGGCCTGGGATGTCAGCGTTGCCGGCCGTGTGGAAACAAGCCTGTGTGTCAGCGCTCGAGTAGAGGGTGTTGCGCATGGTCTTGACTGTTGGAGTCGAAGCGACGCTGCAATGTTGCCCGCAGCCGGTGGGGGAGACACCTTTGGATCTCGCGGCCAACTCATCACGTACAGCATTGAGGTTGAAGCAGCGGCCGGCGTGCACCCAGAGACGGTGGCACGCGAAGTAGACGCAGTGTTGGGCGACGACCGGAGCTGGGCCGCCAACGGCGACGCTCGCTTCCGCCGCGTGAAGCCCGGATCGGCGGAATTGCGGATTGTGCTGGCCACCCCAACCACAACCGACCGGCTTTGCCTACCTTGGCGCACAGGTGGCAAGTTGTCATGCAACAAGGCCGACAAGCTCATCGTGTTCAACCTCAACCGTTGGAACGCAGCGGTGCCGCACTGGACTGCATCGCTTCCCGAATACCGGGCGTACTTGGTCAACCACGAGGTGGGCCACTCGTTGGATTTCCGCCATGTCGGTTGCCCAAGAGCTGGCGGCCTGGCCCCAATCATGATGCAGCAGACCATTTCGTTGGGAGGCTGTCTGCCGAATGGGTGGCCCTACCCGTCCGGGCAGAAGTGTTTCGGTAAGGCCATCACCATCAGAGCCGTGCCCGGAGAGCACGTGGCAGGCACAGCTGGCGACGACGTCATTCTGGGGACTTCGGGTGACGATGTAATCGACGCAGGGCCCGGAAACGACACCGTCTGCGGGCTCGGCGGCGCCGACGAAATATTCGGCCGCGCTGGCAAGGATCAGATCAATGGTGGCGCAGGTGCCGACCGGTTGCTGGGAGGCGACGGACGCGACCGGTTGTTAGGTGGCGCCGGGCCAGATGTCCTCAACGGAGGTAAGGGACGCGACACCTGCAAAGGCGGTCGAGGGACCGACCAAGCAACGCGCTGTTGACGCCGTGAAGTCGGTTGGCTCCGGCCGTGGACAGGCCAACACAGGGCGTGCCCCATGGCTGCCGCCCCGCTGGACCGGGTACGTCTCCAATGCAAGCGCGGCTAGCTACTGGCAGAAGCCGTTGATGTGGGCTCGGCATCCTCGAACCACCGGCGGCTGTTTGTGTCGTGCCGCTTATCCTCGGGCAGTTGTTCTTCTGTCAATTCAGCGCGATCATGGTGGCCCATGCCTGGCGGGTTGCGAACACCGTTCGTCGCGGTGCATACGCATCGCCGATAACGCGTACATCGGGATGCAACTCGCTGAGGTCGGTTACCAGAGCGGACTTGGGCACCGAACCGCATGCCAGTGCGACGGTATCGAACGGCCCGACACGGAATGAGCGCCCGCTGTAGCTGTGCGCCGCATCCAGGTAGGACCCATCGATGTTGAGGACCGTAGTCAGAGGTTGAAGCGAAACGTTTGCGTCATCTAGTTGCCCAAGCATGGACCCAAGCGAATACTTACCAACGTCTGGAGCCAGAGATGCGGTCTGGAAGATGACGGTGACTTCGTGGCCTAGGTGCGCTAGGTGGTGGGCAATGGTGGGCGGCGCTGGTCCGTCGTCTTCTACCACGAGTCCGATCCGGCGTCCGGGGTGGGCCTTTCCGTTGACCACGTCCACGGCCAGGACGACGTTTGCTTGGCCTGTGCCCGAGATCGCAGGCCAGCGCGGGACTGCGCCGGAGGCCACGATGACCGTGTCCGCTTCGGCCGCTAGGACCGATGGCACATCGGCGAGGGTGCCGGTACGTACCGCGACCCCCGCGCGACCGAGGCGACCGTCTTGCCACTCGATCCAACGGGCATAACGGTGGTTACCCCGAAGTTTGGATGCCGTCGTGAGGGCACCCCCTAGTGCGGTGGATTGTTCCCATAGTTCTACGCGGTGGCCTTGTTCGGCGCAAAGACCTGCGACCTCCATACCAGCAGGGCCGCCGCCGATGACCAGGATCGACCTGGGGTTTTTCGTGGCCTCCGGCCTCGGTTCGGATTCGCGGCCGAATTCGGGGCTGACGCCGCACGCGTAGGGGAGACCGTCAACGAGCTTGCGGTGGATGCATTCGTTGAGGCCGATGCAGGGGCGGATGTGGGCGTCGCGACCCTCCGAAGCCTTGATGGCAAACTGTGGGTCAGCCATTGTGGCTCGAGCGATAGCGACGATGTCGGCGTGTCCCGCCTCAATGACCGAGTTGGCATGGGCTGGTTCGGTGACGCGGCCGCAGTAGATGACCGGCAGTTGGGTTGCTTGTTTCACCTGTCCGGCTAGTGCCGACCATTCATGGTCTTCGTGCCAAGCGATTGGTATGTAGCTTGGAGCATTCCAGTTGTTGCCGATGTCGAGACTTACGTAGTCGATCTCGCCCTCGGTGGAGAACGATTGGACCAGGTCGCAGCAGTCGTCGACGGTGAGTCCCCCGTCGAGGAATTGGTCGAGGCAGAGTCTGAGGCCGAACGTGAACGGTCGATCAGCGCTGGCACGAATACCGCTAACGATCTCACGAAGAAAGCGCCGCCGGCGGTCTGGGTCTCCACCGTATTGGTCTGTGCGGAGGTTCGTTCGGGGCGACAGGAACCATTCGAGCAGGTCGTCATGGTTTGCGTGCAGTTCTATGGCGTCGACGCCCGCCGCCACGGCCTGTGCAGCCGACATGGCGTATTCATCGATCATCCATTGGATCTCTGCAGGGGTTAGCTCGTGCGCGATCGCGTGGCTGGCGTGGCCCGAGTACGTGGCTGACGGGCCGATGGGCATGCCGCCTTGAAGTACCAGTTGGGCAGATAAGTATCCGCCTGCTCCGTGTACCCGGTCTGCGAACTCACCCATACGGGCCGAGAAGCGTGGGTCGCGAAAGAATCCGGGACCATGGGCGCCGACGCCGGTTGGTTCGAACCCGTCGGGCATCGGTGCGTTTGCCACGAAGACCGGACCTCCGCCGACCCATTCGACACCACCATGGATCTTGGCGAGCCACAGCGCACAGTGTTGTTCGAATTGCTCCTCGGTGCCCATGAGGTTGCCGTTCCCACCGCCATGCGTGGGTACGACGAGTCGGTGTGACAACGTCATGGTGCCGACCGTGATCGGTTTCCAGAGTGCCGGTGTGGTCATGGGGTGCCTTTCGCTGTTCTATTCGTCGATTCGGGAACGGGCGGCGCCTAGCCAGCGAGCATTCCGCCGTCGACCGCGAGTGCATGGCCAGTGGTGAAAGAAGATGCGTCCGAGCAGAGCCAGAGCGCTGCCTCCGCAATCTCGTGGGCGTCGCCAAACCGTCCGAAGTAACTGAGTCGGCCGGCTACATCTTCAACGTCGCGCCCCCGTCGTTCCATCGCCTTACGCAGCATGGGTGTATCGATGGCCCCAGGACATATGGCGTTGACGCGGATGCCAGTCTTGGCGTAGTCGATGGCGGCGCTTCGGGTCAGGCCGAGCACCGCATGCTTGGACGCCGTGTACGCAGGTTGGTTATGTTGCGGGCGGAATGAGTTGGTCGAGGCGATATTCACAATGCTCCCGCCGGTACCAGCTTCGAGCATCGACAAAATCTCGTGTTTCATCGACAGGAACACGCCGCGCGTGTTTACCGCCATCATGCGGTCGAAGTCCTCGTCGGTACATTGGGCGAGCGGCACGGTTTCGAACTCGATCGCCGCAGCATTGACTGCACAGTGCAGGTTGCCGAAGGATGTTGTGGCTGCAGCGACGAGCGCGGCGACCTCGTCGGCCTGAGAGACGTTGGCCGGCTGGAAGTTGATAGCGCCGGGGCCCTCGGCACATGAGGCAACGAGTTCGTCAGCCCCTTCGTCGGAGAGGTCTGACGCCGTAACGTTCGCGCCAACCGAGACCAGTTGGCGGGTGATGGCGCGACCCATGCCGCCGGTCGCTCCCGTGACGATTGCATTGCGGCCTGTTAGTTGATGGGTCATTGGAGATCTTCCTGGTTGATGTGTGCGCTGACGGCCTGCAGCGAGGCCAAAGACCATCGCTGGGCCGAGCGTCCGAATTCGGTCATAGCCGCTGCTGAGCGTACTGCGACAAGCGTTGTACAACGTATGTCGGATAACATGGCCACGCAAGCCCGGTAGCTGCAAGAAAGGTCAGGCGTGCCAAAGTATGTGAATCACGACCAACGGCGCCTCGAGGTGGCCGAGGTGGCTGGCGAACTGGTTGCGTCCTACGGGCGAAGCGCCCTCACCGTTCGTCGCGTAGCCGAGGCGACCGGACATTCGACCACAGTGGTCTCACACTATTTCGACGACATGAGCGAACTCCTCCATGAGACCTATTCACTAGCGGTGCAGCGCTCGCGGGCCCGAGTAGATGCCGTCCTAAAAAGTGACCCGGCCGACATTGCAGGTCTTGCTGAAGCTCTGTTGCCGCTCGATGCAGAACGCAAGGCGGACTGGCGGATCTGGTTGGCCTTTTGGGGTGAGGCCCTTGGCTCACCGGCGCTAGCTGCCGAGCAGAGAACGCGAGCGCGCACGTCTGCTGACCGCTTCCACCGCTGCCTCGAACACTTGGACGCGGGGGGTCGGATCCAGGGGGAGCCGGAGCTCCGAGCCACGGCCGACCGAATTGCCGCCCTTATTCTTGGGATTGCTGCCGAGGCAGTATTTGACCCACGCAAATGGACAGCCCGTGCCCAACGTGAAGCTATTCGCGCTGAACTCGAAGCAGCCGGGCTCGATGTCTCGACACGGGCAGAGTCCTGAGCGTCGAGCAAACTCATCCAGGAGCTGTCGATGGCTTTGGGTCAGATCCTCATGCAGCCCGGTGGTTCGAACGAGATCAGGACGCTTGCGGAGAGCGGTGCGCCGCCGCGGCGTGGCATGCAGCGATGTAGCCGAAAGTCATGTTCGGCCCGATTGTGCCCCCAGCGCCGGGGTAGAAGCCACCGAGCGGCGATGCAGCGCTGTTGCCCGCAGCATAGAGCCCAGGGATCGTGCTGCCTTGTGTATCCAGCACCTGGCCATGTTCGTTGATGGCCAGACCCCCGCAGGTCCCTAGGTCGCCTGGATAAAGCCGCACGGCATAAAATGGCGCTTGAGCCAGCGGGGCGAGGCAAGGGTTGGGAGCCACTACGGGGTCGCCAGAGTAGCGATCGAAGGCGTGACTACCCCTTCCGAAGTCGGCGTCACTGCCGGTCTTGGCCATCTCGTTGAAGCGGCTCACCGTGTTGATCAGGCCGTTGGGGTCGATGCCCATGAGGTGCGCCAGCTCACCAACAGTGGCCGCCTTGGTGATAAACCCACTATCGAAGAAGCGTTGGGGCGTTCGGCCGGGGAGCCAGTGGTAGAAGGGGTACCGACTTCGGTAGCGGTTGTCGAAGATCATGTAGGACGGGACAGCGCTCCCGGACGGCTCGTCCGCTTCGAGCATGGCTTCGACGAAGGATCCATAGGGTTGAGCTTCGTTGGCGTAGCGCTCGCCTTTCGCATTCACAATGATGTGGCCGGGTTTGCCCCGCTCGAAGATGCATATCCGAGGCTTCTCGCCCGGGGGCAGGAATGTGGGAGCCCACCACGCCTTGGTCATGTGGCCAACGTCTGCACCGACGGCCAGCCCAGCGCGAATAGCGTCGCCGGTATTCGTTTCCACCCCTGACGTGGTGTCAGTATCAGGAACACGTACGCGATACTCGCGGCGCATGTTGGCGTTTTGCTCAAACCCACCTGCGGTCAGGATTACCGCAGTGCTCGCGAAGATGTCGATGGGTTCGCCGTCTCGCTGGACGCGTACACCGACCACGCGTTCGCCCTCTTGAAGCAGCTCCACTAGCGTCGTGTTCAGCCACAGAGGAATGTCGTGTTTGGTCAGGCCGTGTCGGAGCTGGGCCACGAGTGATACGCCGTTGGCCACATAGCGGCGCCGTGCGATCTTGTTCCAGGCCGTGCGGGGGGCCACCTTCCAAACCTTGCGTAGCGCCGTCGGCTGGCTGCGTACCTTTGCGAGCGTGTGGAGTTCTGCCATGGTCCCAACGAGCCCAGCTGGAGCGAGCGCTGTGCCGGATCGCTGGTGGTCGAACTCTGGTCCGAGTTTTGCAGCAGCAAAAACCTTCGGTTCGACCGAGCGCCCTCCCGCCATCCCGCCAGGGGTATCGGCCTGATAATCGGGAAACGAGAGAAACGGTTCCACAGTCAGGGCCTGCGCATCACGGAGTTCGTCGAGCATCTGAGGCCCGTTCTGCAGCAGAGCAGTGATCTTTTGGGGTTCAGTTCGGTCGCCGCTGTGGTGTTGGAGATAGGTGGTGATGGCGGTCTCGGAGTCTTTCACCCCAGCCGAGGCGGCGACGCTCGCCCCAGGAATCCACATGACTCCGCCAGAAATCGCGGAGGTTCCCCCATAGGTGGAAGCCTTCTCTGTAACGATCACGGTGAGGCCGCGGAGTCGCGCTGTCAGCGCCGTCGTTAGTCCTGTCGCCCCAGAGCCGACAACGACAATATCCGCGTGTTGAGCCGTGGCATTGTCTCGGTCCATGAACCGCTCCTGGATTGTTTGCGACAAGTGTTGTACAACGTATGTCGTAGTTCCGTGAGGCGCAAGCAGATCGTTAAGAGCGTGGGCTAGCACCGCTCGAGCCCCCCCTAGGAGAACGTCATGCAGATGATCGACGATCTGATTTCCCGACTACAGGCAAACGTGGCGTCTGGGCTGCCGGACCAGAGTGAGCAACCTATGAAAGTGCCGGCGTCTGCATACGCTGACCCGGACCAGTACCGCAAGGAGATCGACCGGGTCTTCCTTCAGTCGCCGATCATGGTGGCGCTTGCATGCGAGGTGCGAGAACCCGGCGACTATGTGGCGTTCGACCTCGTGGGCAGGCCGCTGCTGATCGTTCGTGGGCAGGACGGGGTGATCAGGACCTTCCTGAACGTCTGCCGCCATCGTGGCGCCAAGGTCACTGCCGCTACCTGCGGCACCGCCCGACGCTTCACATGCCCATACCACTCATGGAGTTACGACACCGAAGGCACACTCGTGGGTCTGCCCGGGCGTGAGACGTTTGGCGACATCGACACGACCGGACTAATCGGGCTCCCAACGGTGGTCCGCGCTGGGGCCGTCTTCAGTGTCCTCGACACCGAGGCTGATATCGACATAGACGCGTGGCTTCAAGGGATCGATACCTCACTCGCCGACCTGCGCCTTGAGGAGTTCTATCCCTACCGCGTTCCCACAGTCATCGACAGCCCAAACTGGAAGCTGGCCGCGGACGGCTACCTCGACGGATACCACATTGGCTACCTGCATCGGAACACAATCGGAACTCGTTCCATCACCAATCGCAACACCTACGACTTTTTTGGGCCCCACGTGAGGATTGGCTTCGCCAGCAAACGGACCGCTGACTTCAAGCCCTCACAGGGCGACATCGACTATCCGCAATACCTCAGCCTCGTGCACTACGTCTTCCCTAACGTGTCAATCTCGGGTGGTCACGGCGACACGCTCATGATGAGCAGGCTGCTCCCTGGTCGAACCCCAGAGACCTCAACAACCATCCAATTCCAGTTCTATCGACAACCGGTGGTAGATGACATGGTTGAGATTGCCGAGGAGAAGCGCCAAACCTACGAAGCCGTAGTGCGCGACGAAGACTGCGCGACCATCTTCCAAATCGGCGACGCCCTTGCTGGGATGGGTGACCGACACTTCGTCTTTGGGCGCAACGAGCCGGCGAACCAATTGCTGCACCGCACGATTGCGGAGATGACCGCCGATGGTTGACGGCTGGACAAGGGTGGGCGTTCTGCCGGGTCGTGGTATACCTCGCCCCCTGAGCGTCTCTGCGGAGCGCCTTGTGCGTCTAAGGACGGTCATTGCCCATGGTTGACTTCAGTCTGACTTTGCCGAGGTTCAGGGACCCCTCTGACCCGGTCCCGTACCGCCGCAGCTATGAGTTCGCTGCCCTGGTTGACACGTTGGGGTACGCCGGCGGATTCATCGGTCATCACTCGTTCTCGCCTGAGGTGATGGATGAGTCCGCACCGTTCGTGTACTTGGCCGCCATTGGTGCGCACACAGAGCGGATGCGTCTCGGAACTGGCGTGTATCTGGCTGGGCTGCACCACCCTGCCAACATCTGCGAGCAAGTGTCCACACTCGACCGCATAACCAACGGTCGAGCGCTTCTCGGCGTGGGCGTGGGTTACAGGCCCTACGAGTACGACAACTTCGGTAGTGACTTCAAAAGTCGAGGGCGTCGCCTCGATGAGACCCTGTCGCTACTAAGAAACGCATGGGCGACTGGCAGCTACGCATGGAACGGCGAGTTCTTCCAGATGGGTGATGTGCCCGTATTTCCGCCACCAGTGCAAACCCCCGGCCCACCGATCTATGTCGGGGGGACAT
>JAUIIS010000409.1 GCA_030431575.1 Acidimicrobiia bacterium | reverse complement strand
ACCTGGCCCGTCTGAGGCCAACGCTACAGGAATGTTGCGGGCACGCATGTCCAAGATCCGGGGGACGCCCGAGGCCAGATACATGTTTGATACCGGGCAATGCACGACGGTGGCGCCACGTTTAGCCACGAGGTCTAGCTCGTTGTCGTCTAGCCAGACGCTGTGCGCAAGCTGCACGTCCGGCCCCAGTAACCCAAGGCTTTCCAGCCACTCGACATGGCGCATGCCGCGTTCGTCCATGCTCATCTCGACCTCGACCGCTGTCTCGGCGCAATGGATGTGCATACCGGCGCCCCACGATTGTGCGTGAGCGTGGGTGGCAGTCATCGCCTCGTCGGTGCAGCCCCACGGGATAAGGGGGGCTAGCTCTACCCGGATGCGGTCGTTGTCGTGGCCATGCCAGCGCTGACGAACCCGGTCGGTGCGTTCGATGATGGTGGCGGTGTCTTCTGTGAGCTGCGGCTCGTAGTTGCGGTCTGCCCAGCCACGCGCCAACAAGAATCGGAGACCAAGCTCATCGGCGGCCTCGCACACGGCATCGTCGATGGCGGCGTCGATGTGGACATATTGGTGGTCGATAACGCTGGTGGCGCCGGTGCGCAGGTTCTCGATCATGCCCAGCTTGGCGGCAAGCTTTGCTGACCTGGCATCGAGGTGAACGGCCCCGGGCCAGATGCAGTCTCGGATCCAGTCCAGTAGCGGCTTGTCGTCTGCCAGGCCCCGAAAGAACGTCTGGAAGAGGTGTGTGTGGCCGTTGGTCATGCCGGGCATAACGGCGGCGCCAGTGGCGTCGATCACGCGATCTACCTGCGAGCTCAGCCCGTCGGGAGCGGGACCCGCTCCCACCCCAGCGATCCGGGTGTCAACAACGTGGACCCAGCCCGGGTCATGGATAGTGAACCCGTCGTCGACAGTGACGACAGCGCCGCCCGTGATCAGCAGAGAACTCATGGCGTCCAATCCGAGAAGGCGTCGACCACTGGTTTGATGTCGTCCATCATGGGGTAGAGGATGGGGCACGTAACCCCGGCGTCGATGTATTGGGCCACGGTGTCCAAGCACTCGGTAGAGGTGCCCACGGCCATGAGCTTGCGCACCAAGTCATCAGGAATCAGGTGTGCGGCCTTGCGGTAGTCGGCTTCAGTGGCGGGCCAACCAACCACCTCTTGCACCCGCTCGACCAGGTCCGGGTCGGCACCCGATGCCTCCATGATGTGTGGTTCAGTGCCCAGGTAATACGCAACCAGGGACTTGCCCGTCATCAGGGCTTCGTCTGGGTCGTCATCGGAGAGCGAACACACCAGTAGCTCGGGTCGGTCGATGTTTTCGATAGTCTTGCCGGCTTTGGCTGCACCCACGGCCACCTTGTCCACCGCGTCGCGGATGTAGTCGGTGGAGACCACGTAGTTCAACACGACGCCGTCGCAAATCTCGCCAGTCAGTTCCAACATCTTTGGACCCGTGGCCCCGATGTATATGGGAATGTCACGGGGTCCGGTGTCGCCGTAGGCCACGTCGAGGCGAACCCTGTCGAGGTGCACAAACTCGCCGTCGTAAGACACCTCCTCCATAGTGAAGAGCTGCCTGATGGCTTCGATGTTCTCGCGCATGGCCGTCAAGGGCTTGCGTCGGTCGGTACCGGTGCGGCTGGCAATGGGCTCCCACCAGGCACCCAGACCCAGCATCACTCTGCTGTCACCTTCCGGGGTCAACCCGCCCAGCTCCCACATGGTGCTCCACGTGGCGGCAATGACCGCGGGGTTGCGAGTGTAAATGGGCATGACGCCCGACCCAATGCGCAGCCGACTGGTCTCGGTCAGCAACGCACTCATCATCACCACGGCATCTCGGGCCAGCCTGGTGTCGGCCTGCCAGATCTCTGCGAAGCCCTTTTCTTCGGCATACTTTGCGATTTCGAGCTCGTACTTGATGTCGTGTTTGTCTTGGAGATACAGCGCCATTCGTTGTGCCATGGTGGCTGAGCCTACAGTCCCGTATCCTGCGCACATGAAGGTGCTGCTGATAGACGGATTCCCTGGCTTGACGCCTGCGCCCGACGCGGCCCTTGGAATCCCGGCGCCGCCTGGTCTGCGTGGCGGCAAGATCGTCCAGACGGCAAACGACGTGTTGGCAGCATCAGGCCACGAGATCACCAAACTGTCGCTGGCCGATGAGGGTTTTGGCCGATTCATGTCGGCCGAGGAACGCAGGGTCTACCACGACGAGAACAACCTCATCACGCCCCAAACAGCGGCCTCGGCCAAGCTGGTCAAGTCGCATCAGGGCCTGCTGGTGTGCACCTACGCCACCCAAGGGGCTATCTCGGCACTGACAAAGAGCTGGTTCGAGCGGGTATTTATCCCGGGCGTGTCCTTCGGTTTCTCCAAGAGCGGCCGCATCAACCGTGGCCTCACCAACATCGTGAGAATTGGCATGCTGGTCGACTACCCAGAGGGCACAGCTGGGTCCAACCACTACATGGCCAGCACAAAGTCGGTCATGCGCGGCGCCCGCATGACGGCCTCGTGGCGCTGCCGGGGCACGCACCGCGCCCTCGCCCCCGAGGACGACGCCGAAGCCGAAGTCAGAGACGCCCTCAAGCGCTGGTAGCGCTACCCGCCGCTGGCTCAGCGGGTGCTGGTAGCAGAGTTGCGCGACGATGGGGGTATGCGCATCGGCATCTCCCCATTTGCTTCTACCCAAGAGGTAGCTCTCGAGCTTTCAACCATGGCGCTCGAATGCGGCCTCGACACGCTGTGGCTGGGCGACGGCTACCTGACCAGCGAAGACTTCGCGGGCTGGTCTGGCGGCATGGAAACCATGACTGAGCTGTCTTGGCTGGCCGGACGTCTACCCGAGGCGCGCGTGGGCGTAACCGCCGCAGTGCTCCCTCTACGCGACATGCCGTGGCTAGCCAAGCAAGCCAACACGTTGCACCGGGTCGCCGGAGGCGGGTTTGTCATGGTGGTTGCCGCAGGATTCTGGGCCCAAGACATGGCAGCGCGAGGCATCGACTTCGACAAGCGGGGTGCGGTGTTCCGCAGCCGAGTGGCCGAGCTCCGTGAAGCCTTGGTAGACCC
>JAUIIS010000408.1 GCA_030431575.1 Acidimicrobiia bacterium | reverse complement strand
GGGCGTCGCAGCCGACGCCTTTAAAGCCGCCCTACAAATCCCGGGGTTGTTGCAGAACGTCCTTGGCGAGGGCGTGTTGTCAGCTTCATTCGTACCTGTCTATGCCAATATGGCCGACGCCGAAGACGACGAGGAGGCCAAGCGGGCCGATGCCGTGGCTGGCACAGTGGCCTCGCTCTTAGCACTCCTAACGGCGCTCATTGTCTTCGTAGGCATTGTTGCCGCGCGGCCAATCACCAAAGTCATTCTCCCGTTTGTCGCCGATGAAACGTTCGAACTCACCGTCGACCTCGTCAGGATCATGTGGGCCGGGCTTGGCTTTATTGTGCTGTCGGCCTGGTGCCTGGGGGTGCTCAATACGCACAGGCGCTTCTTCTTGTCGTATGTGGCACCAGTGGTCTGGAACGCCGCACAGGTTGTCGTAGCCACAGTGGCCTGGGCGCGAGGTTGGTCTGATGCAGACATCGCCAGAGCAGCAGCATGGGGGGTGGCCATTGGAGGCCTTCTCCAATTCTTGGTCCAACTCCCAGCGGTCTGGCGTGTGGCGCCGGGCATCCGGCCAGCGCTCAAGACCCAACTCGAGCCAGTCCGCGAGATTGGCCGCCGTTTCGGCCCCGCCGTCCTCGGCCGTGGGGTCATCCAAGTCTCGGCATTCGTAGACCTCTTCTTGGCCGGTCTGCTAGCCGCTGGAGCAATTTCGGGCCTGTCCATCGCGCAGATCCTGTACCTGCTGCCCATTGGGGTGTTCGCGATGTCGGTGGCTGCAGCCGACCTGCCCGAGCTATCGCGCGAGAAGCACAGCATCCCGGCAATGGCCGCCCGCCTGCGCACCGGCCAAGAACGCATCGCGTTCTACGTCCTGTTTTGCGCCGTCATGTTCGTCACCGCGGGACAAGCCATAATCGGCTTTCTATTTGGTTGGGGCGAGTTCAACGATGACGACATCGTCTTCGTCTGGCTGGTCCTGGCCGCGTACAGCCTGGGGCTCATGGGGTCAGCGGTAAGCCGGCTCTATCAGAACGCCTGTTTCGCCAATGGCGACGTCACCGGACCCGCTCGCCTCGCCGGCCTTCGCGTCACCGTAGCCGCGGTACTCGGCGGGTTGTTGATGCTCCAGTTCGAACGGTTCGGCATCGTCGACCAGTCTGTCGAACGTCTAGGCGACCTGCCGGCGTGGGACCTGTTGCCCGCTGAGATCCGAGCTGATGAGGCAGCGCCTCAGCGCTTGGGCGCGGTCGGGCTAGCGATGGGCAGCGCCATCGCTGCATGGCTCGAGTTCTTCCTCCTGCGATCACGGGTCCGACGTCTGCTGACCGGTACACGTCGCCCACCCGGGCCAATGCGCATCCTTGCTTTGCCAGCGCTGTGTGCCGGCCTTGTGGCCGCCGGCACGAGTTGGCTCCTTGGAGACCTGACGCCGTTGGTGGTTGCTCCAGTCGCCGTTGGGCTAGCGGGAACGCTCTACGTAGCGCTCGCCTACGGGCGGGGCTCGCACTCAGCTATCGACCTTTTGGACTCCACCAGGCTGGTGAGACGATAGGCCTTGCGACGTTAGTCGGTAGCGGCAAACGCAGCTTGGACAATGGCCTCACCACGTGTGTCGCCTACAAGGCCCGCTTCCATGCGGTTCATCATGTAAGCCACGGTCATCTGCCGTTCAACATCAACAACGATCACTGAACCGCCCCAACCACCCCAATAGCAAATCTTGCGTTGCGGCAGCCACGGCACAGCTACTGGGTCGGCGAGGCCGTAGCCGATACCAAAGCGAATCGGAACACCGAGCACCTGATCGACACCGTTGGCTTGCTCCTGGAAAATCAAGTCGATGACATCGGGAGACAGGATCTTCACACCGTCGATCTCGCCGCCATTGGCAACTACCGCCTGGATTCGCGCCACCGATCGAGCATTGCCATGTCCATTTGCCGCGGGGATCTCGGCTCGGCGCCAGGCTTCTGTCCAGGCCTCCTCGGCGGCGGGAGCTGGCCCAGTGAAGGTCTTCACCGCTGGACTGTCGGGATCCATGGCTGCGGGGTCGATGGGTAGCGGAGGTGGTGGGACCACCGGCGAGACCCGGTGATCGTGCTCTGCGGGGAGGCCGATGTGGAAGTCGGCGCCTAGCGGCTGGGCGATGTGGGTTGCGAAGAAGCTGCCAATGGATTGCCCCGTCACCCGCCTGACAACCTCGCCCACGAGATGGCCCTGGTTGAGTGCGTGATAGCCAGACGCTGCGCCTGGTTCCCACCACGGAGCCTGGGCCGCCAGCATTGCCGTAGAACGCTCCCAGTCGTAAATGTCGTCAACGACCACGGGCTGATCCCAGCCAGATACCCCTGAGGTGTGGCTCATGAGCTCTGCGACTGTGATGGCTTCTTTACCGTTGGCCCCAAACTCAGGCCAGTACTGAGCAACTGGGGCGAAGACGTCGAGTTTGCCTTGCTCTACACAGGCAAGCGCCGACAAGGCAAGCATGGTCTTGGTTGTTGACCAGACGTTGGTGATCGTGTCTTCAACCCAAGGTTTCGTCTTATCGGGATCTGCCCATCCGCCCCAGACGTCCACGACCATTTCCCCTGCCAACGTGACCGCCACCGATGCCCCGAGATCTGCCCCCGAAGCGAGGTTGTCGGCGAGCACCTCAGCGACACCGGCAAACCCATCCGTTACCAAACCCTCAATTGACTCGCTCACGTCTACTGCCCCCTTGGCATCGGCTATCCAAGTTGGGAGCGTAGTCGCAGACGGCTGAGCACACCCTTGGGACGGCTGGACGCCCATGGGTCTGGTGCTAGAGCACGACGAGCTCGTCGCGATGCACGACCTCGTCGGGCGTGCCGTGAGGGTGCTGGTCGCTGCGGACACCACTGAGGGCTTTGAGTTCGTCGCTTGCCAGCTGGCTCAGCCCCCGAGCGAACCGCTGCCCATCGGCATCCACGATGTCGACGGGATCACCAACGCCGAAGCGGCCAGCCACCCCAGATACACCAACGGTGAGCAGAGACGCACCTTCTTGCTCTAACGCCTTGCGGGCCCCAGCATCCACCGTGATGATGCCGGCGGCTTCGACTGCAAATCCAATCCATAGCTTCTTAGCCGACAGT
>JAUIIS010000407.1 GCA_030431575.1 Acidimicrobiia bacterium | reverse complement strand
GCTGACAGCTTCGAGCGTGTCCGTGGCGATGTCACCATTGTGCAGTTCTGGACCTTCGGCTGTTACAACTGCAAGAACACCCTCCCCCACCTCAAAGCGATCTACGCCGACCACAAAGACAGCGGCCTCGAGATCTTGGGCGTTCATGCCCACGAGTTCGATTTCGAGGCCGACCCTGACAACATTGCCGACGCCGTCGTTGACCTCGGGGTCACTTGGCCCGTCGCCATTGACGCCACCAAAGTGAACTTTCGCGAGTGGCAGCCTGGGACCACGAGCTACTGGCCGCGCACCTTTGTGATCGACCAAAACGGCGAGATCCGGTTCGACCACATCGGCGAGGGCGCATACGACGAGTTAGCCAGCACGGTGGCCCGACTTCTCGAAGACGGTCCAGATGCAGCGTAGCCAGCGCCACCCTGCGGCTTTGTGGAGCCGATGCGCACCTTCCTAGAGGGCATCGAAGCCGTCACCCAAGCATGCACGCTGGTTCTGCTCTTGCCCGCGATCGCCGTTGCGTTGACGGCGCGCAAACACGCGCCGCTCGCAGTGGCGGGGTTCATCTTGGGAGCCACCACCCTGGCGTGGGCCCAAGCGGCGCAGCACTGGCGGGTTGAGGGCACCGGCGTTGCGGTCATCATCGCCGCCGCTGTTCTCGCAGCATCGGGAATTGTGCTCTATCGGTTGCTTCCCGGCATGGAGTGGCTCGGCGGGATGGCCGGCGTGTTTGGCGGTGCGGTGATTGGTTGGCTTTGGCAACCCTGCGCTGGACCCCAGCTCTCCATCATCTTGAACGATGCTTCGGACTCGCCGCTGCGCACCGCAGGCATGATGCTGCTCTATGTCACTGGTGCCTGCCTGTTGGCCATTGTCGTGGCGGCGTTGCCGGTTGCGCTCCCGCGGCTCGCCGCCCTGAGCAACAGCACCGCCGCGGCACGGTCCGGCCTGGCCATCGTGTTTCTCTTCGCTGCGCTGATGGCCATTGGCCGCTACGACGAGCTCGTCGGCGAACTCGTCCGAATCAGCACCGCCTAGTGTCGGGAAAGGACGGTATTTGGGGCTGCAACCGGGTTGTTATCGCACAAGGCGCCGAAATCGCGACCACCCTCCTAGACATCCTTCTCAGACATGGTGCGAATAGCGGCGGGATGCTGCGCCCAGGCTTGTAGTTTTGATGCCTAATGAGTACCAGCGACGCTTCTCGGACCGAACTGCCCAAGGCATACAACCCCGCCGACGCCGAGGTAGTAGTACGCGAGCGCTGGGAGGCCGCCAAGCCATTCGCAGCCCCAGCCACCCCCAGCGAGGGCCAAGCCGCCTACAGCATCGTTATCCCGCCACCCAACGTCACCGCAGCACTGCACCTGGGCCACGCGCTCAACAACACCCTGCAAGACGTGCTGGTGCGTCATCGCCGCATGAAGGGCGATGCCACGCTGTGGATGCCGGGCACAGACCATGCGGGCATTGCCACACAAACCGTTGTCGAGAAACGCCTCCTCAACGAAGGCATCAAGCGGCTCGAGATGGGCCGAGAAGCCTTCGTCGACAAGACCCAAGAGTGGAAAGACGAGTACGAGGCCGTCATCCTCGACCAGCTCAAGGCCATGGGGGCCAGCTGCGATTGGGACCGAACCCGCTTCACCATGGACGACATGTGTGCCACTGCGGTGCGGCACGCCTTCTTTGTGCTGTTCCGAGATGGCCTCATCTACCGCGGCAAGCGCCTCGTCAACTGGGATCCAGCAACCCGCACCGCCTTGGCCGACGACGAGGTTGAGAACGAAGACGTCGACGGCCACATGTGGTACCTGCAGTACCCGTTGGCCGACGGTTCGGGCCACGTGACCGTGGCCACCACCCGGCCCGAAACCATGCTGGGCGACACCGCCGTTGCTGTGAACCCAAACGACCCCCGGGCAAGCGAACTGGCCGGCAAAGAGGTCGTGCTTCCCATTGTTGGGCGTCGCATTCCCATTGTCGAAGACGACTACGTCGTTATGGCCGACCCCGACTCCAGCGATGCCAAAGCCCAATATGCCAGCGGCTTCTTGAAGGTCACGCCCGCCCACGACACCAACGACTGGGACATCGGCCTACGCCACAACCTGCCCATCATCAACATCATGGGCCCCGACGCATCCATCTCGGACCAGCACGGTTGGGACGATGTATCCGACGAAGCACGGGCGTTTGTTGGCATGAGCCGCGAAGACGCGCGCGTGGCCATTGTGCACTGGTTCGAACAAAACGGCCTGCTCGAGAACGTCCGCGAGTACTCCCACTCGGTCGGCCACTCGTACCGCAGCCACGTGCCTATCGAGCCGTGGCTTAGCGACCAGTGGTACGTGGCCGTCACCGACGATCGCCTCCGAGGGTCTGCGCTTCGGGCCCAAAACCCCGACCAAAGCCCTCCGCTGCCCGACGACGTGCCAGCACGCACGGGCCAAACCGGCGACGGCGAGCTGACCTTTACCCCCGACCGCTACGCCCGCACCTACCACGCTTGGCACGACGGCATCCGAGACTGGTGCATTTCTCGCCAGCTCTGGTGGGGCCACCAGATCCCTGTGTGGGTTCGCATCGTTTCGCTCGAAGATGCCCCGGCTGAGGTGGCCGAGGCAGAGATCGACCAGCAGCTCGCCATCGACAGCACATGGGTTTCTGCAGGCGCTGCGCACCTTGCCCGTCGTATCACCGAAACCGAAGTCGAAGAAGCCATCTGCGTGCCACCTGCGGCTTCGCTGCAACGGCTCGACCGCGACGACACCAGCCTCGACGAGGCGGCGCTCGTTGCCGCGCTAGAGGCCGACGGGTTCAGCCGAGACCCCGACGTGTTGGACACGTGGTTCTCGTCTGGCTTGTGGCCGCTGTCCACCATGGGCTGGCCCTGGCCGCAGGACTACCCCGACACCGAGGGTCTCCTCGAGACCTACAACCCCACGTCGGTGCTTTCCACAGCACGCGAGATCATCACCCTCTGGGTTAGCCGGATGACCATGTTCAACCGGTACTTCCTTGACGGTGAGGTCCCATTCAACGACGTGTTCATTCACGCCATGGTGCAGGACGGCTTCGGCCAGAAGATGTCGAAGAGTTTGGGCAAC
>JAUIIS010000047.1 GCA_030431575.1 Acidimicrobiia bacterium | reverse complement strand
CCCGTCCGTTAAGCGAGGTAGCTCGCGCCAAAATGATCGAATCTGCCGTTGAGATTGTGCTCGAAGGCGGTGTGGCCGGTTTCAGCGTCGATGAAGTGGTCAGGCGTTCTGGTGTGGCCAAGTCGACGGTCTACCGCCACTTCCCAAGCAGGTCCGACCTGCTGGTCGCCGCGCTGGACAGCACGATTGCGGTGCCCGAGGTCCCAAACACCGGAACCTTGAAGGGTGACCTGCTTGCCTTTCTTGCGGCCGTCTTGCCCATCTTTGCCAACGACCAGGTGCGTGCCATCAACCTCGACGTCATGGCTCAGGCAATCAACGATCCCGAACTGGCCACGGTCTACAACGATCTCGTGGCGGCCCGGTCCGCCGCAGTGCGTATCATCTATGACCGAGCCAAAGGCCGCGGTGAAATCGCCGACGACGTCGACTTCGACGTGGCGCTCGAGTTCATGGAAGGACCACTCGTAGCCCGGTCGCTGATCATGCCCCACACGCTGGCCAATTACGACATAGCCGGAACCGTCGACCGCATATGCCTGGTGCTCGGTGAACCCGGTCTCACCCGCGAGGTGTAGTTGCGGACCCGTTGGTGGGCATGGCGCCCCAGCAACGGCCAGACTGGGGAGATGACTGAGCGAACTGACCCGATTGATGGCTGTATTGACCGCTGGCACCAACACATTGCGGGCAAGCTTGAAGGCGGCCTTGATGCGTTGTTGCACGAAGACTGTGTTTTCTTGTCGCCCATCGTTTACACGCCACAAGAGGGCCGGGAAATCACCAAGCTGTATTTGCGCGCGGCGGGCAGCACCCTTGGTGATGCCGACCCGGACAAGTCCGATGCCGGGTTCGAGGCCAAGGCCGACGCAGACAGCGGCAAGTTCGGCTACACCAAGGAAATCTTGCAGGGCAACCATGCCATGTTGGAGTTCGAGACCGAAGTTGAGGGTAAGTACGCCAATGGCGTGGACATCATTACCTGCGACGATGACGGCATGATTGTCGAGTTCAAGGTCATGATGCGGCCGCTTCAGGCCATTAACGCTGTGCACGCGCAGATGGGTGCGATGCTCGAGAAGCTGTCTAGCTAACGACTAGCCGTTGGTGGCGGCTTTACCGCCGCAACGGGGATGCGCAGCACCGCCGCCACAGACGTCAGCACCACGAGGCCGCCGATGCCTTGAATCCAGGTCATGGGTTCGTCGTGCACGGGCCACGCAAGCAGAACAGCGAACACGTTCATGCACAGCAGTCCTAGCGACGAGCGCGACGCCGGGACGTAGCCGTGGACCCAGCTCATGACCACGTGGCCGGACACACCGGTGAAGTAGGCCAAGATCACAAGCCAGAGCCAGTCGGTGCCATCGAGCGTGTCGAAATCGCTACGTTCGAGGGTGAGTAGCGCTGGTGGAAGCACGGCGAGAAATGACCAAAAGTTGATGGCCGCCATCCATTCGATGGGTTTCACCGTTGTTGCGGTGCGCGCTAACCGGGTGAGCAGGAAGTACATCGTGAACGTGCCCAACGCAGCCACGGCGTAGAGCACTCCGGCTGGGGAGGCTTGGAGATCGCCGCCGGCACCAAGCACTACAGCGGCGGCCCCACCGACACCGACGACGGTCCAGGCCACGTGCGTGGCCGTGGGGCGTTCCCCAAAGAGCGGTCCCGAAATCAACAAGATGAGTGCGGGTTGCAGAGTAGTGACGACGGCCAGGACGGCAACGGTGGCTTCTTGTACAGCGTTGAAGACGAAGATGAGGTTGATGCCAAAGGCGAGGCCCGGCGGTGCCGCTCGCCACAAGATGGCTTTGGACACGTGCCCGCCGGTGAGCCCGACCAAGGCAAACAGGACCGGCACGGTGATGCCGAACCGCACGAGCGCACCGACCATTGGTGGCGTGGTTACCAGCTTGGTGATCACTGGACCCGATCCCCATGCCAGCACGACAAATAGCAGCCCGAGGTACGGGAGGTGTGCCGGTGGTGCCTGGCGCAACGGAGCCTGGGTATTGCTCACTGGGGTTCGGTTGCTGTTGGTTGGGGGCTCATGCGTGACCGACCCTAATGCTGCAACGTACAACAACACTTGTTGGCGACCTTGGACCAGACAAGACTGGCCGATTGGCCGAAAGTCGATTTGGTCCTGCGCCACGCTCTGCAAAGCTGAGGCCATGAGCATCAGAACACGGTTGGCCACCCCAGACGATGCTGGCGCCATTGCTGAGGTGCACACAACGGCTTGGCAAGTGGCCTACGACGGTGTGGTGCCGGCCAGCTACCTCCAAGGGCTCGACGTCGCGGACCGCACCCGGCTGTGGGACGGGATCTTGACCGGCGAGATCGCGGTGGAGGGTATGCGTCGGCCCGTTGCAATTGTGGCGCTGAGTAAAGGGCAGGTTGTCGGCTTTGCGAACGTTGGTCCCTTTCGTGGCGCGCCGCAGGATACGACGGCTGGGGAGGTCTGGGCCATCTACGTCCACCCAAAACACTGGGGTACTGGTGCGGGTGCGGCCTTGATGAAGGATGCAATCGCCGACTTTCAGCGGCGCCACATCTTGCGCGGCTATCTGTGGGTGCTTGAAGACAACCCCCGGGCAAGAGTCTTCTACGAACGGTTTGGGTGGGTCGCAGAAGACGTGTTCGAGGTGATCGATATTGGTGGCGAACAGCTTCGGGAGGTGCGGTACTCGCTCGATATCGCCTCGGGTCAACCGAATCCTGGCAGGCTGGGCACATGACGGGTTCCGAGCCAAGTGAGCTGTCTATCAGCCAGTTCGAAGAACACCATCGCGCTGGCCTCGTGGCGCTTTGGAAGGCCTGTGCATTGACCAGGCCGTGGAACAACCCAGACGCCGACATCGACCGCAACCTTGCCCACGGGTTGGCGTTGCTGGTTGCCGTCGTTGACGAGACCGTGGTGGGATCGGTCATGGTGGGCTACGACGGGCATCGAGGTTGGGTCAACTACTTGGCCGTTGCCCCCAGCCAGCGCGGCAGCGGACTTGGGCGTCAGCTGATGAACAGCGCAGAAGAGGCGTTGCTTGGCGTGGGTTGCCCAAAGGTGAACCTTCAGGTTCGGGCCGGCAACGATGGGGCCATTGCCTTCTACGAGTCGATTGGCTACGAGCTTGAGTTGGCCCAAAGCATGGGTCGTCGCCTCATCGAGGATTAGCGCTCAGCTCAAGCGGTCCAAGATGTTGGTTGTGATCTGCTCGATCTGCGCGTCGCGGCCGGCTAAGCCATGGGCCCAGTCGGTTGAGCCAGAGGTGATCACTGTCCCCCCGGCAGGGGAGACGTAGGTTCCCAGCATGGCCTGGCCCGCGGCGATGCGTTTGACGGCTGCGTCGTCACGAGAATCGAAGACCCGAGATGCAAGAAACTCGATCTCGGATGGTTCGTGGGGCTTTGGGGGACGGGCTGCAGTAGTTCGGGTGAAGTGCGCTGCGGGCGCCATTGCCAGAATCTCGAATGAGCCGGGCGTGCCGTCGCTGCCAGTGGGGTGGGGCAGGCCATCGACCACGGTGTAGTCGCAGCCGTCGCATTCATAGCCAACGGTGGTTGCCGCCGCGCCCAATACGTCTCCGTAGTCGATGCCGGTCCCTTCGAACATCCAGTGATCGGCCCGGTAGACGGTGTAGCCGCCGGCGCCGTTGGTGACCCGCTTGCCAATGCGGTGGTAGCCGCCTCTGGTGAAGCTGACACCGGTCATGTGGTTTTCGGGGCGGCCAATGAGGTGATCTGACCAGATACTGGTGAGCTCGGACATGCGGTCGGTGTCATAGACCGGGTCGTCTTTGAACTGTCCCTTGTACCCCACCATCACCGATGCGGTGCCGTCCACCGGCTGCTCCATGCGAACCTGCCACAGCGCGGTGTTGCCCGAGAAGAACACCACGTTGTTGCCGCCGGCAATGAAGTGTTCGACGGTGTCGCGCATCGGGCCCGACCAGTATTCGTCGTGCCCCACCGACAGCAACAGCTTGTAGTTGCTGACGATTTGGGGGTGCTCTTCGAGGTCTGCGTTGGTGATGACGTCGATGCCGTAGCCGTTGTGTTCTGCCCATGCCAGGAAAGGTTGCTCCCAATCGGGCCAACCTGCCGAGCCTGCCCACGCCGATAAGTGGTTCATCCTGATGTAGCCCACATGGGTGTTCATGTCGCGGTCGGGCGGGTTGGTGGTGGTGACTCGCCGACCAGCCCCTGGCGGTTTGTGCAGGTATCCGCGGGCCATGGGTCGCATGAGCGAGGCATGGGTGTTGCCGGTGTAGAGGTTGCGTCCGGCGAAGTCGTTGTAGGCGTGCCAGGTGTTGGTGGCCAGCGCGACCAGGATGGTGTTTGTTGAGTCGGCGGTGGGGCGAACAACAAAGAAGGCGTAGCTTTGGCGGGTTTTGCCGTTGACGTCGATGCTGAGCAAGACCTCGTAGTACCCCGATACCCAGTCGTCGCCTGTTGTGACGGTGGTGGCGGCTGGCCAGTTGCAACCGTTGGCATCAGCATCGGTGGGGGTCGGGTGCTCGTCTGCGTCGACAGTGCCAGACCACACCACGGTCCGTTGGCCCGCCACCCGCGCGATCTCGATGTTCACGGGTCGGCCGCCAGCCGATGAGAGGTGAAGCGCAACCGTTGTGCCTGGGTCAACAGATTGCGGCCAGCAGTATCCGGTAACAGTTTCGATCGCCATATGTGGAGCATGGCACACCGGCGCGACAGGTAGCGCCGGGCGACGCTAAGACCAGCCGCCGTCTTGGCTCAACACTTGACCAAAGATGAACGTGGAGGCTTCGCTGGCAAGGAACAGCGCAAGCTCAGCGGTCTCGGACGGCTCGCCGAGGCGTTGGGCTGGCACCTCGTTCTTCAGGCGGGCCACGAACCGCTCGTTCTCCATGATGGATGGCGGATAGTAGGTGTCGTTGGCGACGAAGTTCTGGGCAATGGCGTTCAGCCGCACCCCGTGTTTAGCCAGGTCGTGCCCGGCCGAGCGTACGAACGCGTTCTGCGCGGCTCGGGCCGCTACGTAGCTGATGGCTTGGGGCGACATGCGTCGCAACGGTGACGACGATGTCATAGCCACCATGGCTCCGCTGCCACGTTCGATCATGGCTGGGGCAAGCGCTCTGACCAGCCGCATCAACGGGTGCACCATGGCGTCGAATCCGTCCAGCCATTGCTGGTCGTCGATGTCGACGGTCCTGGCGGTGTAGGCGGGTAGGTCAAGATTCAGTACTGCCGCGTCGAGTTCCCCGCTAGCGGCAACAAGCGCGGTTGGCGCGTCAGGATCGGTCAAGGGATCGGTGTCGGCCACCACCGTGGCACCTTCGGCAGCGAACAGCTGGGCGATGGCGGGGCCCATGTAGGTGTCGGTGCAGGTAACCAAGATCCGCTTGCCGCTGAGTCGTTGGGAAGTCATGGCGGCGAGCCTATGCGTTCCCCCCGAATCCCGTCGTCTGCCTCTAGATCCGTTGCGGTCACCGTGTCATGATGAGTTGTGGGTCGGCCTGCTTCGCTGGGAGGCACCGGCGGGGGAGAACCATGAGACGCTTTGTCGATCGTCGCTTAGGGGTCGTGGTTTCCGTGCTTGGGCTGGCGGTCGCGTTGCTGGTGATCAGCCCGGCGCCGACTGGGGCTCAGGTCCTGTCGCACTGGTGTGGTGCGGGGGCGCCAACCCCGTGCGTGGTTGCGGCCAGCGTGGATGGCGTGGCGGTGACCGAGACAGACCCTGTGTATGACGTGGTTGTGGTGGACTCGTCGAGAACCGGGAGCGGCTCGCTTCTGTGGAACGTGACCGCGAACGGTGACTACGACCTTGGTGCTGGTGCGCTTGGTCAGGAGTGGTCGGTCACCATCGACACGGGCGCAGTTGTTCCCCGCGTGGCCTTCACCAAGGGCGCACCCGGCACCGTGGTTCGCTCCGGTGCACCGACGGCGAACAGGGTCACCGTCACCAGCATGCCCGTGGCTGTTACGGGTGGCTGCGACCTATCTGCGTGGCCCTGGACATGCCCTGAGACGGCAACGTCTGCGTGGGCCGGTTACCTCGGAGGCGAGGTCACCGACTACGGGTCCTGGACCGACGTCCCACAGCGCAACGCCATGTACGGCTACGACATTTTCACCAACATTGATGCAACAAGCCTGCCCGCCGAGATCAAGCGAGACGCCGCTACCGGAGAGGAGCGCCTAGTGATCCGCATGGCCAACAGCCACTTCGGTGTCGACGGAACCACGTTGGTGAATGGGTTCATGTACCAGAGCATCCCCAACCGGTTCTTGCGCCAAACGTATGGAATCGACAATCCCGGGTCGTTGACGGCCCACGGCCTCGACCCATCGCTCAGTGGCGGCGGGACCGGTACGGTCTCGATAGTGGACGGTGGCTCTGCCCTGGTGGTCAACGCCACAGACTTGTCGTTCTCCAGGCGGGTTCTCCGCCTGGACCGCGGCGTGATAACTCCGAAGAAGCCGGTGGTTACCAAGACGGTGCGCCATCAGGTGAACCGGGCCCGCCTCCGGTTCGACGAAGGCGCCGCCCGAGGGTCCAAGGTCATTCGTCACCGTGCGAAGTGCACCGAGATCGGCGGCACCCACGTCGTCACCCGAAACACCAAGAGCGACACCAAGATCGTGGTGAGAGGCCTCAAAGCCGACACTCGCTACCGCTGCAAGGTTCGTGCCATCTCCAAGGCTGGCCCGGGCAAATGGTCCAAGCGCGTCACCGTGGCAAGGCTCCCCTAGTTCTGAGCAGCAATCAGCGCGATGAGTTCGTCACGCCGGTCCTCCGGCCGGTGATGCGCCGGACGCTTTGATCAGGTGATTACCTCGCTCGCCTAGGCGTGGTGCGGCTTCGGCCCTTGTTGGTTCAGGACGGTTTGGTGGCTGGTCAGGATCCGAATGATCTCTGGTGTGCGGTCGGCAGTTCCCGGGGTGGTGGTGTCTTGCCATTGGTTGGCTTGGGCAATGGCGTAGTCGCTCCAGCGCTCGATGAGCGTGAACAGCTCGATCTGGAAGGTTGCGAGGAGGACAGCGAGGTGGAGGCGGTCAGGGAACGGAATGTCTCCGCTGTCGTAGCCTTCGATGATGCTGAGGCTCCAGCTGTGGAGCTCTTCGGTGTCGGTCTTGAGCTTGGCAAGAGCGTCGGTGAGATCATCGATGGTGCCGTGCTCTGCAAAAAGCAGTCGCACCATCGTTTCAGCCTCAAACGCAGGCGGAGCCGGGGGAGTTTTTGACCATTCCCGCAAGGCCTCGCGCCCACTGTCGGTGATGTCGTACATCTTGCGGGTCCGTGTAGGGCCCGCGGGCTCTTCCTTGACCGTTGCATAGCCAAGGTCGACAAGCTTCTTTGGCTCGGTATAGAGGTGGCGTTCTGACTTGGGCCAGGCGAATCGGAGGCTTCGTTCGGCCTGTTGGGCGAGGTCGTAGGCGGACCAAGGGCGCAAGGCCAATAGTCCAAGTACCGCATAGCTGGAAGTGGTCATCCGTGGAGCCATGGCTTGACTCTACTGAATACTTCAGTACGATACTAATGAAGAGTTCAGTAAAAACTGAGCTCTGGTTTGACCGGGGGGTTTAGCGATGAACGACGAAGCCAAGATCAAGGAACTGCTCGAGGGTGCGTACGCCAGGTGTCTCAACGCCGAGGACATCGACGGCTACAAGAACCTCTATAGCGAGGATGTGCTGTGGGGAGTGCCAAACCTGCCCGACGCTACAACCGTCGATCAGATCGGCTCGCTGTTGACGAAGATGTTCTCCAAAGTGACCCAAAGCCTCGACGTCACGGTGGATGACCTCATCGTTGAGGGAGACATCGCCATCGCTATGGCCACCGCAACCGGAACCGTCGCCCGCAAACCCGACGGCGAACCAAAGCCACTAGCGTTGCGTGTCATGTGGGCCCTGAGGCGCAACGGTGAGACCTGGCAAATCACCCGCCAGGTCGGCACACCAAAGCCAGTCGGTTGAGCCGAAGCCGGGCCAGTCAGATCATCGCTGGCAAAACGACGAAACCGCAGGTCGGGTGACCTGCGGTTCGCATGCTTTGCTTTGGTGGAGCTGGCGGGAATCGAACCCGCGACCCCCTGCTTGCAAAGCAGGTGCTCTAGCCAACTGAGCTACAGCCCCGAAGCGGGAACAATCTAGCAGCGCTTGTGCCGTACTCCGACGCGATGACCCGCGCCATTTACGAGGGGGAGGTGATCAGCAAGGTTTGGGTGGCAGTGGCCACTGGGCCGTGCTCATCGAACAACGTGGCGTGAGCGACGCCGGTGCCATGGGGGTGCCAGTGCGACAGCGCCGAGCTGGCCAGCCATTCAGTTGTCGGCGGGCGATGCATCACGATGGTGAGGTCGGGGTTGACGAACCCCAGCGACCCGGGATCGGCGTTGCGGGAGCTTGCGTTTCCGCAGTCGGCGAGCGGGCACAGCGATTGGAACGGGCTAGGCGTCTCGTCGTCCAGCAGTGGCAGCGCCCGCAGCCACATTGTCGTCGGCCCTGGGGTGTTGTCTTCGCCCGGTGGGTAGCGAGCCTCGACACCGTTGGGAAAGAACGGCTGGTTGTGCGGCGCAGTGTTCAATGGAAACGCGCCTGGGATCGCGTCCGCCAGCACGGGACTATCAATGGCCGGGGTCGGCACCTCACCTAGGGCCCCGTCGGGTTGATAGGCGCAGTGCAGGCCGCGAGCGGAGGCACATACTTTGCCCTCAAGCGAGATCAGCTCGGCCGTGGTGGTGGTGACGGCGCGACCGGCCCGGGCCACGTTGGTGCTGATGGCGAATCCGGCCATGGGTATGGGGCGCAATAGGTCCACGCTCAGCCGGGTGAGTTGCTTGTCGTCGACTAGATGCTCCAGGCTGCGCGCCAGTAGCCCGGTTGGGGGTCCGGCATGGCATGCGTCGGGCGACCAGGGGCCTCGCGCTGGGTCGTTGCCCGCGAAGGTATCGGTAGCGATCTGACGGAAGAAAGATGTGTAGATGGGGTCTGCCATAGCGAGCGCTTGAATCCTTCAGTGGTTGCCTCGTCACCGTAGTTTGCGCCAGCCACACCAACACGAGGCGGGACGGCCAATCGCTCAACTGCTAGCGTCGCCATCTGAACGTGACGTCCTAGGGGGGCAGCTGTGTCGCTTGTTGGTGCCAAGGTTTTACGCAAGGAAGATCCCAGCCTCATACGAGGCAAGGGCCAGTTCGTCGACGACATCACCCCGACTGGCACTGCCTACATGGCGTTGGCAACCAGCTCCGAGGCGCATGGTCGTATTCGCAGCATCAACACCGACGCTGCCAAAGCTATGGACGGTGTCCTTGCGGTCTGGACCTCAGAAGACGTAGCTGATCTCCCGCCCACTCCCGGGGTACCGGGGCTTGAACGTCCACTGCTGGCTGGCGACAAGGTGCGCTTCGTGGGCGAAGCCATTGCGGCGGTCGTGGCCACCAGCCGTGCTGTGGCTGCCGACGCCGTGGCAGCCATCTACGCCGACATAGAACCGCTCCCTGCGAACCCCTCCATCCAAGCTGCGCTGGCCGACGGCTCGGCGCCGCTAGACGAAAACATCGGCGCCAACGTGGTGTTTGCCATGCCCATCGAAGGCACCGAGGTGGACGACGCGCTGGCTGCCGCCCCGCGGCGCAGCCAGCTGCATGTGGTCAACAACCGCTGCGTCCCCACACCCATCGAGCCGCTGGTTGTCCTGGCCGACTGGGGTCCTGCGGGGGCCACGGTGTGGGCTACACACCAGGCTCCGCACAAGTTGCGCACCTCGCTGGCCGGGTTCTTTGGCGTCTCCCAAGACACCATGCGCGTCATCGCCCCCGATGTTGGCGGCGGCTTCGGTGCGAAGATCAACGACACGCCCGAGCTCTACCTGGCACCCGCCTTCTCTCGCCATTTGGGACGACCGGTCAAGTACACCCAAACTCGCTCCGAGTGCGTGTTGAACATGTACCACGGCCGGGCCCAGCTAGCCGATGTCGATGTGGGTTACGACGACGAAGGCAAATTGTTGGCCCTGAAGGTGCAGGTCACCCAGGACAACGGTGCCTACGCCGACCCAACGGGCATGGGCTTGCCTGCGCTCACAACCACGATGGCTGCGGGCTGCTACAAGATCCCCGCCGTAGCGGTGGGCTGGACCAACGTGTTGACCAACTGCACACCGGTCGCCGCGTACCGTGGGGCTGGCCGCCCTGAAGCCTCGTACCTCATTGAGCGCACCGTCGATTTAGTGGCCGACGAGCTAGGCATGGACCCGCTTGAGGTCCGCCGCAAGAACTTCATCCCCGCTGACGAGTTCCCGTACGCCACCCACAGCGAAATCGCGGTCTACGACTCTGGCGACTACCAGGCCAGCCTCGACGAACTGTTACGCATCATGGACTACCCGGCGTTGCAGGCCGAACAGGCCGCCAACCGCGACGACCCCTCCAAGCCACTGCTTGGCATCGGGTTCTCGTGCTGGCTCGAGATAGCGGCCTTCGGGCCCGCCGGAGCCCTGGAAGGCTTCGGCCACTTAGGTTCTTGGGAGTCTGGACAGGTTCGTATTCAGCCAGACGGCAGCGCCATCATCTACACCGGGGCCTCGCCCCACGGTCAAGGCACCGTCACCACATTGGCCCAGATTGCTGGCGACGAGTTAGGCATCGACTTCGACAAAATCTCCGTGCGCCACGGCGACACCGCCACCGTTGTCCAAGGCATTGGCACCATGGGGTCGCGTGCCACCGCAGTGGCGGGTGAATCGGTGAAGCAAGCCGCGGCGCAAGTGGTGGAGCGGGCAAAGGTCATCGCTGCACACCTGCTCGAAGCCAGCCCGGCAGATATCGAGGTAGGAGACGACCAGTTCAGCGTGGCTGGTGTGCCCACCAAGTCTGTCCCGTGGGCCGAGGTAGCTACCAAGAGCTTCCAGAACCTCGAACTCCCCGAAGGCATGGAGCCTGGTGGCTTGGAAGCGACCGTGCACAACGCACCACCAAACTTCAGCTTCCCCGCTGGCGCCTATGCCTGTGTGGTCGAGATCGACAAAGCCACTGCCGACATCACGGTACGAGACATGTACCTGGTGGACGACTGCGGCAACGTGATCAATCCGCTGCTGGCCGAAGGCCAAGTGCATGGTGGTGTGGCTCAGGGTCTGGCCCAAGCCATGTACGAAGAGATGCAGTACAGCGACGAGGGTCAGCCCCTTACGGGCACGCTCATGGACTACCTAGTCCCAGCTGCCTGCGATCTACCTTCGTTCACCTCCAGCCGCACCGTCACCCCAACGCCCAACAACTCGATGGGCGCCAAAGGCATCGGCGAGTCTGGTTCGGTTGGCGCTCCGCCAGCATTGGTCAACGCCGCGGTCGACGCGCTGAGCCACTTGGGCGTCAAGCACATCGACATGCCGGTGACGCCACAGAAGCTCTTCGAGATCTTGCGTGGCTAGCAGCGACGCTTCAGGCAACGCCCCTGCGGGGTTCATCGACGTCCACGCCCACGCGGTGCTCGACGCCAGCATGGGCGCGGCCGGCGCGTGCGGACCCGAGCTTGGGCAGTACAGCGACGGGACCCCGTGGTTTCGTGTGGGCGAGTGGCGTCTGGATGGCGTTCCCTACCGGGGTTCGCTGTTCATGGACATCGACCTGCGGCTGGAGGCGATGGATGCAGCAGGCATCGCAAAGCAGGTGCTGTCGCCGAACCCGTTGACGTACCTGCATTGGATCGAGGGCCCAGACGCCGTCGAATACTGTCGCCGCCATAACGACGCGTTAGCCGAGGCGGTGGCCCCACATCCCGATCGTCTCTACGGGTTTGCCTCACTACCAATGCAAGACATCCCCGCCGCCGTGAACGAGCTGGAGCGGACCGTCAAAGATCTCGGCCTCTTGGGTGGCTACATCGGCACAGACTTCGGCACCGCGCTGGACAGCCCCGAGATGGATCAGCTGTACGAGGCCTGTGTTGCTTTGAACGTTCCGCTGTTCATGCACCCGGCCCCGTCAGGTCTCGATGGACCGCTGCGAGACCCGCGGCTTGGCCGCTTCGACCTGGACCTCGTGGTCGAGTTCAGCGTCGAAGAGATGCTGGCGGTGGCCACGCTTGTCTTTGGTGGCGTCACAACGCGTCACCCCGAGGTGGACATCTGCCTCTCGCATGCCGGGGGCTCTACGCCGATGCACATTGCCAAGCTGCGCAAGCTGGCCGAACGCCGTCCCAGCATGCCCGAGTGGATTCGTCAGCCGGGAAGGTTCGACGAGGCGCTTGGTCGATTGTGGTTCGACTGCCACGTCACCGGGCTGGCCGAGTTCACCTTTGCGGTGAACCAGCTAGGCACCGACCGTTTGGTGTTTGGTACCAATTTTGGTGGCTGGGACAAAGACCCCGCCGATCATGTGGCGCACCTGGCGGAAACGCTCAACGCCAACGCAGCCAGGTTGTTGCGGTTCTGCTAATCGGGTAGGGCTGAGCGCGATCACTTAAGCTTGCGACGTTCGCGTCACCACAAGGGGGTTCGAGTGAGCGACCAGCTACTAATCTTGGGCGGAACGGTCGTGTCCGGCACGGGCGCGGTGCCTCAGCCCGGCACCGTGGTTGTGGCCGATGGTGTGATCACCGCGGTTCTCGACAATGACGATGCTTCCATTGCGGCGCTAATGGACCAGCCCGACACCGAAGTTGTCGATGCCACCGGCTGTACGGTCATGCCCGGCCTCATCGACGCACACGTACATGTGACCTTCGACGATGTTCAGTCCAACGACGAACTGTTCTTTCACCGCGACCCAGCCATGGTGTCGCTCATCGCAGGACAGAACGTGCGCAAGCTGTTGCTTGCCGGGGTCACGTCGTTCGTGGACCCAGACACGTTGCATGGCATTGGCCCCCAACTTCGAGATGCCATAGAGGCCAGCATTGTCGAGGGCCCCCGCATGGCCTGCGGCGTCCAAGCCTTGCTCACTGCTGTAGGTGGAACCGCTGGGCGGCTTATCCCCGACGAAGGCACCGTCGGCTACGCCCAGATTGTCAACTCAGTCGACGACGTCATTACCTGGACCCGCCGCCACATCAAATACGGGGCCGACTGGATCAAGATCCATGCCACTGGCTCGGTGCCGGGACGGTCTGGCGAGCTGCTGGTCTGGAGCGCCGACGAGCTGAAGGCATCGTGTGACGCCGCCCACGAGCTGGGCGTACCCGTTATGGCGCACTGTCGCTCCAGCGAAAGCGTGGCCGCGGCAGCCAAAGCGGGCGTCGACCTCATCCTGCACGGCAGCTTCATGGACGACGACGGTCTGCAAGCCGTCATCGATTCCGGGGCGTCTCTATGCCCGACGTTTACGTTCTTGGCCAACCTGGCCGAATTTGGTGCCCGAGTTGGGGCCAGCCCCGGCATGGAAGACATATTCCGAGGCGAGATCTCCGCCACCGCAAAGATGATGCGCAAGGCGTACGACAACGGGGTCCGCATCATCTCTGGCAGCGAGAGCGGGTTTGCGCTCACTCCTTACGGCCACTGGCACGGACGGGAACTCGAGGTCTTTGTCAACGAGCTTGGCCTGACCCCGTTGGAAGCCATCACGACGGCGACCAAAAACGGCGCATGGGCCATGCGCATGGAAGACCAACTTGGCACTATCGCGCCAGACATGCTGGCCGACATTTTGGTGCTCGACGCAGACCCAACCAAAGACATCACAGTCCTCAATGACCGCACGCGCCTGCGCTCGGTTGTGTCTCGAGGCCGGTTGGTCGACCTCAACCAACCCTGGCCAACGTCACAACGCCCTCAGGGCTGGAAGGTGGGCAACTGGGCTGGCGAGATTCTCACCCACCAGCGGGCCTACGCCAACCATGAGTAGTGCCAGCGCAGCCACAAACGAGATTCTGGTTACTGGCTACCACGATGTGAAACAGGCCTACCGGTTCAAGAACCTGCGCCAAGCTATGTACGACGATGGCGCCGTGGTCATGGCCGACTGCCTTTTGGACTTGCACGGTGCAGCCCACAGCGACCGCCGGCGCCTAGAGAACCGCCTCTTCAGACGCGACGTCTTTGCCCATTGGGAGCGCGAGGTTCTTGGCGCCACCATCGACCAGACGCTGCGGCCGTTCGTAGCCCAAGGCAAGGCCGACCTCACTGTGGTGGGCTACCGAGCCGCCATGAACATGACGGCACTCATCGCCGGCATCGACCACGACCCCAGCGACGCTCCAGCCACAGAGGCCCTCTACGCCACGGTCAAGAAGCTCAGTGAAGGGGCCACCTTGGTGCACTCCACCCGCAACAAGGCCGAGGTCGTTGCCGAAGTGCGCGAAGTCATGGCCGAGTTCCACGAACAGCAATACCTTCCCAGCCTGCGTCGCCGACAAGCCCTCGTCGCCGAGGTGCAAGCAGGCCACGCCGACGCCGAATCGTTGCCCCGAGACGTACTGACCACGTTGGTGGCGAACGTCGAGCGCCTGAACTTAGAACCCGACGTGACCTTTCGGGAAGTGTGCTTCTACCTCCAGGCAGGCGCACACTCCACCGCCAACGCGTTTGTGCACTCGGTGCACGATCTGTTCCAGTGGGGCCAAACCCACCCCAACGAACTGGCGACCGCCGCCCAAGACATTGCCTTCACCCAACGTTGTGTCCACGAGTCATTGCGGCTGCACCCTGCAAGCCCAGTTGCGTGGCGTACGGCCCTAGCGCCGGTCACCTTCGACAACGGCACAAACGCAGCCGAAGGCACCAAGTTGGTGCTGGACCTAGCCGCCGCCAACCGTGACCCCTCAGTGTTTGGTGGTGACGCCGACAGCTATAACCCGCACCGTCGCCTCGACCCAGCCATCCCCCCTTGGGGGCACACTTTCGGCGGCGGACGCCACGCCTGCATCGGGGCAGAACTCGATGGCGGTGTAGCCCAAGAGGACGGCCAGCTTGACGATCACCTCTTTGGCACGGTCGCCGTGATCACCCATGCGTTCCTGGGCCTGGGCGGCCGCCCTGACCCCCAGAACCCACCAGTGGTGGACCCCACCACAGAGCGCCTGAATTTCGCTTCGTACCCGGTTGTCTTCTCGTGAGCGTGAACCAATGACATCTCCTCGTTCGATACTGATTACTGGTGCCGCTGCCGGGCTGGGCGCAGCCATAGCCACCGCAGCAGCCAAGGCGGGCTATCGAGTCGGCGTACTCGACATCGACGCCGAAGGTGCCCAGCGCACGGCGAGCCGGTTGGGCAACGCTGTTGCCTTGCAAGCTCGCGTCGACAACGAAGACGAGGTCGATGCCGCACTCGAAGCGTTCGGCACCCCCGACGTGGTGGTCAACAATGCCGGCATCGTGCGCTTCGGCCCGTTGCTGTCACTGTCTGCCGACGACTGGCGCGCTGCTGTTGAGGTCAACCTCACCGGCACATTCTTGGTGGCGCGTGCAGCCGCCCAACGCATGGCCACCAGCGCCGGGGGCCCCGGCGGCACCATCGTGAACGTCACCTCCATGAACGGCGTGGCCGCGGGCCCAAACGCCGGCGCCTACGGATCCACTAAGGCTGGCGTGGCGTTGCTGACCCAACAGATGGCGCTTGAGTGGGGAACCGAAGGCATACGGGTCAACGCTGTTGCCCCCGGGCTTATCGACGGTGGTATGTCCGAACCCATCTACGCAGATCCAGCTACCCGCCAAGCCCGCGAATCCAAGGTGCCGGTCGGCCGACTGGGCACCCCAGACGACATCGCTGGCGTTGTCCTGTTTCTGGCTTCCGATGCCGCCAGCTACATCAACGGCCAAAACGTGTTGGTCGACGGTGGTGTGACTATGGGCATGATTGCCAACCTGCCCCGGCCGGCCTCGGTCGACTCGGTTGGCCACAGTGGCGATGGGGGCGAGACCACATGACGGCTCGCCGTCACGTGATGTTGACCGGTGGTTGGGCCCACGACTTCGACGAGACCGCACCCGTGCTGGGCGCCCGCATCGACCAACTGGCCAACACCCAAACCACGCTGTGCCGCGACGCCAAAGAGTTTGCGCAAGCAGTTGTGGCCGAACCGGCAACCCTGGTCACCGTATACGCGTGCCAGTTTCAGATGCTCGATGAGCGCTACACCGGAGACCAACGTGCCCAATGGGCCCGGATCTGCCCGCCCGAGCTACGTGACGCGCTCCAAGCCCATGTGAGCTCGGGTGGACCGCTTCTGGCCATGCATACGGCTGCTGTTTGCTTCGACGACTGGGCGCAATGGCCCGAGCTCCTCGGTGGCGCGTGGTCCTGGGAGTCGTCCTGGCATCCGCCCCCCGAAGCAATGGCGGTGGTGCCAACCGCCGGTTCCCACCCGCTGGCCGACCTCGAAGCCTTTTCGGTGGTGGACGAGCGCTACACCGGGCTTGAGGTGGGGCCAGAGAGCACTATCTGGGCCACTAGCCCATCTGGCGAAGGCGACCAAGCCGTGGCCTGGTCACACACCAGTGCCGGAGGGCGCGTGGTCTACAACAGCCTCGGCCATAGCGTGCAGTCGCTGCAATCGCCGGGCCACAGCGCACTCTTGGAGCGTGCTGTTGACTGGCTGTTGGGCAAGGAGACCAAACCATGATCGATGTTGCTGGCCTATCCATCCTCATTACCGGAGGGGGGTCGGGTTTGGGCGAAGGTGCCGCCGAGTACTTCGCCAAACGCGGCGCCTTGGTTACCGTTGCTGGCAGGCGTGCAGCCAAGGTAGACGCCGTCGCAACCCGCTTGGGCGCCAACGTCGTTGGGGTTGTCGGCGATGTCACGGTGCCCCAACACCGAGAGGCCATGGTCGCCGCGGCCGTGCAACACGGTGGAGGCAAGCTGGACGCACTGATCTCCAACGCCGGCAACATGTATCGGGGACCCATCGACCAACTTGATGCCACCGAGGTGCTGGCCCTCTTTGACACCAACGTGGTTGCCGGAATGATGCTGTCTGGCTTGGCAAAGCCGCACCTCGAAGCCACAAAGGGCTGCATCCTATTTGTGGGATCTGTCCACACCCAGCGCGCTTTTCCGGGAGCGTCTCCGTATGCCGCCACCAAGGGTGCGCTCGAAGCGTTGACAGGCGTCCTCGCTGCCGAGCTAGGTCCTGTGGGCATTCGGGTCGGATGTGTGCGTCCGGGCGCGGTCCCCACCGAGATCA
>JAUIIS010000406.1 GCA_030431575.1 Acidimicrobiia bacterium | reverse complement strand
TGCCGCAGCATACGAGGGGCCGTAGGTCAAGGCATCGGTGTTGTCGACGATGTACGCGGCGATAACGGTGGCTAACCCGCCAAAGGTGAGTCCGAGTCCTGCTGAGGCTACATAGACCCAGGGTTGGGCCCCGGTGAGGATGAGCAACGCGCAGGTGGCATAGAGCGCAAAACCGCCCGAGAGCGTTCGGCGTCGGCCAACAACGTCTGAGACCCGACCCAGGCTGATGCCGCCCAATATGGAGCAGATCCCAAAGGCAGTGAAGGCGGCGCTTGATTGGCTGGACGTGAACCCGCTGTCGTCTTCGAGCCGGGCAATGAGGAACGCAACAACGAGGAGGTAGCCGAAGCCGTAGGACGCGTAGCAGGCGGTGAGCGGCCTCCAGCCGGGCATTTGGGAAAGCACGCCAAAGCCGCCGAACCCGCCCGATGAGCCTCGAGTATCTGTCCTGGACCGCAAGATGATCAGCACCAATACCAGCACTGCTATACCGACGATGGCATGGACGCCGTAGACCGAACGCCAGGTTCTGCCTTGGTCTTCGACGATGCTAGCCAGCTGTCCACTCCACACGATGCCGGTGCCAACGCCAGCGCCCATGACGCCGACGGCCAGTCCGCGCCGGCGCAATGAAACGACTTGGGTGGCAAGGCCAGGGCTGGGGATCCAGATGGCGGCGCCTCCAAGGCCCATAAGGAGCAGTGCCAGGGAGAGCACGCCGCCGTTGGGAGCAAAGACAGCCAAGGTGATCCCGCTGACGGACAACAGCATGCCAATGCGCAAGATCTGTACCAGCGTGAGCTTTGGCCCAAGCGTGGCTACGGCGAGCGTGCCAGCAAGGTACGCGAACGTGTTGGTTGTCCCGAGGAGGCCAGCCAAGGTGTTGGAGCCATCGAGAAGGTCGTCGCGGATGTCGGGAAGCACAACGCCGTAGGTGAATCGCCCAAACCCCTGGGCCACCGCTGCAGCCAGGACGACCGTGACGAGGGTGGAGATCATGATGAACTTGGACACTGGCGCGTCGTTTGGGGAGCTCACTGGAGTCCTGTCAGGTCTGCCGGGGAAGCGACGTTAGCAGCGGGCTAGCTAGATGGAGGGCTCGGTTTCGTCGCCGGTGGATCGAGGCTTGCGGGCCCATGCCTGGGTGCCTCGCGCTGGCCGTGCCGTTGTGTTGTCGCACCAGATTACGATGACTGCAATGCTGAGATTGACCCGCGACACGTACAACGAGATGGTGGCTCACGCGTACCGAGGGCTGCCCTATGAGGCGTGCGG
This sequence comes from Acidimicrobiia bacterium, assembly GCA_030431575.1. Taxonomy (GTDB): domain Bacteria; phylum Actinomycetota; class Acidimicrobiia; order Acidimicrobiales; family UBA8592; genus JAUIIS01. The sequence continues at coordinate 1,847 of JAUIIS010000406.1, read as the reverse complement.
CCTCTTTGGGGCCCGGCCTGGCACCACGGATGTCGTGGCGTTCTACCCCATGAAGAACGTGGCGGCATCGAGCGAGATCTACCAGCTCGATGGCATGGAGATGATGAACGTCGAGTCTGCGGCCGACGCTGCGGGAGCACAGATCGTGGGTGTCATGCATAGCCACACCCACACCACGGCGTACCCGTCGCCAACCGATGTCTCAGACGCAGCGATGTTTGACCCGTTCGGGGCGTGGCACTTCATCATCGTTTCGCTCAAAGATGCCGAACCGGTGCTGCGGAGTTATCGCATGCTCGACGGCAAAATCACCGAAGAGCCCGTTGTTGTTGAGGTCCAGGCAGCCCTGTAGCGCCCTCGGTGACAAGAATCACCGTAATTCCTATCAACTAGGTCGACATTGCGGAGTCGGATGGGTAATACTGAACGTGTTATGTCCGTACATTCCTCGATCCTCGACCTGATTGGCAACACCCCAATCATCGACATCAGCCAAGTCAGCCCCACCCCTGGGGTTCGTATCTTGGCCAAGCTTGAGGGCCAGAACCCCGCAGGCTCGGTGAAGGATCGCATTGCCAAGGCCATGATCGAAGAAGCTGAAGCCGACGGCACGCTCAGCCCTGGCCACACCATCATCGAGCCGTCATCGGGTAACACTGGCATAGCGCTGGCCATGATCTGCCAGATGAAGGGCTACCCGCTCAAGATCGTGATGCCCGAGAACGTGTCAATTGAGCGGCGTCAGTTGCTTGAGGTGTGGGGAGCCGAGATCATCCAGTCGCCCGGATCCGAAGGCTCTAACGGTGCGGTGCGCATGGCGCAACGCCTGGCCGACGAACACCCCGAATGGGCGTTCCTGTATCAGTACGGCAACGAAGCAAACCCCACCGCGCACTACAGCACCACGGGTCCGGAGATCCTCAACGATGTCCCCGACATTACGCACTTCGTCGCGGGGCTCGGAACCTCCGGCACCCTCATGGGTGTTGGCACGTATCTCAAAGAACACAAGCCTGACGTCAAGGTCCTCGCCGTAGAGCCGCCATCGGGCGAGATCGTCGATGGCCTTCGCAGCCTTGACGACGGATTCATTCCCCCCGTGTTCGACAAATGGGGCGGCTTGGAACTGTTGGACGGCAAGCGCATCGTGCGCCCGCTCGAGTCCATCGAATGCACCCGGCGGTTGGCCAACGAATGCGGCATCTTTGCCGGGCTCTCTTCCGGCGCTGCTCTTGCAGGAGCACTGCGGGTGGCTGAACGCATAGAGAGTGGCACCATCGTGTTTGTGGTCTGCGATGGGGGCTGGAAGTACCTGTCCACAGGTGCTTGGACCGGAAGCCTCGAAGAAGTAGCCGAGCTGGCCAACGAGATCGTCTACTTCTAGCAGCAACGAGATCGTCAACTTCTAGCAGAGTGTGTCTTTCACGGCGAGCACAGGCACGCTGCATCGGGGTCTAGGTGCGCCGCAAGGGCATAGGATTACGCCCCATGGCAGACGACCGCCCGATAGGCATTTTCGACTCAGGCTTCGGCGGCTTGACGGTGGCCAGGGCCGTCATCGACATGTTGCCCTACGAAGACGTTGTGTACTTCGGCGACACTGGCCGTTACCCGTATGGGCCACGGCCGCTCGAAGAGGTGCGTGGGTTCGCCCACCAGATCACGGCGAAGCTGGTCGAAGAACACGATGTCAAGGCTGTCGTCGTCGCCTGCAACACGGCTGCTGCAGCGGCGCTTGGCGAGTTGGAAGCCACCGCAGGTGTGCCGGTGACCGGCGTCATCAAGCCCGGCGCCGAAGCGCTGGTCAAGGTCACCGAAACAGGCCGGGTAGGGGTCATAGGCACTGT
>JAUIIS010000405.1 GCA_030431575.1 Acidimicrobiia bacterium | reverse complement strand
ACCGCGATGCTGACCGGTCCGGGAGCGAACAGCCGCTGATGATCACGACGAAGGGCGCGCCCGATGTCCTGATCGAACGATGCGATCGCGAACGCGTCGGGGCGCAGGTGGTCGAACTGACACCGCAGCGTCGCGCCGAGATCATGGCGTCGGTCGACGGCCTCGCGGACGCCGCGCTGCGGACGCTCGCGGTCGCCTATCGGCCGGTCCACATCGACCCGGTCATCGACGAGTCGATCGAGAACGATCTGATCCATCTCGGCGTCGTCGGCATCATCGACCCGCCCCGCCCGGAGGCGGCCGCGGCGATCGGCGACGCGGAGGATGCGGGGATCAGGGTGATCATGATCACGGGTGACCATCCCCGTACGGCGGCGCGGATCGGGCAGCAGCTGGGCATCGTGGCCGCCGGCAAGGCTTATGCGGACGTGATGAGCCTGCTCAACGAACTTGGCCTTGGCGAAGAAGGCGCGCTTGCTCGTGCGGGCATTCGTGTCTACAAACCAGCGCTCATCTGGCCACTCGAACCAGCGGGGTTGAAGCAGTTCGCCGAGGGCCTTGGTGAGGTGTTTGTGGTCGAGGAGAAACGGGCCTTCATCGAAACCCAGATCCGAGATGTGCTCTATGGCTCCCCGCACCCTCCCCGAATCACCGGTAAGAAATCGCCCGACGGCGCGCCGCTGCTCCCGGTGGATGGAGCGTTGACCGCAGATCGCTTGCGTCCGGCTCTGCTAGCCCGGATTGAAGTCGCGCTGGGCGACATTGGCCTCACCAAGCCTCGAGAGCGCATCCCGGTCCTGGCAGCGACCAACGGCGATATCGCGAAGCGAACCCCATACTTTTGCTCGGGTTGTCCCCACAACCGATCAACGCTCGTGCCCGAAGGATCGGTGGCCGGTGGTGGGATCGGCTGCCATACCTTGGCTGGCTCGATGGACCGGGGCCAGTCGTGGCACACCCACATGGGCGGCGAAGGCGCGCAATGGGCTGGAATGTCGCTGTTCGTTGACACCGAGCACCGGTTCCAGAACATCGGTGACGGCACGCTCTTCCACTCGGGGTCGCTGGCCATTCGCCAAGCGGTTAGCGCGGGGACCAACATCACCTTCAAAATTCTCTACAACGGCACAGTTGCCATGACTGGCGGCCAAGACGCCGCAGGCAACATGCCCATCCCCGATCTCACCCGAATGCTCCAGGCCGAAGGCGTGGCCAAGACAGTGGTGGTTAGCGAAGACGGGCACAGCTACAACTCGGCTCTGGCCAGCAACGCACACACGGCATCGCGCGATGACTTCGACGCCGTGCAACGCGATCTGCGCAAAGTCTCGGGCGTGACCGCAATCGTGTACGACCAACGGTGCGCCGCCGAGCTGCGACGCGACCGCAAACGCGACAAGGTGGCCACCCCCACCAAACGCATCTTTATCAACGAGGCCGTGTGTGATGGCTGTGGAGATTGCGGGCGCGTGTCCAACTGCATCAGCGTGCACCCTGTTGAAACTGATCTTGGGCGCAAGACCCGGATTCATCAGGAGTCGTGCAACTACGACTACAGCTGTGTAGACGGGAACTGCCCCGCCTTCATCGAAGTCGAGATCGACCCGAGTTATGCGCCACGGCGCGCCGACATCGCAAGTATCTCGGTCGGCGACGACCTGCCCCAGCCTGTTGTCTTGAACGACGCCGCGATCGTTGTTGTGGGCATCGGTGGTACCGGCGTGGTTACGGTCAGCCAGGTGCTATCGACCGCTGCACTGATTGATGGCAAGCACGCGCTCAGCCTTGACCAGACGGGCCTTGCACAAAAGGGCGGGCAGGTGATCTCCAACGTGAAGATCACATCCCAGCCACAAGCAGGTACGGCGCGGGTAGGTGAGCACGAAGCCGACACCATGCTTATCTTCGACGTCGTTGGTGGCACCAGCATCGATGTCTTGTCTCGTATGAAGCCTCAGGAAACGAACGCCGTGGTCTCAACCACGCTTCTGCCCACGGGGCAGGTGGTGCGCGAAGTCAGCCAAGCGTTGCCCGGTCTTGAGGCGTTCCGTCAGGCCATCGAGTCCACTACTGGTGCCGACGCACTCAGTTGGGTTGATGCCGAAGGCATAGCCGTGCGAGTCTTCGGCTCACAGCCCGTAGCCAACTTCTTGGTTGTCGGTTTAGCCAGCCAACGGGGCCTACTCCCCGTGTCGCCTGAAGCGGTGGAAGCCGCGATTGCCCGCAATGGCGTTGCTGTCGACCTCAACACCAAGGCTTTTCGGCTGGGGCGCCGCTTGGTGGTTGAACCACGTGTGGCCGAACACCTCGAAAACGCTTCAGCTGTCTCCGCCGATCCAGAGGTGCCGCATCCTCACGCGGCAGCGGCCGAGGAACTCATCCAAGAGGTGGAGGCCAACGAAGCACTGTTCGAGTTGTTGCGGATCCGAGTCCCCGAGGTGATTGGACACTCCAATCGTCGCTACGCGCGGGTGTACGTCGCAGCGGTAGGGCGCTGCCGGAAAGTCGAGCTCGCCAAGGGTCTCGGAAGCGCCTTGTCAGAGACCGTGGCCATCCAGCTGTTTAGGCTGATGGCATACAAGGACGAGTACGAGGTCGCCCGGCTCCATCTACGACCTGAGCTTCGACGGGAGATTGCGGCTCAGTTCGGGCCCAACGCCACCTTCTCGTACCTCCTGGATCCGCCCACGCTCAAGCGGCTTGGCCGATCCAAGAAGACGGCGGTTCCCGAGCGTGCCGGGAGGGCAATGTTCCAGGCCCTGGCTAGCGCCAAGCGAGCTCGTGGCTCTCGTCTTGATCCCTTTGGGAGGACCGAGGAACGACAGGTCGAGCGACAACTGGTTGACGAGTACGAAGACCTCATCGACCGTGTCCTTGAGCGCGTGGACATAGGCAACGAAGGCGACGCCATTCACGTATTGCAGCTGGCCGACCAGATCCGGGGGTTCGGCGCCGTGAAGCTCGCCAACGTCAACCGTTACCGATCTGAGGTTGATCAGGCCTTACGCGACCTGGGCTGAGCAAGCCCTAAGTCGCGTTGGCACGCAGCTGACTATCCGTTGACGATGTCGAGGCCGGCCTGGGACCAAGCAACGATTCCGCCATCTATGTCGGCCACGTCAGTG
>JAUIIS010000046.1 GCA_030431575.1 Acidimicrobiia bacterium | reverse complement strand
TTTCTTGAGTTTGCCGTGTGCTTCACGAGGGAGCCGATCGGCAATCTCCCAGATCTTGGGGACCTTGTAGCCGGCCAATAGACCTCGACTGAAGCGGGCCAACTCATCTAGATCTAGCTTTGCCCCAGCAACAGGTTCGACCACGGCCTTCACCGATGCTCCCCACTCGGGATCTGGCACCCCAAATACCGCCACGTCTGCCACCAGGTGGTGCTGCACCAACGCTGCCTCGATCTCTGCGGGGTACACGTTCGCCCCGCCGGTGATGATGAGATCTACACGTCGGTCTGCAAGAAACAAGAAGCCGTCTTCGTCGAGCCAACCAAGGTCGCCAACGGTAAAGCGCCCGTCTGGCAACGTCATCGCTGCGGTCTTGTCAGCAGCACCGTGGTACGAGGGGGTCCCGTCCACGCGCTTGCAATAGATGGTGCCGATCTCACCAGGGCCGAGCGTGTTGCCGTCGTCGTCGACGATGCTGTACTCCAGCCGGGCCGATGCCTTGCCCACGGTGCCCGGATGCGCCAGCCACTCCTCGCTGTCACATATTGCTGGGCCAGCGCCCTCTGAGGACCCGTACATCTCATAGATCACTGGACCCCACCAGTCGATCATGGCCCGCTTCGCCCATTCGGGGCACGGCGCCGCAGTGTGCAGGACCCACTCGATCGAACTCAGGTCATACCTGGTCTTGGTTTCTTCGTCGAGCTTGAGCATGCGAATGAATTGCGTGGGCACCATCGGCGCGCAAGTGATGGCGCAACGCTCAATGGTGCGCAAGGTTGCTTCGGCATCGAAACGCTCGTGAACAATCAGTGGCATGCCCTTGGCTAAAGAAGCGTTCATGACCCCTTGGCCGAAGGCGTGGTACAGCGGCGTCGTGATGAGCGTTGTCCCCTCTGCTGGCATCCGAACCAGCGTCCCCCATCCGTCCGGCAGCGCCGCCCACGCACCAGCGAGAGCTACTTGGTCCGACCGATTGACCCCCTTTGACCTTCCCGTGGTGCCGCCGGTAAAGAGCATTGGCGAACCCACTGAACGTTCCGTTGGCGGTTCTGGCGAAGCCCCTTGCAGCCACCCCTCGTAGCGATCGCCCATGGTGACCACCGATTCAAGACCGGCTTGAGCTGCGGCCTCGACGCCTTGTGCCGCAAGTGCCTCGTCTACGACAAGGAGCAACGCGGCGCTGTCCTCCAGCAAGGCAACGAGTTCCGGTACCGCCAGGTGCCAGTTCAGCAGCACAACGCGGGTACCGGCGCGAGCGTTGGCCATGAGAACCTCAGGCCACTCGACACGATTATGCGCCAGGATGGCCCACGCCTCGCCTGGCCCTACCCCGGCTGCTTCGATCGCGTTGGCGAGACGGCACGCCCGCTCTTCGATTTCGTTCCACCTCAACGTGGCATCACCACAGGTAATGGCAATCTCGGTCGAGGGGCCCTTCTTCAACAGATAGCTGGGCTGTCTCGGTTGTGCATTCCCCATCGGCAGAACGTAGCAGGCACCGCAAAGGCCCTACCCACCAGCGGTCGAGGCCCTACAGAAACGGGTTGGCAATATCGAGATCGACGGGCAGCCCAAAACCGGGCAGCTGAATCTCGTGGTCGGAGATCGTGAGGTCACTGCCATCGAGCACTCCTTCACCGAACTGATAGATGCTGCCAACCGTCTGCTCACACATAGCGTCGTCGTACGCTTGAGCCTGCTGGGCGACCGCCTCACATCGAGACCGGTACGTAGCCAAGGCTGCTTTGCCCCACCGCTGCTCTAGGAGCGACTCGGTGGTCTGGGGCGAAAGCACAAGACCAGTAGCGTTGTTGCCACCGAAGCCTTTGCTGTTGATGAATGCGCCTTGTCGTTGCCGGGGATCAAGCTCGGTGTGCTCCATAGCGAGCGCCAGATTCTTGGTAGCCACGTCGCTGGCAATGTGGTCGATGGAGTGGATGCCGGGCAGCCACCCGTCGTTCCACGTACCCAAGATGGCACCCAGCTGGTCGCCACCTGCAGGAGCCATAGAGTGCCCCACGTAGGCCTTGATGGCCGCAACTGGCCAGTGGTCGATACCAAACGCGCCGGCAAGCCGGCTGAGGATGTCGGATTCGGTGACCCGGTTCTGTGGGGTCCCGGTCCCATGTGCCTGCATATGGGTTCCGTGCCGAAGCCCCTCGTCCCCAAGGATGCTGCGGGCAAGACCAAGGGCTTTTCCTACCGTCAAGTAGTTGCCAACTCCGGGCCCGGGAATGGACTTCTTGAAGCCGTCGGCGTTGACAAAGACGCCGCCAACGCTCCCCAGTATCTGCGCGCCAAGTTCCAGGGCGAGCGCATCGTCGACAAGAACGGTGTACACGCCGGACTCTGCCACAGTGAAACCGGCGTTCTCAGAGAACGGGCGACACGCTCGCCGATGGTCTGGGTGATCACTGCCATCAAGGGCCATAAGCGCCTCGTCCTCGGTGAGCGCGCCCATGGTGCGGTAGCCCTCCATGACCTCGGGGACCACCGGGGCCTCGGCGTTACCAACCACAACAACACGTTTGTCGCCTGACGCGATGGCTTCGGCCCCACGTTTCAGGTTGTACAAGAAAGTGGCGCACGCCCCAATGATGCCGGCGGTATCGCCCACCGAGCCGAGCACGTAAGCGTTAACGAAATCGCCGGGCATTTCGGAAAGGCCAAGCGGAACGTTCTTGGATGTGGGGCGCTTCCCCGTAAGGCTGTTCTGAAACAGGCCCCCATAGCCCTCGTTATCCAGCTGGCCCATGGCACTACCCGAGTAGACAGCGAACTGGTCGGGGCGAACCTTGGACTTCAACACATCGATATCGAGTCCTGAACTTCGCAGCGCGTCGGACGCAGCGAACACGGTAATCTGCAACCCACGCGGATGGCTTCGGGACCCGTACAGTTCGCCGGGTTCGAAGCCATCGGGAAGCTGACCTGCGGCGTTGACCTTCATGGGTTGTGTAGTGGACGTGGACATCTGCGGATCGCCCACCAAGGTGACCAACACGGACCGGTCCTCCTCGTCACTGAGGTGCCAGTTAGCAGGAAGCTCGTCGGGGAGCTGCCGTTTACTCAAGCGAAAGCTCACCTCGGGCTGGCCAGGTTCGTGTGGGATGGGCGTCTGCCAGCGCATGCGGCTGCGGTGCTCGTCGGTGATCTGGCGGATAAGGGTGCCATCGAGCACGCGTTGGCGTCGCTGCTCTTCAGTGAGATCTCCGGGCAGGTTCATGAGCGCGGTGAGGCTGGCGAACGTGCGCTCGACTTCGGCTTCGCCAAGTACGTCGATGACCTTGCGTCGATATGCGTGGTGGAAGGACAAGCGTCCTGCGGGGTTGACCCCGCCGAATCCGACGATGACAGGCAGTTGTGCGGGCATTGGTCTCTTACCCTACTCGCCGGCTCCGGCCCCATCTGAAATCCTCAAACGCTACGGCGGCTCCGGGCTGGTGGCTGGCGTAGCTAAGTGCTGCTTCTGGGGCCGCTATGGAATAGGGTCGCGACCGTGAAGAATCCAGCGTTTATTTACCATCGGCCGGTTGGGCTTGATGAGACACTCTCGTTGTTGGCTGACGTCGGCCACGATGCCAAGATCTTGGCGGGTGGGCAGAGCCTGTTGCCCACCATGGCCCTTCGCCTCGGGCCGCCCGAACAGCTCATCGACATCAGCCGTGTTCCCGGTCTCGACGGCATCTCGGTGTCGGCCACTGGCGAGGTGACGGTTGGAGCGTTGGTCCGCCATGCAACGGTGGAACACAGCGCCGATGTGGGTCGCTATGCGCCCCTTGTGGCCGAGACCATGCCGTACATTGGACACCGAGCCATCCGGAACCGAGGCACGCTGGTCGGCAGCATCGCGCACGCCGACCCGGCCGCGGAGCTGCCTGCTGTGTGCCTCGCGCTCAACGCAACCCTTCGGGCAGTGAGCACCGATGGCACTCGCGACATCCCTGCAGCCGAGTTCTTCGAGGGCTACCTCCAGACTGCGCTCAAACCAAACGAACTTCTCCAGCAGGTGACGTTCCCGGCGTGGCCAAGTACCTCCGGTGGGGCGCTGGTCGAAGTTAGCCGTCGACACGGCGACTACGCTTTGGTCGGCCTGGCCTGTGCGCTCGATGTCCGTGATGGCGTCGTTGCGTCGGCATCGCTGGCATTCTTCAGCGTGGGTTCCACCGCACAACGAGTCTCCGAAGCCGAAGCCCACCTTGTTGGCTCTGAGCCTTCGGCCGAGCTCTTCGCACGTGCCGCCGAGGTGGTCAGCGAGGCACTCAACCCGGCACCTGACGTGCACGGAACAACGGCGTACCGAAAGCACTTGGCCGGCGTTCTCACTGAACGCGGCCTGTCTCAAGCCACCGCAGCGATTGGAGTCCCAGCATGAGCACCACCAACGTGGGCGACTCGCTCGGCGTCGTCCTTACCATCAACGGAAAGCGTCACATGCTGGAGGTCGAGCCTCGCAGGTCACTCTCTGACGTCATACGCGAGGATGTCGGGCTCACCGGCACCCACCTTGGTTGTGAGCATGGCGTCTGTGGAGCGTGCACCGTCCTTGTCGACGGCCAGCCAGCAAGGTCGTGCCTCATGCTGGCCGTACAGGCCGACGAGACCGAGATCACCACCATCGAAGGCCTTGCGGACGGCGACGAACTACACCCCATACAGCAAGCCATGCACGAGAGTCATGGATTTCAGTGCGGGTTTTGCACGCCCGGTTTCTTGATGAGCACCGTTGCGCTACTCAGCGAGAACCCCCAACCCAACCGCAGCGAGATACGGGCGGAGTTGAGCGGCAACCTCTGCCGATGCACGGGCTACCAGTCCATTGTCGACGGCGTCGAAACCGCTGTCTCACTCCTCAACGAAGCACAGGGAAATCAGCCATGAGCAATACCACACAACAATCTGGGCTGGGCTTTGTCGGGCAAAGCGTCAAACGCGTCGAAGACCAACGACTCCTGACCGGCAAAGGTTGCTACGTAGCCGACATCGAACCCGAAGGTGTCCTTCACGCGGTTTTTGTCCGTAGCCCCCTGGCGCACGCTCGCGTGACCAGCATCGATGTCGATGCCGCAAGACGGGCCCCAGGGGTGGCTGCGGTGTTCACCGGCGCCGACATCGTCGAAGCTACAAACCCCTTCCCGCCATTCTTGATGCTGCCCAACCTCTACACGCCGCTGCACTGGGCGCTCAGTGACAAAAAAGTGCGCATGGTTGGAGATCCCGTTGCCCTCGTCTTGGCTACGTCCCGGTACTTGGCCGAAGACGCAGCCGAACTTGTAGAAGTCGACTACGAGCCGCTGGATGCTGTGGCATCGATCAGCGACGCACTAGCGGCAGACTCCGAACCGCTTTGGGAGAAAGCCGACGGCAACGTTGTCTATGACCAGACCGATACCTACGGCGACGTTGATGCCGTATTCGCCGCAGCCGACCGGGTGATAACCGAACGGTTCAGTTGTCAGCGTCAAGCCAACCAGCCGATGGAGACACGGGGCAGCGTTATTGAGGTCGACCCAGATACGGGCCACCTCACCGTGCACAACGCCACGCAATCCAGCCACATGTTGCGCTGGATCATTGCCGCTTTGGCCGACAAACAATCGACTCCGTCGTCGCTAAAGAGCTTTGTGGCAAACAAAGAACGTCGCAACGCCTTTGTCAGCGCAGCGAAGGATTTCGTCAGCACCAACGCAGATTCCCTACAGGAACAAGACAACGCGGGGATGATCTCCCAGGTCAAAGCCGACAAGTCGACGCTGGTCCACCTGCAACGCATCGCTCTAGGGTTGCTCGGACGCGACAACTACCCGACGGTGAAGGCGCAAGACATTGGCGGTGGCTTCGGCGCCAAAGGTTCTATTGCCAGAGAAGATGTGGCGCTTGCGGCAGCGGCCATCAAGCTCGGACGGTCAGTGAAGTGGATCGAAGACCGCGTCGAGAACCTGACCGACGGCGGCCACGCCCGCGAAGAGACCCTCGAGGTTGCCGTGGCGGTAGACAACGACGGCACGCTGCGCGGCATGAAAGTCGACCTCATCGTCGACCAAGGCGCCTACCCGGGGTTCCCCGTCGGGGCACCGTTTGCCACCCGCATCATGAAGGTGATGTTCCCGGGGAGCTACAAGTTCGATGCCTACGGGTTACGCACACGAGTAGTTAGCACCAACAAGGGCAAATACGTTGCGTATCGCGGTCCTTGGGCCAACGAGACGTGGGCGCGCGAACGCATGCTCGACGTTGTGGCTCGAGCGCTTCGCATGTCTCCCACCGATCTGCGCCTGAAGAACATGATCGGCGAGGCCGACATGCCAACCAAAATGATTACGGGCCCAACCCTCGACGAGACAATGTCGACCAAGAAGACGCTGGAACGAGCAATTGAGCTCGTAGACCTCGACGCCTTCGCCACAGCCAAAGAAGAGGCCGCGAAAGCGGGCCGCCGGCTGGGTATTGGTTTTGCGTGCTACCACGAGGCTGCGCCGGGTCCGCCAGACTATCTCACCTCGGTCAACCCTGGAACCGACGCGCTCTCGGCTGAGACCGCCCGCACAACCGTGCAAGCCGATGGGTCCGTGGTGGTTTACACCGGGCAGATGCCCCACGGGCAAAGCCACGAAACCACGTATGCCCAGGTCGTAGCCGACGAGCTCGGCGTTGGCATCGAAGACGTTGAGCTGGTGTGGGGCAATACCGACCGCACCCCCTTTAGCGTTCTGGGAACCGGCGGCAGCCGCGGCGGCCCCATGGGTGGCGGGTCTGTCAAGTATTCGTCGCGAAAAGTCCGAGACCTCATCAACCACCAGGCCGCAGAGATGCTGGAGGCCTCGCCCTCCGACATCGAGATCATCGACGGCAACATCCACGTGGCTGGCGTGCCAGCTCGGGGCCTTTCCTTTGGCGAGGTTGCCGCCGCAGCCGCCGCCGGAGCTGCGCCCACAGATGCAGCGTTCGAGGCCACCGTTGACTACGGTGGCCATGGCGATGGCGGGTGGTCAACAGCCACACACGTGTGCTTCGTTGACGTCGACCTGTCCACAGGCATCGTCACCATCCCGCGCTACCTCGTGGTCGAAGACTGCGGTCCAGTCATTAACCCGGCCATCGTTGACGGTCAGGTACGCGGCGGGGTGGCCCAAGGCATCGGGGCCGTGTTGTACGAGAGCAGCATCTACGACAGCGACGCCAACCTCCAGGCCACCACATACATGGACTATCTCATTCCAACAGCGGCCGAGATCCCCGACATAGAAGTCCATCACATCGAAACCTTGTCGCCGGGCGAGAACGACTTCAGAGGTGTGGGCGAGGGTGGAATGATTGGTGCGCCGGCGGCCATAACCAACGCTGTCGAAGATGCGCTGAGCGATCTCGGCGCCAGAGTCACCGACCAGTACCTCCCACCAAGTCGGATCCTGGAGTTGGCGGGCATCATTTGAGACTGCCACCTAAACTCCTGCGACGCCTGCTGCTTTGGCCGATACCGGTTATTTGCGTTGTGTTGTACGTGGCCTCGGTCCCGCTCCTGCTGATCATTGCACTGATCCTCTCGTACCGGTTCCCAGGAAGGCTCCGCCTGGTTCGAGCGGTCGGCTTGTTTAGCGTCTACTTCTTTGTGGAAGCAGCAGTCATGGTCGCTGGCTTCGTCTTGTGGGTCGGTAGCGGCTTTGGATGGAAGCTCAAATCCCCCGCGTTCATAGCTGCGCACTATGCGCTGATGCGCTGGGCACTACGCATGTTGGTGGGAGCAGGCCAGCGCCTATACGAACTAGAGATCACCCACCGTCGCCCCGGCGGCCACGGCGAGAGCGGCCAAGACATCGATACTCCCACTGGGGCCGATCTGTCCCTCGCGGGCGAAGAAGCCGAACTCGACAACCCAATGATCGTCATGGCGCGCCACGCTGGACCCGCCGACTCCGTGCTGCTCATGAACGAGTTGATGTCGGGCCAAGGCCGACGTCCCCGGATCGTGGTGAAGGATCTGTTGCAGATAGATCCTGCGTTCGATCTGCTGCTCAACCGGCTCCCCAATCGATTTGTGCCGTCGAAGAAAACCGGCCCCAAACCCAACACTGCGGCGCTCATTGGCGAGCTGGCCGCCGGCATGGGACCCGACGATGCCTTCGTTATCTTTCCCGAAGGCGGCAACTTCACTCCAGGGCGCCGGCTCCGTGCCATTGACCGCCTGCGCGCTGCGGGACACGAGCAGGCCGCAGAGCGAGCCGAAGGCCTGCGCAACGTATTACCACCGCGGCCAGCAGGTTCGCTTGCCGCGTTAGCGGCCGCGCCCGAGGCTGATGTGGTATTCGTAGCCCACACCGGCCTCGACGCCATCGCTACCCCAGCCGACGTATGGTTCGAGCTGGCAGAGGGCAACGAACTACTGGCGGCGTGGTACAGAATCCCGGCTGCGCAAGTCCCGACCTTGGACCGAGATCGCGAAGAAATGCTGATGCGGGCCTGGGAACGCATCGACGTCTGGGTCGACAACAACCGACCCGTGCCAAGATAGGGGTCGCACACCTACTTGTTGGAGGACCAGCAATGGACGAGGCACTGATCGAACGCATCAAGGCCGACATGCACTACGAGTTCGAGCGCACCGCTCCCCCACCAGGGTTTCCGGCCTTTCCCGACATTCCGACCGAGCGTCATACCAGCGAGGCCTTCTACGAGCTCGAACAAACGCACCTCTGGACGAAGACCTGGGTGATGGCCGGAAGAGCCGAAGACATCCCAGAACCGGGCGACTACTTCCAGTTCAAACGCCTGGGCGTTCCCCTTCTTATTGTCCGGGGGACTGATGGTGAGGTGCGGTGTTTCTACAACACGTGCCAGCACCGCGGGGCACCGGTTGTCCGCGACGAACGAGGATCGTCGCGGCGGCTGCGTTGCCAGTACCACTCGTGGACATACGAGGTCGACGAGGGGTCGCTAGTTGCGGTCCCCGATGAACGAGACTTTGTGGACCTCGATTGGGAGCAGCGGTGCCTGCCTCGGGCCAGCTGCGATGTCTTCGGTGGGTTTATCTTTGTCAACAGAGACCCAGATGCACTCCCGCTGATGCAGTGGCTTGGCAAGGCGGCAGAGATGTTCGCACCGTTCCAAACCGAGAGCCTGCGCGAGATCTACCGCGAAAGCGTCATCGTGCCGTGCAACTGGAAGGTCACCGCAGAGGCATTCTTGGAGGTCTATCACTTCAAGCACATCCATTCGCATGACGGCGTGAGTGTTCTCGACAACCGTGGTGCTGCTATGGGCCTATACCCCCATGGTCACAGCCGCATGATCACGCCGTTCTCCACACAAAATTGCGACCGGCTGGGGATGGCGTCTTGGGACGATTGGAAGGCCGTCGACCTCGGTCCGTACCCCACCATCGACACGGTGCCGAACATGGTGTCGTGCACCAGCACCGCAGTCAGTCTGTTCCCTAACGCCATCGTGCCCCTGGGTACCTATGGCTTTCCCATCAACCTGTTTTGGCCGGTCGATGCAGGCACCACACATCTCGAATGGATCTATTACGCGCCAAAGGAATGGGAAGGCGACGAGCTCCCCGAGTACTGGAAGCAGCGGCGCAAGGTCTACAACCAGATCATGGACGAAGACATGCAAAACATGGCTCCGATGCATGAATCTATGTTGTCTCCAGCGCTACGGGGCATCCCGATCAACTATCAGGAACGCCGGATCTGGCATCTCCACGAACAGATCGACGCCTTGATTGGACCCGAGAACATTCCCGAGCATCTCCGGGTCCCTCAGCTCCTCGCACCCTACGTCGAAGAAGCCTAAGCACGCACAGAAAACGTAAGAACGGGGCCGGCGAACCGGCCCCGTTCTCTAGTGCTTGTGCTTAGTGCGTGCTACGTGAGTAGCGCTTACTAGGCTTCGACGCGGCGCATGGCGCCAGCGGTCATCAGACCACCAGCAAGCAATGCTGCGCCAACGATGGCGAGCAGACCGGACTCAACGCCGGTGTTTGCAAGTTCGCCTTCTTCTGCGTCGGTGGTCTCGGGCTCAGCTTCTTCTTCGGCTGGAGCTTCTTCTTCGGTGGCCTCTTCTTCGCCACCCTCTTCGGCGCCTTCTTCAGCACCTTCTTCTTCGCCACCCTCTTCGGCTGCGCCGACGGTGATGACGCCAATGGCTGAGTTGGTCTGCGCCTGGTCGCCAGCAGCGATCACGAGACCCTCTTCTGGAATGTTGAAGGTGATGGTGGCGCTGATGTTCCCATCGGCGTCGGGGCTAGCTGGGGTCAAAGCGCCCAGGTCACATTGGGTGGTGACGTCGGTGAGGGCTGCGGGGTCGCCGCCAGCGCCTTCACAAGGCAGGATGAACACAGCAACGTCAAAACCGGTGCCGGTGACGGCAACTTCGACTTCGCCGGCTGCGTCGACAGAGGCAGGATCGAACTCGATGGTTTGACCTTGGGCCTGGGCCGCCGCCGCAAAGGCGAATGATGCAACAAGTACCGCAACAAGTGCGACGAGGATTTTCTTCATTGTGATGTTTCCCTCCGGAGACATAGCTCATCTATCCCGGACTTCGCCCAGGGAGTGCGCTCAACATAGTGCAGACGACCTACTGATGCACGCATCGTCTCAAAAACATCAAATGCCGCTGACCCCGAAGGGCCAGCGGCATTTAACAAGACGTTAGTCTGCTCAGATTGCTCGTACGTTCTGAGCTTCCTCACCTTTGCGGCCAGGGGCTACGTCGAACTCGACGAGTTGACCCTCGTCGAGGGACTTGTAGCCGTCACCGGCGATGTTGGAGTAGTGGACGAACACGTCGTCTTGACCCTCGCGTGAGATGAAGCCGAAGCCCTTCTCGCTGTTGAAAAACTTGACAGTTCCTTGCATGTACTTGCACTTTCATTTGGAGCGGGCCTCGTAGCGCACTCAAAGAAGACTTTACGCGCGTCGTTGACGTTTTCCTCCTTAGATGCGCCGAGATCGCCGGATCGGGCTAAAAGGCGGCGACCTAGTGCTCCGGCGGATTCATGTAGTCGCGGTAGTAGACGATCTGGCTGTCGCGGACCCGGTAGACGCCAACGCCGTGACGGACACCAGCATCGGTGGTGAACTTCCACTGCGCCCAGGCCGCCGAGTCGTCACCCGCTAGCTCTTCCAAGGTGAACACGCCGTTGGCGGCAGCCACAGCGGTATTCATCTTGGCCATAAAGGCGGCGATGGCGTCTCGACCATGGAAGGTGCCATAGATAGGGTCAACGAACTCGGCGTCATCGGCAAAGAGCTCTGCGGTAGCGGTGTAGTCGCCGCGGTGTTGGACTTCCCAGAACCGTTCGATCGTGCGGTATGCGTCGCCGGCCATGGCGCTACTGGCCCTCAAATTTCGCTGGGCGCTTCTCGACGTAGCTGGTCAACCCTTCACGGAAGTCCTTGGTGCCAAACAACGGCAGTAGCGCGAGGTACTGCCGCTGGACATGGTCTTCGAGGCCCTCGGTCATGCCATGACGCATGAGTCGCTTACTGGCACGGATAGCCAGTGGGGCATTGGCCGCAATTTCTTCTGCCAGCGACGCAGTGGCGGCTTCGAGGTCTTCGGGGGCGAGCACTTGACTAACCAAGCCCATGCGCAATGCCTCGTCGGCACGCAGGGTGCGAGCGGTGAAGAGCAGCTCAGCCGCCTGGGACCAGCCAATGATGCGTGGGAGAAGCCAGGTGCCCCCGCTTTCGGGAACCAGGCCCCGAGCGGTGTAAGCAGCTGAGAGCTTGGCCTTTTCTGAGGCGATACGAATGTCGCACCCGAGCGCGAGGTCCATGCCATAGCCAGCAGCGCCGCCATTCAGGGCCGCGATAGTGGGCGTGTCGATCTTGTTGAGCACAACCGGCGGTGCGTCTCGGAGGTTGAATTCGCCGGTGGCTCCGCTGGCCCCATCGCCGCCGATGCCTTCGCCCGAGGCGGCTGCCGCCACGTCTAGGCCGGCGCACCAGGCTCGCCCGTTGCCGGTGACCACGATGACGCGGACCTTGGGGTCGGCGTCGGCTTCGAGCAGTCGCTTAGAGAGCTGATCGAGCATCGTGGGCGTAATGGTGTTCATCCGGTCGGGGCGGTTGAACGTGATGGTTCCCACGTGTCCGGATACGTCGTACAAGAGTTCTTCTGCC
Source organism: Acidimicrobiia bacterium (assembly GCA_030431575.1). Lineage (GTDB taxonomy): Bacteria > Actinomycetota > Acidimicrobiia > Acidimicrobiales > UBA8592 > JAUIIS01. The sequence goes on along the minus strand of JAUIIS010000046.1, from coordinate 5,128 downwards.
ATGGACCCCACTTTCGCACAAGCGACCGTGTCCCGCAGAACCTTGCCAGCCGGGGCCGCTGCGCTAACACGTTTAGGCGGCTACTGGCCGTCGGTGTAACGCCAGCCGTCGGGCGTTTCTGTCACAGCAACACAGTCTCTGGCCACCTGCCAAAGCGCACGGGGAACCGGCGTTGGATCGAATCGGTAGAAGTCGGGAAAGTGCTTGGCCAACGCGTTGGTGGCCTCGACCGCGTGATAGTGCGGGATGCGGGCGAAGAGGTGATGCGCTGCGTGGGTTGAGCCAATGTGGTGATGGAGCGTGTCGAGCAGACGTCCGTATGGCCGATCGATTGAACAGAACGAGCCGCGAACGTACGACCAGTTCTCGTCGCCAAAGTGCGGGGTGTCGGGGCTGGTGTGGTGCAACCAGGTGTACAGGACCAGCCATGCGTTGCAGCCCAGGTATGGCCCCACAAAGAGCACGAGCACCGGAACCACCGACCCGGCTGCGTACGCCCATACGGCCAGGCCCGCAAGAACGCTGAGCACCCCGAATGCGCTGAGCAAGACCTTGGGAGCCCAGCGAGCGGGGAACAGCGCCTTCGAAAAGGGCGCGAAAGGCCAGAAATGGTTAGTGAGACCACGCTCTGGGCCACCGGTTGCGCCAGTAACCAGGTACACGGGCCATCCAAAGATCAGGCGAGCGCCCGCGGCAAACGCCGGATAGACCGACCCCAACCCACGCCGGGTGCGTGCAGCGCGTTGTCCGCCTTCTGTTTGCAACATGCGCGGCACATGGGTTTCGCCGTCGACCACATGGTTGGTCTTCGCATGATGGATGGCGTGGCTGCGCTGCCAAGAGAAGTACGGCACCAACAACGCGGAGTGAAAGACGAACCCGACAGTGTGCTGGAGGGCTTTGTTGTCCGAGAACGCGCCATGCCCACACTCGTGGGCAATGACCCAAACGCCACAGGCCGCCGTGCCAGCAACCACCATGTAGAGCAACCAAAGTGGGGCCCAAGCCCAGGTCATTGGTAGGAAAGCTGCAGCCAACACCACAGGGATGAGGGTGGCCGCTAGCGAAAACGCCGCGTAGCCGAGTGAACGCAAGGTGCTACGACCAAAGCAATGCTCGGGGATCGCAGCTTGCACTTCGGCCTTCGTAGGCGCGGGCGACTCGGCGACAGGCAGCGGTGGGACAACGACAGACACGGCAGGGCACAATTCATGGGGGGGCGGGATGGAAACCCGGAGCTTATCGACCAACCGCAGCGTGTTTTGACATGGTGTCAGTTGTCTGACGCCATGACCTGCATCCGACCGCGCGGTGGGGTTAGTGCTGCGTTGGTGGGAATGAGTAGTCGTCTAGGCCATCAAGAGCGTGGCGTAAAGCCTCGCCCCAACCCGACGAGATGGATTGGTAGTACGGATCGTCGGCCTCGATGCGGACTTTGTCCTTCAGCTCGAAGCTGTCGACTTGATATGCCTGGAGATCCAACGGCATGCCAACCGACAGGTTTGCCTTCATTGTCGAGTCGAACGAAACCAGCAACAGCTTCACAGCATCTTCGAAGCTCATGTCGGGGTCATGGGCCCGAACCAAGATTGGACGGCCGTATTTGGTTTCGCCGATCTGCATGAACGGTGTGTCGTCGTGGGCCTCGATGAAGTTGCCCTCGGGATAGATCAAGAACAGCCGAGGTTCCATGCCCGCAATCTGGCCGCCCAAGATGAGCGTGCCATCGAAGGTGCTGCTGGCCGTTTGTCCGGTCTGCTTGTGGCGGGCAACGACCTCGCGCAATGTTTCGCCGACCAAGGTGGCCACCTGGAACATGGTTGGAGCGACGAACAGGCTAGGGGCCCTGTCCTTGGGCGCCTTGGAGCGTTCGTCCAGCAACGACACGACGGCCTGGGTGGTTGCCAAGTTGCCTGCCGCTAACAGCACGATGCTGCGCTCGCCCGGCACGCACCAGGTGGTCATCTTTTGGTACTTGGACACGTTGTCGACGCCGGAGTTGGTCCGGGTGTCTGACATGAACACCAGGCCACGATTCAGCCTCATACCCACGCAGTACGTCACTTGCTGCTCCCTATCTTCCGCAGCGCTCACGCGCTAGGAACCCTGTGAGGTGACGCTACTGCTGAACCTGCAGGTTCACATGCATTGCCTCGTTTGCTTCGCCAAAGCGGATACCGGTCACTGGCGACGCTTCGCTGTAGTCGAGGCCCGCAGCCACACGTATGTAACGGTCGTCGGGGCACACGCCGTTGGACACATCGAAGCCCACCCAACCCAGCGCATCGATCCAAACCTCGGCCCACGCATGGGATGCCTGGTCGACAACGGCACTGGGGTCCGTCACTAAGTAGCCGCTGACGTAGCGTGCGGGCACCCCAAGAGACCGCGCTGCGCTAACAAAGACGTGGGCGTGGTCCTGACAAACGCCACGGCCAGCAGCGATTGCGTCTTCTGCGGCGGTTGCCGAATCGGTCCAGCCTGGTTCGTAGCTCACCTTCGATGAGACCGCAGCGCAGAGCAGGTGCATCGTTGCCACGCGATCTGAGGATTCGTCGCCGGAGACCTCGCGCACCAACGCAGCAACACCAGGCCCGGCTTCGGTCAGCTCGGTGCTGCGCGTGTACAGCCACAGCGGAGCGGTGCCCGGGATCGAGGTTGCCACTCCCCCATTGTCTTCTGTGACAACCACGCCTTCGCACGTTACCGACATTTCGGTTGCGCCGGGTTCGACCGTGATGAGGTCGACGATGTTGCCGTGATGGTCGACAAAGCCCACCTCTTTGTGACCGCCAGTCAGGCGTATGTCCCAGCGTTCCACACGCTGCCCAAGGGGGCGAGGTGTGAGTCGGAGCTCTTGGAGCGCGGCGCTGACGGGGGCATCGTAGGTGTAGGTGGTGGTGTGACTGACTGAGATGCGCATAGCTACTCGTAGAACCGGTAGTCGACTTCGATTTGGTGCGCCAGTTGGTTGGTGCTGGCAATGCAATCGACCAAGAACTCGTGAAGGCCTTGCTCAAAGACGTCACCGATGTCTCGGCCGAACACTTTGGCGCGGAGTGATTCGGCGAGGTCGTAGCTGGGCAGGTGGCTTTGGTAGTCCTGTGCTAGGTAGCCGAGATTGTCTCTGATCTTCATGAAGCAAAAGGCGAGGCTTCGCGGCATGCGCGGGTCCATGATCAAGAAGTCGGCGATATCGGTGGGGTTGATCTCGCCGGGGTTCTGCCACCTGTAGGCACGCTGGGCCGACACCGATCGCAGAATCGTCTCCCATTGCGCGTTATCGAGGCGCGAACCCACGTGTTTCGCCGAGGGCAAGAGCACGTAGTACTTGACGTCAAGGATGCGAGCGGTGTTGTCGGCTCGCTCGATGAAGGTCCCTAACCGGGCGAAGTCGTAGCTGTCGTTGCGCATCATGGTGCCGTGCAGTGCGCCGCGTACGATTGCGCTTTCTTGTCGGACCTGGCCCAGGACTCTGGGCAGTTCGCGGTCGGGCACTGGCTGTTCGAGCAGCTCGCATAGCGCTAGCCATGCTTCGTTGGTGGCTTCCCAGACTTCTCGGGTCAGCGCAGTGCGCACAGAGCGCGCACTGCTCCGAGCCTTTGTGACCACCGACAACACACTCGAGTCATTGCGCGGGTCGCGAAGCAAGAAATCGATCGTGGCTGCTCCATTGAAGGTGTTGTGGACCTCGCGGTACTGGTCGCGAACGCCTGCGGTAGTGAGCACCGATGCCCATTCTTCGCCGGCATCGGCACTGCGGGTGAGCGCGATGCGCAGACCTGCCTCAAGCAGGCGAGCGGTATTCTCGCTGCGCTCGAGGTAGCGGAACATCCAAAAGAGTCCTCCAGCAGTTGCACCAAGCATGCCGTTACTCCAGTACCCAGGTGTCTTTGGTGCCGCCACCTTGGCTGGAGTTGACTACCAGCGAGCCTTCTTTCAGCGCCACTCTGGTCAAACCGCCGGGCGTGATGTGGATACGGTCCGGCGACAGCATGACAAATGGCCGCAGATCCACATGGCGCGGCGCCAAGCCCTTCTTGGTCAGGATCGGAACCGTCGAGAGGGCAAGCGTTGGTTGCGCGATGTAGTTGTGCGGGGTCTCGCGCAGCTTTTCGCCGAAGCGATCGAGCTCCTTCTTTGATGCGGCTGGGCCAACCAACATGCCGTAGCCGCCGGACCCGTGAACTTCTTTGACCACGAGCTCGTCAAGGTGTTCAAGCACGTACGCAAGATCGTCGCTCTCGGCGCATCTGTAGGTGGGCACGTTGTTCAGCAAGGCTCGTTCGCCGGTGTAGAACTCGATGATCTCTGGCATGTAAGAGTAGATGGCCTTGTCATCGGCGATGCCGGTGCCGGGGGCGTTGGCCAGGGTCAGGTTGCCGGCTCGGTAGACGTCCATGATTCCGGCCACACCGAGCGTGGAGTCGCTGCGGAACACCAATGGATCGAGATAATCGTCGTCGACACGGCGGTACAGCACATCGATGGGCCGGTGGCCTTGGGTCGTGCGCATGGCCAGATGCCCGTCGACGATGCCGAGGTCGTGGCCTTCGACAAGCTCGGCGCCCATTTGGTCGGCAAGGAACGAGTGCTCGAAGTACGCAGAGTTGTAGATCCCAGGAGTAAGGACCGCGACAACAGGTTTGCGTTGGACATGTTCGGGCGCACTGTCGGCAAGCGAGCGCCGGAGTTGTGTGGGGTAGTCCGACACTCGTTGCACCCGGATATCGGAGAACAGCTCGGGAAACATTTGGAGCATGGTCTCGCGGTTCTCCAGCATGTAGGAGACGCCCGACGGTGTGCGGGCATTGTCTTCGAGGACGTAGAACTCGTTCTCGGCGGTACGCACTAGGTCTATGCCGATGATGTGGGTGTAAACCTGCCCTGGGGGCATCACCCCAATCATCTCCGGCAAGAACGCCTCGTTGTTCGCGATGAGGTCCACGGGGATGCGGCCCGCGCGCAAGATCTCTTGGCGATGATAGATGTCGTGAAGGAAGGCGTTGATGGCTCGAACCCGCTGCTCGATGCCGCGTTCGAGCGTGGCCCACTCGACCGCAGACATGATGCGAGGCACGATGTCGAACGGGATAAGGCGTTCGTCTGCCTCGTCGGCGCCGTAGAC
>JAUIIS010000404.1 GCA_030431575.1 Acidimicrobiia bacterium | reverse complement strand
AGGTGGCGTTGGAGAGGTCCGTTGGATGCTCCCCATCATGGTCGAGTTTCACGCCATTGGCATCGACTTCTTCGTTGGCTTCGTCTTCTTCAGGCATGCCTTCATGGTCAAGGATTTCGCCGATGAGCGCTATCGGTGGGTGCCACTATCCACCCCCGAGTTCCGCGGCAGGTTTCTCGGGGGTCCCTCGGGGTCCTCCCTGAGGTGAAACCACGCCAATTCATGCGAACATGGGGCCTGTGAGTGACAACGTCGAAGCAAAGCGCCAACCTCATTGGCAGCTCCCCGCGTTGTCTACCGACCGTGTGGTTGGTGGGGTAGCCGCCGGAATCAGCGACGAGATCGGGGTCGACCCCCTGGTTGTCAGAGCTGCCTTTGTTGTGCTTACCGCTGCAGGCGGCTGGGGCGCACTTCTCTACGCGGCGGCCTGGCTGGTGATGTCTCAGGCCGATGCCACCGAGGCGGCGCCTCGCCAGCCCAAGGCTGCCAATGAGACCAACAGGCTTCTTGGCACCGGACTTGTGGTCTTTGGCTTGTTGCTGCTGTCGCGAGAGTTCGCGACGGTCTTCGTTGATTCGCTGGTGTGGCCAATGGCGCTTTTTGCCGCAGGGGTCGCGGTGGCCAATCAACGCGGCGTCGATATCGGCCTTGGGCTGGGCGACCACCCCGGCTCCGACGACCGCTCTGCATTCTTGGTGCGTATTGGTGCGGGCGCATTGCTTGTGCTGGCCAGCGCATGGCTTGCGGTGTCGCTGAACTTCGACTTCGCAACCGCAAGGGACACCATCTTGGTGGTCGGCGTTCTGGTTGCCGGGATGGGTGTGGTTCTTGGCCCGTGGGTGGTCGCGCTCATCAACGACTTGACCGAAGAGCGTCGAGCGCGGATCAGAAGCGAAGAGAAGGCAACTGTTGCGGCCCATCTCCATGACTCGGTTCTGCAGACGTTGACGCTTATCCAGCGACGAGCTAATGACCCCCAAGTCGTGGGCTTGGCCCGCAAGCAAGAGCGCGAACTTCGCAACTGGCTCTACGGTCAGACCAGCGCCACCGACCCAAGGTCCTTTCGCGCTGCGATAGAAACAGTCTTGGCTGAGGTTGAAGAACTACATACCGTGCCGATTGATGTGGTGGTCGTCGGCGATGCCGTTGTGGACGAACGCCTGCTTGGGGTTGTGGCTGCAACTCGCGAGGCAGTCACAAATGCTGCGGTGCATTCGGGGGCCCAGTCGATTGATGTCTTTGTCGAAGTGTCCAGCACCAGCGTTGACGTGTTCGTTCGTGACACCGGAGTTGGCTTCGACCCCAACACTGTTCCGCCAGACCGTCGTGGCTTGGCCGATTCGATTGTTGGCCGGCTGGATCGTTTAGGGGGCACCGCGAAGGTGTTGAGCGAACCTGGTGAGGGAACTGAGGTTGAGCTTCACCTCGACCACAAGCTGGAGAGGAAGCTGTCATGAGCGACACTATTCGTGTTGTTGTTGTGGACGATCATGCGTTGGTCCGTGCCGGGGTCAAGGCCGAGATTGTCGATCATTTTGCTGTTGTTGGTGAAGCCGACGATGTCGAAGGTGCCATAGATGTCATTGCCGGGACTCGTCCCGATGTGGTGCTGTTGGACGTGCACATACCGGGTGGGAACGCTCCGGCGGTCATTGCTGGGGTTCGCGCCGCCGAGGTTGAGACAACCTTCTTGGCGTTATCGGTGTCTGACGCCGCCGAGGACGTTATTGCGGTTATCCGTGCTGGCGCTCGGGGATACGTCACGAAAGCTATTGCTGGTGACGACTTGGTTGCTGCGATCAGACGGGTGGCTAGCGGCGACGCAGTGTTTTCGCCACGCCTCGCAGGGTTTGTGCTTGATGCTTTTGCTGGAGATATTCCAACCGCCCAGGTCGACAGCGACTTCGATCAGTTGACGGCGCGTGAGCAAGAGGTGCTGCGCTTGTTGGCACGCGGGTACACCTACAAAGAAGTGGGGCGCAGGTTGAACATTTCGGTTAAGACCGTGGAGTCACATGCCTCGTCGGTGCTGCGCAAGCTGCAACTCTCAAACCGACACGAGCTTTCTCGCTGGGCCAGCGATCGGCGCATCGTATAACCCAAGGCGCATCGTCTAGCCGAAGGCGCATCGTCTAGCCGAAGGCGCATCGTCTAGCCGAAATAGCCTGCCGATCGGCGTGGCTGGTGTTTCTGGTGGGGTTTGCGAAAATGTCAGAAAATTCTTTTCTTCGCTCGTGCCACCGACCAAAAACGCGCTGACCTGCACATTCATGCCTAACACGCAGGGTGGTTGCCAGCTCACCGCACGCGATTTGGGAGTTATCCCCAGGTCTCGTTTTGACCCTATTAACGAAAGGTGATGCCATCTACCAGGGGAGCGGCGCAGCGCCGCCCGGCTGCGCCGCTCCCTTATCTTCAAAGTCCTTGTGCACTCGTATCCCCTCCGTTTGGAGCGGTGCAGGCGACGTCGAGTTAGTTACCGAAACCGCCGGACACGACACGAGGTTGCCAATGAGGATCACGGCCGGTCGCGGCGATCATTTGGTCGACCACAGGGGTCTCGGAGCCGAGCTCCACCGGGTCTTGGTACCGCTCTGGACTGGCGGATCGAACCGCCGGAACAAGCGCCTTGGCAATGCGCAGCACATACGCAGCGAGTTCGTCGTCGATGCCATGAGCCAAACCGCACGCCGCAGCGATGTCGGTTGTCAGAATGGTGGTATCGAAAATGCGTGCGTTGAGGACGGCCCGGGCTTTGGCCTCGCCGATCGTCGATGTAGCCATGCCTTCGAGCGCTGCGGGCTGGCGCCACGCGGCGCGACAAGCCGCAGCCTCTCGTTCGTAGGCGCCCAACGGGTCTTCCCCCACCACGTGGTTTGGGTTGATGAGGTCGAGTCCAGGGTCCGGTTGCTCGCGGAGCCCGAACGACGTGAACATCGTTGTCGATGCTGTGAGCTTGTTGATGATGTCGATTACCGACCACTCGGTGCACGGCGTTGGGAGATCCCATTGTGTCCGATCGACACGTGCCACGACATACGCGGCAGCGGTCTGAGCCAGGTCAAGCATGGCAAGGGTGTCGGGGCGTTTGGGCGGGGCATCTTCAGTCATCGAGACCGGTCTCCTTGGTCGCTTGCAGCGTCACCCTAGAACATCGGTGATAGCGGAGTTGTGGCGCGAGAGGAT
>JAUIIS010000045.1 GCA_030431575.1 Acidimicrobiia bacterium | reverse complement strand
CAGGGCGAAACGCTTTGCGCTGTGGCAGTCACCGAACCCGACCACGGTTCCGACGTTGCGGGTCTCAAAGTGGCCGCAACCCCCACCGACGGCGGATACATCTTGAATGGCACCAAGACGTGGTGCACCTTCGCTGGTCGTGCGACCGCGCTCATGGTGCTGGCCCGCACCAACCCCGACCTCAGCGCCGGGCACCGCGGCCTCTCCATCTTGATTGTCGACAAGCCACAAGACGAGGGTCACGAATTCCGGCACACCCAAGACGGCGGCACTATGGAAGGCCGCGCGATTCCCACGCTGGGCTACCGGGGAATGCACTCCTTCGAGGTCAGCTTCAGCGACTGGTTTGTCCCGGCCGAGAACTTGATCGGCGAAGACGAGGGCGTGGGTCGCGGGTTCTACCTGCAGATGGCCGGTTTCGAGAACGGTCGTATCCAGACAGCGGCTCGAGCCATCGGCGTCATGCAACGTGCCTACGAACTCGGCCGCACCTACGCAGACGAACGCAAAGTTTTTGGCGAGCCGCTGTCGGCGTACCAGCTCACCAACGTGAAGCTGGGCCAGATGGCCGCAATCATCCAGATCAGCCGCCAGTACAGCTATCACGTGGCCCGTCTCATGTCTCAAGGCGAAGGCTCGGTCGAGGCCGCGATGGCCAAGGCCGCTGTTTGCCGTCAAGCCGAGTGGGTGACACGCGAATCGATGCAACTGCACGGCGGGTACGGCTACGCCGAGGAGTACGAGATCTCGAGGTTGTTTGTCGATGCTCGCGTTTTGTCCATCTTTGAGGGTGCCGACGAAACGCTGTGCCTCAAGCTCATCGCCCGCCGTCTCCTCGGCTGAGCTCATGAACTCGCGACGCGCAAGGGGTCAGACCCTCAACGTTCAACGTTGACCGCTAGGCCAGTAACGCCCACTAGGGGTCATGGGGGTCAAACGTTGAGGGTCTGACCCCAAGGCCACGGCGAGCGCTAGTACGCGCGTTGGAGTTGCGTGCAGATTTCGTCGATGGAGGGGTAGTCACCTATTTGGTTGCCGATATGGGACCAGGTCACGTTCAGTTGTGCATCGAGCACAGCTACGACGGGCCGTTGCGTGAACTCGCTGCGCACCGGAGAGAACGACTTCGCCCGGCCCAGGGACTTTGCATAGGCGACCACAACCTTGGGAGAGAAGAGGCGCAGCCCGCTTAGACGGTCGGCCGCGCCAAGACGCGCTCGCACCTCGTTGTCAGGGTCCATCAGCAACGTGGCAGACAGACCATCATCCAGCAGCTTCTGGGCTTGGAAGTCTTCGCGTGCCCCAACGGCCACAACCCGGGCATCGAACCTGTTGAGACGATCTTTGGCCTCACACAACTGCGTGAGGAACTGCAGGCACGGCAGTCAACCGTAGTAACGGACAATCTGGATGACGACGGGACGGCCCGCATAGGCCGACAGCGGCTGCCCTGTTCCATCGGGCCGGGAAAGAACCAAGTCGCCAAGATGCACCATGGGCACATTGTGGCCGACGACGGGGGCCTGTGCCACCACGGCGCAGCCGCGGCCAGCTACCGTCGATCGGATGCTTCGGAGGCCCGTCACTGTCGTGTTTTTATGCCTGGCAACTCTTGCTGGCGCGTGCTCGGCATCGGTCAGCGACGACACACTTAGCGTGCCCAACTCCGACGGCGAAGACGACGCCAACAACGAAACGTCGACGCTGCCATCGCCAACCGCCGAGCCAACACCAACACCGGAACCCACGCCGATTCCCGCGCTGGGACTCCCAGATCCGCCAAACACGCCCAGCGCATTGACCTCGCTGACTCTCGGCACAGACCTCACCAGTGACCTCGTGAAGGTAACGATCGACGGCGAAGTTGTGGCCGCCACTGGTGGTGAGAACCAGAAAGCGGGCGATGTTGTTGCCAGCGTCTGGGTTCCGCCCGGCGAAAGCGACGTGTGCGTCTACGGGGCGTCCAACCCATCAGAGGACCGTGGCCCCTCACCGCTGGAGCCAACCGACGTGGTCCTGGGTTGCTCCACCGTGACCGGCACGGTTGGCGCACCTGAAGCGCTCCTTCCCGAGCACCGCATCATCGCGTACTACGGCGTTGGCGCCATCCCGGGCCTCGGGGTCATGGGCGAAGGTACCCCGCAAGAAGCAACGGAGCGGCTACTCCTTGAGGCAAAGGCCTACGAGCCCTTCGGCAAGCCCGTACTCCCCGCCTTTGAGTACATTGCCTCGGTGGCCCAAGCCCAACCAATGGATGACGGGTCCTACAGCCTTTTCATGCCCTTTGACGAGATCGATGAGTACTTGGCCCAGATCCGCTCGGTGGGCGGCATCTTGGTGCTTGATATCCAGCCCGGCCGAACCTCGTTCCTCAAGCAAGCCAAGGAGCTTGAGCGATTCCTGATGGAACCCGATGTGCACCTCGCTCTTGACCCTGAGTGGGCAATGACCGACACCCAAGTACCTGGCCGCGTGATTGGCATGGTGACGGCAAACCAAGTCAATCGGGTGCTCGACTATGTGTCCAGCCTCATCGATACACATGGCCTCCCTGAGAAATTGGTGATCGTGCATCAGTTCCAAGAGCGGATGATCAACAACCGAGACCGCATCAAGGACCCCGAGAACATTGACGTGCTGTTTCACGTCGATGGACAAGGCCCAATTGGAGCGAAGTACGAAACCTACGATGTGCTCGCGGCCGACGAGCCGTACTACATGGGCTTCAAGGTATTCTTCGACGAGGACTCTCGGGTGATGACCGCCGATGAGGTTATGGCCATCGAGCCGCAGCCAATCTACGTGTCCTACCAGTGACGCTGCCGGTCCAGGCAGCAGCGACAAACTTCACCCCCTGGGGCGACCAACAACACGGGGCACCCAGGACGACTTCCGTCGTCAACCTGGGCATCCCCGCGTTGGCAGATCGGAACTTTCAGTCGACGCCGAGGCCCGCCGCGATGGCTTCAGCGGTGAAGGCTTGGAATTTCGCCACATTGAACCCAACGACGAGGTTAGCTTCGGTCTCAATAATGACCCGGTGTGGCGAGTCGAGAAACTTCTCGAAGTTGCGGGCGCCCAAATCGTCGGGGTTGGCGGCGGTACCAGAAAGTGCCGCGTAGAACCAGGTCTTGACCTCGTCCCAGTCGTCGTCGGCATTGGTATGGATGATGGAATCGCCCTTGTAGGTGGCCGTCTTGCCACCGCGGTTGATGACAAACGCACTTTGTGGTCGGGCGCGAAGCGCAGGGACGCGGGCTCGCCTGGCCGCACAGGTGGTCCAGAACTTGCCGTCTTTCCACACGTAGGCCACAACGACACCTACGGGGTAGCCAGCTTTGTTCGTCCAGTTGAAGACACACTCGCCACCGGCGCTTACCAGCTCTTCGAGCTCTTCCTCGCTGAGCTGCATGCCTGTCAGGTCTTCATAATCGGTTATTGGCTCGTCGGGCACGGGGAACTCCTAGGTCGGGTCATAGCCGGGGTTCGACTAATCGGTCCCGCCAGATTGGCACAAAGTGGCCCGACGCGTACGTGGGAGGGCGGAAGCGAGCTACAGGCGAGGCTCTCGGGGTAGTCCGAGGACACGTTCGCCCAAGATGTTGCGCATGACGTTCGAGGTACCACCCATGATTGTGTAGCCAGGGGCATACAGAATGCCCTTGGTCCACTCGGACCAAAGCGTGGCCTCTGGACCCAGAACCTTGGCCCCAAAATCGGCTACTTGTTGCTCGTACTCGGTGCAGTACGCCTTGGTTGCGGCGCTAAATCCGGCTGGCGCTTGCTTGAGAACCTCTCTATAGACCAAGAGGCGCCCGAGGCGGTAGCCGGTCTCGAGACGTGCGATGTCTTGGCGCACCAGCGGGTCGCTGGTATCGGCGAGGGTGATGGCGTGTTGAAGGAATGCCCGGTTTGAGACCAGCCGGTCGATGCCGCCGCGTTCGTGTGCGAGCTGAACCATGGTTTGTTTGAATGCGTCACCTTCAACGCCCACCAGGTTTTCAACGGGCACCCGGACATCGGTGAAATACACCTCGCAGAAGTGACGGTTGGTGGTCATGTCGGTGATGGGACGGACCTCTATGCCGGAGGTGTCCATAGGGACAATGATCTCGCTGATGCCCTTGTGGGGTGGCCCTGAGGCATCAGTACGAGCAATGAGATAGATGTAGTCGGCCACCTCGCCAAAGCTGGTCCAGATCTTTTGGCCATTGACCACAAAGTGGTCGCCGTCACGGACGGCAGAGGTCTTGAGGCCGGCGAGGTCGGAACCGGCGTCGGGCTCGCTCATACCGATACACCATGTCGATTCGCCACTCAGCATCTTCGGGAGGAACTCGGCCCTTTGGTCGTCGGTACCGTAGGCAATAAGGGTGGGGCCCATCTGTCGGTCGGCAAACCACATGGCGGCAATCGGTGCTCCAGCGCTGATCATTTCTTCGGCCACGATGAGCCGTTCGATGGGGGGACGGTTGTGTCCACCGAACTCGGTTGGCCAACCCATGCCAATCCAGTCGTTGTCGGCCATGACTTTCGCGAAGTCCTTGGAATAACCGTTGATCCAGCTGTCGTTGTGCCTGCCGAAGTCGGCAACGCCCGCCGCGGCTACGTCTTGGGCGCGCTGACGCAGCGCCTCCAGTTCTGGACTCAACTCAAAGCTCAGCACGTGCACTCCCCATCAAATGGACTGACGGGTTGATTGTGCCAGCCCTGACGCTCGACCGCCTTGTTGTGCCACGATGTCGGTATGCCCAAAGCGTTCGTCCACGGCAATCCCGAGACCTCAGCCATCTGGCGCTACCTCATCGCAGCGCTCCATGAGCGCGGCATATCCGACACCGTGACGCTGTCGCCACCTGGTTTCGGCGCACCAACGCCACCTGGCTGGGATGCCACACAGGTGGCCTACCGCGACTGGCTTGTGGGCCAACTCGAGGACCTCGGAGGCAACGTCGACCTCGTGGGTCACGACTGGGGCGCAGGGCACACCTTTGGGGTACTCGCCGAACGGCCCGACCTGTTGCGCAGCTGGGCTGCCGATTGCGCGGGCCTGTGCCACCCAGACTACGTGTGGCACGACGCGGCTCAGGCCTGGCAGACACCCGAGCTTGGCGAAGAGATGGTCGCCAGCATGGTTGGCGGACCCCGTGGCGAACGAGCTGAAGTCTTTGAGAGTTTCGGCATGCCGGCCGATGTGGCTGCCGATGTGGCTGCCGGGCTAGATGAAGAAACCGGTCGTTGCGTGCTAGCGCTCTACCGATCCGCTGCCCAACCAGCACTTGCCGATTTGGGGCAGCGACTACGGACCACCGATCGGCGGCCTGGTTTGGTGTTCATGGCCACCGAGGACCATTACGCGGGCACCGCAGGACAGGCGGCCGAAGTGGCAGCGTGGCTGGGTGCGCCAGTAGTGACCTTAGAGAACCTGGGCCACTGGTGGATGTTCGCCGGAGCAGACCAAGCAGCCGATGCACTCATTACCCACTGGGAGAACGCATGACCTTCACAACACCTCTGACGATGACCAGCCCGCTACGATCGCCGGCGCAAATGTTGGCTGAACAAAGCTACGACGGCCACCTCAGCATCCATGACGGCGAGACGGCGGACACGCTGGGTCTCACCGGTGCCCCTATCGAGGCGCCCACACATTTCTCGCAGTTCGACCCGTTTGGCTTTGCTCTGTGGGGAGACGACTGGTTTAGCTCCGGCTGCATTTCGGCGCACTTCTCAACCATGGTTGTCGAAGGCGAGGAGGTTCGGGCAGAGGTCGTGCACTCTGGCGGAAACCAAGCACAGATCAGCGCCCAAAAGACCGACGGATCACGGGTCCTTAGCGGCACTATCTCGGTCGACCCGCACCCCCAGACGGCCCTTGAGGCCCGATTGGCAAGCCAGGGCGACCCTGGCGAACTGTTTATCGTCGACCAGCTCAGCGTGGGTATGACCTCGGCGCCCGATCACCCCGTCACGATGGACATGACCACCAGCAACGGCTCGTCCTACCCGTTCTCGTTGGCACAAAAGCTCGAGTCCATCACCGAGCATTCACCCTGGTACGAGGACAACAACAATCCCTGGGGCCGCCCAATTGTCCCTAAGGAGATGTTTAGCGTTCTGACAAACAAGGTCGGGAACGGGTTTGCGATTCGTGGTCCCGCCCTCGGCCTGTTTCTTGATCTCGAAGTGCGGTGTTTGGGGACACCAGTTTTTGTGGACAACGAGTACCTCATCAGCCGTGAAGTTGTCGGCCTGTCGCAGAGCCGTCGCGTCGAGTCGTACTGGGTTAGGACAACCTTGACCGATGCTGGGTCAGGTGAACCGGCGGCCAGCGTTCTGTTGCATTCGGGCGTCTTCAAGGAGTCTTATGCGAAGTACCCCAAAGACAAGCTGCCGAGCTAGTGGTGTGAGCCAGAAGAGCGGTGGATTGTTCCGCTGAGCAGCGCATGCGAGGCTGAATACACCGGCGAACTGGCTCAGGCCACTAGGCCAGCCGGAGCTGTGCCGCTTTGTTGGTGCGCATATCCACCCAATAGAGCTTGCCGGTAAAGGTGAAGTCGCCCGTGTAGAACGTCTCGTCGACCGGCGTTCCCCACGAGGTTCCCACTTGCAGACCTTCTTGGACCATCGAGTAGCCCCTGGGGGTGGTCGACATGTGCTGTTTGGACGCGAGCTTATTGCCATCGACTGAAAGCGTTGCGGTGCCCTCTCCAACCGCAGTTGGTTCCCACGAATAGGTCACCTCGATGTCTTTGCCCACTGGGACCGGCGCCGAAATGTGGTCAGTAGAAAAGCGCAGGTAGTTGTTGAGATACACGAGCTGACCGTCTTTCACGATCAGCGCCCACCCTGCGAGGTTTCCCCCCTGAGCCAGGATGAGGCCGTGGTCTGACGCGGCGTCGAGCCGGAGCTTCGCAGTGAACGAGTGTGGGCAGTTCAAGAAGACGGGCAGCGACACGTTAGGGACCGGGGAGGTGTCTGGGTAATAGCGGTACACATCCCGATCTTCGCTTGCCGTTGGTCGGGTGGGGTCGACAAAACGGTCGCGCCCTCGATCGTCAAGGGGCAAGACGTTGTGCTCCCGCGCTTGCTCCCACCACAGCTCGATGAGCTCGCGAAGTTTGTCGGGGTAGGTCTCGGCCAGGTCGTGCGCTTGGGTGTAGTCGACGCGCTGGTCGTACAGCTCCCAGGGGTCGTCGTCCCAGTCGGTCCCTGGGCGATGCCAGGTGACGGCCATCCAGCCGTCGTGCCAGATGGCGCGACTTCCGAGCATTTCGTAGTACTGCACATGCTTTGCTTGAGGGGCGCTCGGCTGCGTTATCGATGCAGCAAAGCTCTGGCCCTCTATGGGCATCTGTTCTACACCGTTGACGTCGGTCGGCACCGGCAGGCCGGCCAGTTCGAGAACGGTCGGATACACATCGGTTATGTGAAGGTACTGACTCCGTATGGCACCGGGGTCCGAAATCTTGGCCGGCCAATGAATGATGAGGGGGTCTGTGTTGCCGCCTCGGTGGGTGTCGCGCTTGCAACGACGGAACGGGGCGTTGCCCGCCATGGCCCACCCGGTTGGATAGTGCGGATCAGTTGTGTGACTACCTAGTTCGTCGAGCTGAGGCAGCATCTCTTCGACGCTCATCTCCATGAGGTTTCGGAAGCGTTCGGTGTTAGTGGTGCCGTGGCGCATGCCTTCTTGGCTGGCACCGTTGTCAGACATGACCATCACCATGGTGTCGTTCACCAGGTTCATTTCTGCCATTGCATCCATGAAACGCCCGATCTGGGCATCGGTGTGATCGACCATGCCAGCGAAGGTCTCCATGAGTCGCGCATATACCAGCTGTGCGTCCCCGGAGAGCTCGTCCCAGGGCTTCACGCCCGGGTTGCGAGGAGGCAGCGTCGACCCTTCGGGGATGATGCCCAGAGCCACCTGTCGTTGAAAGGTCTCCTCGCGCACAGCGTCCCATCCGTGATCGAAGGCTCCGCGGTAAGGCTCGATGTACTCCTTCGGTACATGGAACGGGCAATGCACTGCCCCGAAGGGCAGATACAAAAAGAAGGGGCGACCAGATGCCACTTGTTGTTGGTCGCGGATCATGCGCAAAGCCTGGTCCACGAGGTCTTCACTTACGTGATAGCCCTCGCGTTCTGGAACCGGGATTCGATGGTTGTCGGAGGTGAGAATGGGGTGCCACTGGTCTACTTCACCGGGCAGGAAGCCATAGAAGCGCTCGAACCCCAACCCAAGCGGCCAACGGTCGAAGGGACCAGCGGCGGTTGCTTCGGCAGTGGGGGTCAGGTGCCATTTGCCCGTTGCGTACGTGCTGTAACCGTGTTGCTTGAGGATCTCGGGCAGGGTGGCTGCGCTTTTGGGCATGAAGCTGTTGTGCCCAGGGAAGCCGCTGGCCATCTCCGCGATCGCCGAGAACCCCACCGAGTGGTGGTTGCGGCCGGTGATAAGCGCTGCTCGCGACGGCGAACAAAGCGAGGTGGTGTGGAAGTTGTTGTAGCGAAGGCCGTTGTCGGCCAGCGCCGCAATGTTGGGCGCGGCACACGGGCCGCCATAGCAAGACAACTGCCCGAAGCCCAGGTCGTCAAAGAGGATGGCCACAACGTTGGGGGCATCGGCGGGTGGCCGGGCAGGTTGGGGCCACGAAGGCGTGGAGTCGACGTAGCGGTCCTGGATGTCCCCGTCGAACGGCTGTGGCGCTGGTGGCAAGACGGCGGGTGGAGTGTGTGGGGGCACGATGTCCATGATGGGCCGACACTACCGGCGCGCCGTCCCCCTAGCTAGATACGTGACCGCTATTCGGCGACGGTGGTGATGGACGAATAACACATCTCATCGCCGGTTCCTTCGGCCCACAAGATGTAACCCACGGCCTCATACGGGGCCCGTTCTCGGTTCCAAGCACAGTCGACGCGGATGGTGTCGCTGGCGCTGATGTAGATGTCTTCTACGGGGCTGTAGCCGAACTGCCATTCGAAATTCCAGTCCGGAATGTCGAGCAGCACGGTTTCTTCGGGCGTTCCTGGGTTGAGCGTAAGTCTGATGCTCTTGCCAAGTTCATGCATGTGCCCAGTGACGCTGGTAATGCGACCAGGGTTGCTTACGGGGAGGTCGCAGCTCGACCAAGCGTCGCCGTTCGTCATGGACGCATAATCGCCAGGCGTTGCGTCGCATTGGGCCAAGAAGATTCCAGGCAGCGCTGCGCCAAAGTCACCGTAGAGGTCGTGGACCCGCTTCAAGGCAGCATCGCGGTCGCAAAGGATGTGGGTGTCTCCTTCGTAGCAAGGGATCTCGGCGGGGCCGAGGTACAGCTCGCCCCGAGGGATGCCGAGCGAGCCACCAGCGGCAGCTATGTCGGCTTCGTCTGCGAAGTCGAAGACCATGCGAGATAGGTCGGCAGGGGCTTCGTTGTCGAAGTGGTAATGGATCTGCACCACCACGAAGTCGCCTGGCTCAAGCGGGATGCCATAGCCGTCGGGCAAGGTATTGGGCTGTCCGCCAGGCGCCCATCCGCCAAGTCGGAACTCATAGCCGTCTGGCCCGTTGCGTAGCCCGGTTCCGCCGTAGCAGGTCCAACCAGGGCCCTCGTCTGCGGCGTCTAACGCCTCGGCTTGCTCGCGCAAACCCGCTTTCGCCCCCGTGATAATGCCGTGGTGCACGATTTCGACCTGGTCGGGTTCGAAATGCGAACTGAGGATCCACTGGTCTTCCTCAAGTTCGGGGTCGAAGATGAGGCAGCGGTAGTCATCGACGACCGCTGGGGAGCCTTGGTATGGACCCTTCGCCGAAGTGAGGACAAGGTCAGGGTTGGCAATCGATCGAAGCGGCTGCGTGGAAACAATGGGGGTCTCGGGGTCGACATCGATACTGCCTCCACCCGCTACCCATGTCTGGATAGCCGCAATTTGTTCGGCGTCGAGCGAATGGTCGTTCTTGAACGGAACCGACAAGTCTGATGCTGGCCACGGGGGCATTTCGAGCGTCGATGTGTACAGCGCGATGTCTTCAGCGAAAACGACTGCGTCGATGGCTGTCGCCAGCTCCATGTGCGTTGCGCCTGGCCCACCCGGAGCATGGCAAGCCGCACAAGAGTCTTGAAGAATTTCGTGGATCCCGAGGTCGCTGTAGGACGTGAGCTGCGGCGACGCCGCATCGGTGGCGCTGACTGCTGTGGGTTCTTCGGCCCCTTCCTCGTGGGGGGCGTCACCGTCACCTTCGGGCGCACTGGATGGCTCGACCGCCGACGTGGTCTCCGGGGTGGATTCGCCGCCACACCCCGCAATGGCCAGCACCACGACACATGAAAGAGCGGCCAAGGAACGAGCTAGCAGTTGTGGCATTGGTGAAAGCCCCCGTAGTGAGGACCACATAGTAGGGCCGAGACGTCGCTGCTAGCTACTGCCAGCTGTCAATGCGCGGTGGCGGATAGGCCAACTCGAAGCCAACAAAAGAACCGCCACTACCGATTCTGCGCACCCGAGTCGGCAATGACAGGTTGCTCATGAGGGCCGGCTGCCTGGCTTGTTGGCGCATAGTGATGGAAGCGCCGTTGGCCACTCAATGCAGCGATCGAGGCCATGACCTCCTCAGTGATCTCGCGCATGGCGCTTGCCGATCGACCTGCGCCGTGCCAGGGACCCAAGTCGATAGGAGAAC
This sequence comes from Acidimicrobiia bacterium, assembly GCA_030431575.1. Taxonomy (GTDB): domain Bacteria; phylum Actinomycetota; class Acidimicrobiia; order Acidimicrobiales; family UBA8592; genus JAUIIS01. The sequence goes on along the minus strand of JAUIIS010000045.1, from coordinate 6,867 downwards.
CAAACCTGAGGGTGACGCTGGCACCAGGCCGCGGCGTGCGCGACCCTGCTGGCAGCGCCCAATCAGAGCCAATTATCCCGACCGGCACGATCGGAGATCCTGTTTGGACAGCGAGTCGCGCCACTCCGGTGTGGCCGCGGTAAAGGGCGCCGTCGCGGGAGCGGGTGCCTTCGGGGAAGATACCCACGGCCTCGCCACGCTCAAGCTTGCGGGCCGCCACGTCGAGGCTCTGGCGGACACCGCGCCCCGACCGGTCGACCGGGATCATGCCCGCCGCGGGGAACAGTTTCCGCGTCGGCCAAGCAGAGAGGTACTCGGCCTTTCCGAGAAAACTGACCCGCCGCGGCGTACTGAACATCAGCAGCACCGAATCGAGGAACGAAAGGTGGTTGGCCGCTAACACAACCCCTCCTTGGGAAGGAACGTTCGCTACGTCTTCGAGCCGGACATTCAGCCACAGCTTCCGCAACGGCCACGAGAGCTGTCGGCTCACGTGATGCCACTGGCCGATGTTGTCCTCAGAAAAACTGCCAATGCCAGGCGGTTGCTGTGTCATGGAGGTGACAGTAGATAGCCGGGGTTGCAGCAAGGTCATCGCTTTGTAAACAGCGTGTGTACGTCCGGCGGTGGTTGGGAGGGTTGCCAATGTGCGGGCCTCTCGCGAGCTTTGCCGCGGCGCTATCGTGGGATGCTGGTCCTGTCACCAACGCAGCCGGCTCGCCTGCTTGGTGACTTCCTCGCAACGATTGGGATGCCCCCATGCTCGCTTCTACTCCACCAGCCAAGTCTGTTGAGATAGTCGAGGTGTCAGTGCGCGATGGTCTTCAGAGCGACCCAGCTATGGCTTCGACGGCGACGAAGGTCGAGCTGATTGAACGGCTCTTGGCCGCCGGGATCAAACGGCTCGAAGCAGTGAGCTACGTCAACCCCAAGCGTGTTCCACAGATGGCTGATGCTGAGGCCGTCATGGCTGGTGTTCCTCGCCCAGAAGACGTGACCTACATCGGCCTTGTCCTCAATCGTCGCGGATTCGACCGAGCGTTGGCCACCGGAGTCGACGAAATCAACACCGTGGTGGTTGCCTCCGAGACGTTCTCTCAGCGCAATCAGGCGATGTCCACCGCTGATGCCGCAGGCGTTTGGCACGATATTGCTGGCCATGCGGCCGGTGCGGGCATTGGCACCAGCGTCACCGTGTCTGCTGCATTTGGTTGCCCGTTCGAGGCCGCTCTGCCCTTAGAGCGCCTTGTCGAGGTGGTCGACATGGTGATGGCCAGCCCGCCAGACGAGCTGGCTCTAGCCGACACCATCGGCGTAGCCGTGCCAACTGATGTATACGAACGAGTGGCCGCCGTCGCGCAACGCCTCGAGGGCACCGGTACGACACTGCGATGCCATTTCCACAACACGCGCAACACTGGCATCGCCAACGTAGCCGCCGCTGTAGAGGCAGGAGTGCGAGTGATCGATGCCAGCGCAGGCGGCATCGGGGGCTGCCCGTTTGCGCCCGCGGCAACAGGCAACATTGCCACCGAAGATGTCGTCTACCTGCTTGAACGCATGGGCTATAGCACCGGAATTGACCTTGGCGCACTCATTGAGACTGCGTCGTGGATGGAGGCCGCGCTTGGACACGGCGTCCCGAGCATGCTGTCCAAAGCCGGGGCGTGGCCACCCGCCGCTGGTTAGACAACTTGTTCGCAATGCGGGCGCGACCCACGGCGCATGCAGCCCCGTGGGCGGGCTGCTGTGTGAACACGCATACCTTCGATTTGGCTGAGGTCAGCCCCAAGGCGCTACCGCGGGACGTCCTTCCAAGGGATGCCTTTGTCTACACGAGGTTCGCCGGGCAGGCCCAGCACGCGTTCGCCAATGATGTTGCGTTGGACTTCGTCTGATCCGCCTGCAATGCGGTAGCCGGGCGCGCCCAGGACATGTTCGCCCCAGGCGTAGGTGCCCCACTCGCCGCTGTCGGCAATGAGCGATGGACCCAGCAGGTCGCCAATCATGTTGGACACACGCGTCATTTGCTCGGTCCAAACAAGTTTGGTGAGCGAGCCTTCGGGCCCTGGCGTACCGCCTTTTGCCAAATCGGCGGCACGGCGGTTGACGAACCCTTCGATGCGATGGTTGATGTATACGTCAGCCAGCTTTTGGCGCAGCACCGGGTCTTGGGTCTTGCCGAGCGCTTGAGCAGTAGCCAACACATGTTGCCATCCGCCACCTACTCGACCGCCGCCGCCACCAGAATCGTCGGAGTGGTCTCGCTCGAAGCCGAGGGTTGTGAGCGCAACCTTCCAGCCTTCGCCCACCGGACCGAGCCGCAGGTCGTCGCTGAACCGGGCGTCGTTAAAGAACACTTCGTTGAATGACGCTCCCCCGCTCATCTGTTTAATGGGCCGGACTTCGACGCCGGGATGGTCGAGCGGCACGATGAACGCGGTCATGCCCTTGTGTTTGGGAGCATCGACGTCGGTGCGGGCAATGAGCTCGCCCCATTCGGCGAACTGGGCACCTGAACTCCAAACCTTTTGCCCATTCACGACCCATTCGTCGCCGTCTTTCTCGGCACGGCAGGCCAACGATGCGAGGTCAGAGCCAGCACCTGGCTCTGAGAACAGCTGTGAACAAAGCTCCCTGGTGGCCAGGAAGTCACCCATCCAGCGCGCCTTCTGCTCGTCGGTGCCAAAGACGTTGATGGTGGGGGCCACGAGGCCGGTGGTGACCCCAGTGATCTCGTGCCCGCCTGGCATTTCATACTGGCGCTGCAGCCGAGCGAAAGCCGAGGCGTGCTTGCGAGTCAGCCCGAGGCCGCCGTACTCGACGGGCCACGCAATGGCGTGATAGCCCTTCTCGGCCTTCTTCTGTGTCCAGCTCTTGATGCGTTCGATAAGCGCTTGCTCGTCTTCGTGGCTCAGCGCGTGGAACACCGACACGCTGAAGTCGCCTTCACCCCAGACAATGTCCTTCTTGTCGGACTCGTTTTGGCGCAGGGTTCCGTGCTCGGCTAGCCACGCCGCGGCCTCTTCTGAGAACTCTTCTACTGACTGCATGGGACCTGAGAGTACTGGGGCAACGTCATCCATGCTTAGCTGGTCGACATGTCTTCTGTTTCAGCCATGCCTGGCACTCCCAAGAACTGCGAACGCATTGCCTACGCGGTTGGGTTCAAGGAGAACGCCACCTACAGCGACGTGTACGGCGGCGGAGGCGCAGTTGTGGGGTTGGACTGCCATTTGATTCGGCCAATAGGTCAACCGAGCGACACCTTGGTGGTGTTCATGCACCCCGTTGGTGGCGGCATGTACCTCCCCATGGTGCGCGGGCTTGCCGCAGCAGGCCATCACGTGCTTTGGGCCAACTCCCGATACCGCGGGGCCGACTATGCGCTGACCATGGAGAAGGTGGCCTGCGATCTCGGTGAGGCCATCTGCGATGCAAAGGAACGGCTCGGCTACTCCCGCATCGTTCTGGCCGGCTGGTCGGGCGGCGGGTCACTGTCCATGTGGTATCAGGCCCTCGCCGAGGCTGGCGCAGGCATTTCTGATACCGCCGCCGGCGACCCCTACACCGTCGCCCCAGACAGGTTGCCGCCAGCCGATGCGGTGTTGATGCTGGCTGCCCACATCAGCCGGCACGGCATCTTGACGCAATGGCTAGACCCATCGATCTCAGACGAATCACAACCCCAGCTTCGCACGCCCGAGCTCAACCTGTACGACCCCACTAACCCCAACCAGCCGCCCTACTCCCCCGCGTTCCTCGAAATGTTCTATGCAGCCCAAGTCGACCGGAACCGACGCATCACTGCTTGGGTGAAGGCCAAGCTCGAGACCATCCGTGCAAGCGACCAACCAAACCAAGAGTTCGGCTTTGTTGTGCACGGCACCATGGCTGACCCGCGTTGGCTTGATCCAACCGTCGATCCCAGCGATCGCACCCCCGGGGTCTGCTATCTAGGCGACCCGCAGGTAGTCAACGATGGGCCCGTCGGCATAGCAAGGTTCTCGAGCTTGCGCAGCTGGCTAAGCCAGTGGAGCTACGACGATGCCCGCTGCGATGCCTTGCAGGCGGCATCAAAGGTAAGCCTGCCAGTCTTGGTGGTAGGCAACACCGCAGACGACGCTTGCACCCCGAGTCACACCCGCAGGCTGTTCGAGGCGGTAGCGCATGACCGCAAACACATGCACGAAGTCAAAGGCGCCACCCACTACTACACGGGCCCCGAAGGCCCCAAGCACATGGCAGAGTCCATCGGCGTCGTCGGAGACTTCCTCGATCAGCACTTGGACTAGTGCACTGGCTGAGCCCACCCAGCCAGACGCCGAACCCTGCTCCGTAGCTGGCGCCGAACTGATGCGTGTTTGCGCAGTCGGTGAGAACCCCACCGGGCAAACCACCGGCCACGAGCAGCATCAGGACTCGTTCTCCGGGAAAGGGCGGTCAATTAACACCAGGATCGGCCGATGAGATAGCAAGGAGCTAGCAGAGACCCTGCTATCTGAGCAACGACGCAGCCCAGGGTGAACCAGTGTCGAAAAAGAAGTCGAAGGCTGACAAAGACAACGGCGGCAAACCGGCGAAGGACTCGAGCGCTGGCAGTGATGCGGCAAAGATCCGTTCGCTTAAGGACCAGCTCGCCGCAGAACGCAAGCGGGCGCAGAAACTGATCCGACGCGATCGCAAGGAGCGCGAGCTTCAGCCGTACCAGGTTGAACTATTGAAGCTGCAGAAACACCTTGAGATCCACGACAAGCGGATGATCGTGATCTTCGAGGGTCGCGACGCTGCTGGTAAGGGCGGCACCATCCGTCGCGTGGCCCGCTACATGAACGAAAAGCACTATCGGGTCGTGGCGTTGGGCAAACCAACCGAGGAACAGCGAAGTCAGTGGTACCTGCAGCGTTATGTGGAGCAGTTTCCCCACGGCGGCGAGATGGTGCTCTTTGATCGGTCCTGGTACAACCGGGCGATGGTGGAGCCGATCTTTGGCTTCTGCACAGAAGAAGAGCACCGGAACTTCTTGCGCGGTGTCGTTGGCTTCGAAAAGGACCTGGTTCGTCAGGGCACAATTTTGGTGAAGCTCTACTTCTCGGTCTCCAAGAAAGAGCAGCAGCGTCGGTTCGACCGTCGTCGCGACGACCCACTTCGCCAATGGAAGCTCAGCGAGATCGACGTTCAGGCGCAGAGCTACTGGGACGAGTTCACGGAGCGTAAATACGAAATGCTCCAACGCACCCACACTCCGCAGACCCCGTGGACCATCATCCGCTCAGAGGACAAGCACTTGGCACGCCTCAACTCGATGCGGGCCATCCTTGACGCCGTGGACTACGAGGATCGCAACATGGACATCGACCACGTCCCCGACCCGCACATCGTGGTGTCAGGCGCGCACGAGGTCGAGTTGATGGAAGCAGATCGCTACAGGCGAGGCCGTTTCAAGCAATAGCCGCCCTAGTAGCTGCCTGGATGCTTGGGGACCAAGACAGGGTCTCGTGTTAGCGAACGGGTTAGTTGTGCACTCCGCACACGAGCGATCGGTTGATGCACAAGGTCACCTCGGTGACAAGCTTGTCTTGATCCCAGCCATTCCAGAAGTCTGCATGAGCCGTGTACAGCGGGCCCGACGCCAATGCCAGTGCGTCGGAGGGGCCTTCATACGGGTATTCCATCGCTAGAAGCAACTGAGGTATCGCCACCGGGTGTCCGGCTGGACAGGCCCCATTGCTGCTGTAGGCCGAATGCTCGGTGTGGCTCGGGCTATCGGTTCGTTCGCCATCCCAGCAGTCAGGGAATACCACGGTCAACGTCAACGGATGACCGTCGTCGCAGTTGGGGGCGTTGGGTTGGCGAGTGCCGCCATCACCACAGGAAAAGCCTACGCGTTCCACCGGCTGCGGGCCCCGTGCCGTTGCATCGCCGGCGATCAGCATCAGGCCAGGCGGATACGGTTGCACCGTGACCGGATCGATGTCGGGCCCCGGACGGTAGTAGGCCCGCAATCCAGCCGGTTCGACGATGCGATCGTTCGCAAGCAGTGCGGGCGCCCAATACGAGGCCGTGTCCAGTTTCTGGTCACAGGTGGTGTCCGATGCCAGCAGGCTCTCGTACGTGCTGGACGCATGAACCCCGCTGGCGCCAAAGAAGGTGTGCACGTGGCTTGCCCCGGGACGACCAGGGACGACAATGGGATCGTCGGGCGCAATATGGGAGAGCTCGCACGCGACCACAAACTGAGGGATGCGGCCCTGCGGGCCTCCAACTGCCGAAGCCGAACCGGACGGGCTTGTGAAGCACCCCGCCGAGACGACGCTAAGCACGACAATGCAAAGCGCAGCTAAGGCGTTACTCGGGTGCGTCTGGGACAGTGATTGCATCAACATCGACTGCGAAGGGAACGTCGGTAGCTGGGCGAGCCGGCGCCGTAGCCGCGTCTGGCATGTTTTCTTGGGGGCCCGGTTCCGGTGTGGTTTTGTAGTCACCTGGCGGTGGGTGCTCTTCGCCCAGCCATCCCAACACGTTCAGCGGACCATCGTTCCAGTCGCCCTCGCCGGAGCCGTCGCAGGCCCCCACCACTTCAATGTTGTTTGGCGCAGATGTGTCGAAGGTGTTGTCCGCCCAGCAGTTGCCAAGTTCGCCAGGATTGCCTTCGACGGTGCCGATAGCCAGGTCGGCCACGCGGGAGTCGCTGACGACGTTCTCACGGACTTCGGTGGAATGCGTTTCCCACAAGATAGTGGCCGGGATGGTCTCGGGGTCGACGCGCTCACCGGGGATCGGCTCGCTCTCCTCGAGGGCCGGGGCGTCGAGCGCGGGGTCCCCGGGGGGCTTGCCGGGCGCCGGGACCTCCCGCGCATGCTGGGC
>JAUIIS010000403.1 GCA_030431575.1 Acidimicrobiia bacterium | reverse complement strand
CGCCGTCCCCAAGTTGATCGACAGCGACCGCTCCGTCGAAACAGACCGTGCCGTCGGGAGGCGCCACAAAGGCTCTCGTCACCCCCGCAACGCTGCCAACCCCGCCAAGCGCCGGCACCGAGCAGCCGATGTCGCCCCCGTCGCCCCCCAGGGCCGGGGTCAGCGGCGAGAATGGATCTGCAACCACAAGCACGCCCCCAGCACGCACCCAGTCAGATACCCGTTCCCGGTCATCGAGGCCATAGTTGTCGTCCAACAGGATCGCCCTCTGCTGGCCACCTGGAATGCTGCGCCCCAGCTGCACATCGGCGCCGTAACTCTTGACCAGATCCACAATGCCCTTGGCGCCATCGGGAGCCACGCTCTTCGGGTCCAGCGGCCGGTCGTTGGTGTCGTTCGTCAACAACAATGCGGCAACGCCAACCGCTACACCCAACAGGACCCAAATTCCAATGTTGGTTCGGCGTTCGTTCATGCGCTCGCCCCTGTCCCTGTCTCCGCTGGCGCAAGTGCCCCAAGCACCTGTGCTTCGGCTTGCCCAAAGCGCACCAGGTCATCACTGGACGCCACGTCGGGGCTGTACCAAACCTGTTCAAACCGGTCCGTCAAAGCACCAAAGCTCGCGCTGGCTGCCGGGTGCTGAGCAACCATCTCGGCGCGGTATTCGCCTGGGGTTCTCCCAGCGACATCTTCAAGGACACCGCCATCGAAGAGCGCCGCTAGCAGGCCCCGGTAGCGGGCCCGCAACGCCTCATCGAAGTTGCCCTCCCCAGCAAAGATGTCGGCCAGCGAGCGCCATTCGTCTGCCGACCTGGCCGGTTCGAGTACCGCGCTCTGGGTCACCACGCTGACCTCGGTGCTCTTGTGCCGCACCAGGCCGGTGGGTCGGCGGATCTTGGTTACCAGGAACGCCGCCGCGGCAATCGCAGCGGCCATGATTACCCACGCCACCACCGTTCCGGCTCCCCCGCCACTGAGCGCCTGGAAGATCTCGCCCAAGGCTTCTTCGAGCCAACGGCCCAACCTGTCCAAGATGGACTCGGACTCGTTGAACTCGGCCCGCGCCATGATGTCGTCGGCTCGACCCCGAACATCGTCGGGTTGGGGCTCGGGCAACGGCAGCTCTTGGAACCTCATCCTCACCTGACCGGAACTTCATCGGTTGCGAAGTGGCGATCCAACGCCAAATCCAAGTCAAAGCCTTCGATCCGGATGCGTAGGTCGAAGTACAACATGACCGCCACCCCAGCTGTGAATGGCAGCGCCACCAGGCCGGCCCCTACTGATCCCAATGCTGCCGCATACTGCTCGCCGCCTAGCCCGAAGAGTTCGACAATCGCCAGCGGCAGAAGTGCCAACAGAAACGAAAGCGTTCCCGCGATAACAGCCGACAAGAGGTTGACCCAAAGCGTGGGAAAGAAACGACTCTTGACCAGTTGCCACGAACGGCTAATGGCTCGGCCAGCGTTCAAATGCTCGATAGCTAGCGCTGGCGCCGTCACCGAAAACAAGGCCATCAACGCAACCGCAGGCAACACCAAAAACACTGCTCCGACTGCTTGCGCAATATGGGTCAGCACAAACGCAATCACCAACCAAATCCAGCCCGAACCCACGCTTTTGACCGCTTGCCAAGGGCCAATGTCGCGGCCACGAGACCAGCCCTCAACCATCACCGCCAACGGCGCAGCCAACAACGTCACCTGAAACGAACTGACCAGCGTGGCCAGTATCGACACACCAAAGTTGCTGTCGGTGCTGGCGGCACCATCTTCGTACGTGCTGGAGTCTGTCAGTGCAGCCAAAGCGTCGCCGCCTAGCAGCGACGGGTCCACCAGCACCACCGCAACTGCCACCGGTAACAGCACCGATGCGGCCAACAAGAACACCGCCCGTGGCCGCGCCTTCATGATCTCGAAGCTGCCGTCCAATACGTCGGCCAACGTCAGAGGCTGATCGAAGCTGGCCAGAGGCGGAATCTCGGCATGCTTGTCGCCAGACGGAAATCCGTTCGCGCCAGTCGCCGCCCCGACCCCACCCAGCACGGCCGCAATGTGGGGCGCGATGTCATTGACCGTGTCGGGCGCAGCCTCGGGCAGCGCCCAAGCTGGCCCCGCAGTGGTTGACTCTTGTCCTGGCTCAGACACAGACGCTCCGCCTCACGGCGCTAGATGGCGACTCCATTGTGACGCGCCCGCCCCCGCCCGCCGTGCACCCTCGGTTCTGGCCACCACCAACAAGACGCCGCCTAGCCACGGACACCCCTACGCTGAGGCCATGGCTCTGGAAGACGCAGCGGCGTACGGGGAAACGTTCGCCGGCATCTACGACGCTTGGTACAGCGACATCACCGACGTCGACGCCACCGTGCACACACTCAACGAACTCGTGCTCCGCGGCTCCATCAGCCTCGAGCTGGGCGTGGGGACAGGGCGGCTGGCCATCCCGATCGCCAAGCTGGGCCACTCGGTGGTGGGGGTCGACGCGTCGGCGTCCATGCTCGCCCGCTGTGCTGCCAAAGCGCCAGGCCCCAACCTGGGCCTAGTCCAGGCCGACATGGCGGCGCTGCCGTTCGGTGGCGCCAGGTTTGGGATGGCGTTTGTGGCCTTCAATACGCTCTTCAACCTCACCTGCGGCCAAGCACAACGCCGCTGCCTGGCCAACGTGGTCGCGGCACTGGCGCCCGGAGGTCGACTCGTTGTCGAAGCCTTCGTCCCCAGCCCCGAACCAACGCAACGCTTCTACGACGAAACCGCACGCAGCGACGGCCACGGCGGCCGGGTACTCACCACGTCGCTACGCGACCCAAAAACCCAAGTGGTCAGCGGAGTCCACATCCACCAACCCGCAGGAGGCCCGGTCGCCAGGTATCCGTGGCAGATTCGCTACCTGCACCCGGGCCAGCTCGATCAGCTCTGCGCCGCCAACGGCCTTCGCCTTCAAGACCGTTGGAGCACCTGGGACAAGCAACCATTCACAACTACCAGCGAACGTCACATCACCGTGTACCAGTTGGTTGGATAGGCCGCCCGGATTCCTGGCAGACTGTCGCGGTTGCCAAGACCCCTGGGGTAGCTATGACCATCACCGAAGCCGATATCCAACTCATCTTCGAAACGGCGGATAATTTCAAGGAAGTGATCAACCGGCCGATTAAAAAAGTTCCTTCCTTGCGCGATATTACGGTAGCCAACCTGTTTTTTG
>JAUIIS010000402.1 GCA_030431575.1 Acidimicrobiia bacterium | reverse complement strand
CAACAGCGCTTCATAGCCCTGTCCGGTGCCGTAGATGCCCACGTTGGACACCGACGCTGCGGGAAGCAGGCCTCGGAGTGCGTCGAATGCCTTCGCCTTGACGGCTTGGCGATACACGAGGTCGGAGTCGTCGGCGTGCTTGGGAAACTGGGACCGCACATAGTCCTGCATCGGCGACACAAGGTCGGCGTACGTGTCGAAGATGCGGTCCATGTCGCCCACGTATCGGGTGCCGAGGTTCGACTGCAAGACGTCGGGATCGCGGTAGTAACGGTAACGACCACCAATACGGCTGTCGTAAGCGATGTAGCGCGTGGACTGCTCGAGGTAGCTCATGAGCCGCCCCCACTCGAGCACCTTCGTGAGCACGTTTGACGCCTGCTCACAGGCGAGGTGTACTCCGCCTAACTGGGCAACAGAGTCGTCGCCGTACTCGAAGAAGATGCGGTGGTAGAGCTTTTCGGCGTGCGACAAACCAATCGTGGCATCGATGCTTGCATCGCCGCTGATGTCGAGGTCGCCCAAGAACTCATCGAGAAACAAGCGCCGCAAGCTCTTTGGCGAGCGGCTATAGCGGGCGAACAGGGCGCCCTTGACGACTTCGGGGAGATTGACCAACGCAAAGACCGGCTGGTCAAGGTTGGTGAAATAACGACGAAGCACATCGGCTTCCTCATCGCTCCACTGCTCTGCGACGTAGACGCTCACGAACGGCGAGGTTAGGCCGCGAGCGGGCCAAGGTTGGGGACCATCTCGCTTTGAAGCGTCTGGGGCCAGGACGTGCGCATGATCCCATGCTAGCTGTCCCCTTGGCTTGTGGCCCCTCAAACAGGCCAAAGGCTTCGCAGAGGCGAGCTGCTCACACCGCGACCAGGACCGCCTGGGGGGCTAGCGATAGCTCGAGCCGCGCACAGGAGCCCACGTTGGTTCCATCGATCCAGAGAGGGCGTCGCCGCAGGGTAATGCTTGTTTGAGTAGTTCGAGCTATGGCGATATCGGGATGGGGTACGTGATCGCCGGTACGGGCCCGCTTGCGCGCTATGAGACGTTCACGCAAACCCAGTTGCCCTTGGACCACGTCGAGCTTGCCGTCGCCCGGGTGCGCCCGCGGCGCTGGACGCCACGCCCCGAGAAGATCGGCGTTCATGGCGGCCACGGCTGGTCCCCGCCAGAACCTCGCCCGCCAAAGCACGTGAGCGACGAACGCGTGCTGCGCCTGGCCGTCAACCACTGCCAGCCCAACGTCTACCGGCAACAGCATGGTCTTGCAGCCCAGGCGATCGGCTACGTCGCCCCGCCCCCCAAGGGTGGCACAGAGGTCTCCACCTGCGAGCCCAACGACGGGCGTGGCCCTGTTACTTGCGTCGTTCATGACGAAAGGCTGTATGAACGTGGCCAGGTCCCTGTCGTTGGAGAAAACCGGCGCGCTTGGCTCAAGCACACCCAGGCTCCCCCACGGTTCGCCGGGCCGCAGCATCAGGTGTCGGTCTCCCCGTCGGCCTGATCGGCCTGGTCGGCCATGGTCGAGGCAACCACAACCCCGCGGTGGAGGGCATTGGCGGCCTCATGGGCACAGCGTCGGGTGGCCTTGGCCGGTGCTACCGACCCGATCTGGTGAAGGAGATCGACAAGTTGACGAACCTGGCGCACAAAATCGCCGCCGGTCACTTCTTCGTCGTCGAGAATCTGCACCAGCGCCTCTCCCCCGGCCCACCCTGCTGCGCTTGCCATGAACCCGGCGTCGATGGAGCGGGTCAGCGCCACCCCAGCCTCGGCCTCGTCGGCGCGAACGTCATCGACGATGTCTTGGAGCGCGGCGAGTTTCTCGCGGAGACGTCGAGACCGAATCCTTGGCTCAGCCGAACTACCCGGCCCCCGATGCTCGAAGGTGAAACACGAGGCCAACGCCGCAAGCTCAGGTGCAGTGAGGTCGTCGAATACGCCGAGCCGTAGCGCCTCAGCGACGGCGAGGTCGGTCTCGTGGAAGATGCCTTGCAGCATCTCGCCCCATGCGGTGGTTTCCCAGTCCGATATGTAGCCGCGGTGCGACAAGATGCCGACAATGTCGTCGAACTGGCGAGAAAGTCGGTTGGTCCTCCCTCGTATCCGTTGGTTGATGCGAGCCAGCTGGCGCCGCTTGTCGTCGACACGCTTGCGGTAGTGGCGCCACTCATCTGGGCGGCCCGGGCCGGCTTTGGGTGCTGGACTAACCGCGCCAGCGCGTTCGCGGCGACGCTTGGTGAGACGAGCCCGCTGGAGCTTGCGAGCGACTTCGTGTTGGAAGGCTCCATTGTTGGGCTGATACGGAACGGGCATCACTACCGTGCCGATGACCATAGGCGGGGTCTCAAAATCGTCGGCGGTGAGCGTCATGCGCCGATGAGAACGGGCCACCAGGCGCACTTTGACCTCGCCGCCTTTGCGATAGCCCACCGACAGAACGGCCGCCGGGTCATCCTTTGCACGGTCCGGACTCGCAATCACGTCGCCGGGCCGAAGGTCAGCCAGGATGGCGGCCACGGCGGGCTTGGCTGCGGCAACCTCGCCGCGACTGGGTGGCTGAGGGATGTTGTCTGGATCGACGCCTTGGTTTCGAAGTTCGGCCTCCACCTCGGCCAGCTCGCGTTCGAGTTTGCGCCGTCGCTTGTTCATGACCGTCAAATCGCGGTCGGCTTGAAACTGTCCAAACGAGAGGTCAAGCAGCCGGTGGGCTCCGGAGCGGTCGTGGAGCCGGACGAGGTTGACCGCCATGTTATAGGTGGGGCGAAACACCGAACGCAACGCGAACGATTGGCTAGAAGCCAGATCTGCCACTTGTTCGAACTTCACAAACGGTGACCACAACACAATGGCGTAGCCGTGGTCGTCGATGCCGCGCCGGCCAGCCCTGCCGGTGAGCTGTGTGTATTGCAGTGGAGTCAAAAACTCGTGGCCGTCGCCGTTGTACTTGGTGAGTCGTTCGATCACCACCGCCCTGGCGGGCATGTTGATGCCCAGGGCCAACGTCTCGGTAGCAAAGACGAACTTGACCAGCCCGGCCACGAAGCACTGCTCAACAGCCTCCTTGAAGGCAGGGACCATGCCTGCGTGGTGCGCAGCCACTCCCCTTTCCAGCTGCGCCACAAACTTGTCGTAACCCAACACCTCAAGGTCGCCTGGAGGTAGGTGGCGTGCGTGGTGCTCGGCTATGAGACGGATCTGGTCGCGCTCG
>JAUIIS010000401.1 GCA_030431575.1 Acidimicrobiia bacterium | reverse complement strand
ACCGGCCCACACTCCGACACCAACAACGGCCGCCAGCGCCACAGAGCTAAAGCCATCGGTCAGCGGCGCCATCCACGCGAACCATTTGTAGGCGCTGCGTTGGGTCCGGAACTGCTCGACGTTGGCGTCGTCTAGACGGTCTCGAACCACCTCGGAGTACCCGTACGCCTTGATGACCGGGGCGCCAGATACGGCCTCGGAGGCGGCACCCATGGTGTTAGCCACCCGGCCACGCACCTGGTTGTACGCCTCGAACTGGCGTCGCTGCACCACACGCAAGATGGGCAGCAGCGGAACGTACACCGCGAGGACCACAAGGGTCAGCACCCAACTGTAGACGGCCATCACCACCAATGTGCCCACGATGACTACGCCGTTCACCACCCAAGCAATGGCACCCCATTGGGCAAACTGCGAGAGCGTTTCGATATCGCTGGTCACGCGCGCGGTGAGCACGCCTTTGCGGGCGTCGGTGTGGTCGGCGAGGCTGAGCTTGTGGATGTGCGAGAACGTACGCACCCGAAGCTCAAGCAGCATGGTCTCGGCCACCTGAACGAGGCGCAGATACGTGATTCGTGAGGCCACAAACACCGCAGCTATAACAACCAGGGCTGCGACGCAGGCCGAGTAGACGAAGCTCTTGTCGAGCCCCGTGTCGGGATCGAAACCACGGTCGAGCGTCTGTTGGATAAGGATCGGAATCACGAGGCGGCCAAAGGCAGCAGCGATCGCCATGCCAACGGTGAACAGTGCGCCCTTCTTTAGTTCGGGGCTGGCGGCGAGGCCCTGACGCAGCACCGACATGGCGCCAACGCCACTGGCACCCTCGTCGATCTCGGTGAGGGTCAGGGGCGAGTCGCCTGCAGCGAAAGGCTCGTCGCGTCGTTTGCGACGGGGGCGGGTAGCGGTCACTGCACCACCCCCTCGTCTTCGTAGGCCCGTGCCAGGCGTTCATACCGGGGATCGTTCATGAGTTCGGTGTGGCTACCGGTGCCACCAACCTTGCCGCCGGCCAAGAAGATGACCCGGTCGGCCAGCTTGATGGTGGAAAGGCGGTGTGCCACCACTAGCAACGTCACATCAAGTTCGTCGCCACGCAGATTGTCGAGAATCTTGGCCTCAACGGCTGGGTCGACGGCAGAGGTTGAATCGTCGAGGAACACCACACGAGGGCGCCCAACCAGAGCTCGGGCCAAGGCCACCCGCTGGCGTTGTCCGCCGCTGAGCGACACACCCCGTTCGCCCACAATGGTGTCGATGCCTTCGGGCAGGTCCCGGACAAACTGGTCGGCGCCAGCCATGGTCAACGCCCACCACACTTCATCGAGGCCAACGTCGCGACCGAGCGCGACGTTTTCGTGAATGGAGTCCGCAAACAAGAACGCCTCTTGGAATGCGACGGCCACTGCGCCGGCTCGGTGCTCGTTGTTGAGGTGGGTAGTGTCCACCCCTCCAATCGAGAGGGCGCCCGCGTCGGCGTCTTGAAGTCCAACCAGAATGTCGGCCAGCGTGGACTTGCCGATGCCGGTGGGCCCAACAATGGCCACTACTTCGCCGGGGGCCACATCGAAGTTGAGGCCATCGAACACTTTGTTGTCACCGTGAGACATCTCGAGGTCGGTGGCAGTCACGCCCAGTGGGCCATCGGGAAGCGGCGCGGGAGTAGCCACTACCGGCTGGGCCCGTTGCACGTCAAGCACCGAGTCGATCCGGTCCAGCGCCACAACCGAGCGCGGCAGTTCTTCAAGGAAGAAACCAACGACTCGCATCGGGAACGCGAGCATGGTGAACAGCGCCATAGCCCCAACGAGATCGCCAACAGACAGCGACCCCTCGTCCACCAGAACTGCGCCAAGGGCGAGCACTGCGATGATGCCCAGGTTCGGGAGCGCATCTATGGCGGGCTCAAAGGCGGCGCGAAGCCGACCCACGGTCAGGCGTTCGTCGCGGATCTTGGTAGCCGCAACCCTCAGCCGGGTCACCTCGTTGTCCTCGCGCCCCAGGGCTTTGATGACCATGGCCCCGTCGAAGCTCTCGTGGGCAATGGAAGAGGTGTCGCCCACCGCAGCCTGCGCCGCGCTGGCGGGGGCCACGACTCGCTGTGAATACAGGTGGTTCATAATCCCAAGCACCGGAAACAGGACCGCAGCGATGAGGGCCAGCACCGGGTTGATAAGCAACAGGCTGACGAGGGCAATCAGGATCAAAACCACGGTGGCGAACGAGAACGCCAACGGCATGAGGGCCATGGAAGCCACCATCATGTCGTTGTCGGCATGAGCTAGCAGCTCTCCGGTTGGCCGCGATCGATGAAACGACATGGGCAGGTCGAGGAACTGCCCAAAGAGTTGGCGTCGCCACTCGACCTCGGTGCCGTAGCGAGCCGTCGCCAAGAAGTAGCGCCGCACCACTGCGCCGAGCCCGCGGATGAAGCCGACGCCGACCAACAGCGTCAACGCAATCCACACGTCTTTGTTGTCTGCACCACTCCCGTCAAGCGCGGGCACGATGACTTCGTCGGTGGTCCAACCCATAACCAACGTGAACGCCACCGCAGCCACCGAGAACAGACACGCACCAGTGATGGCTATGGCGTGCGGCACCGGACGCAAGCGAAACGAGCGTGTGATCAGCCTGGCCCCGCGTCGAAACAGATGCGGTACCGGCTCGTCGGAAGTCTGGTCTATCTGCGACACGGCCAAACCACGCTACCGCCCCGCTGTTGCCCAGCGCCGACAAATAGGTCACACCCGACGCGCTCCTCCGAACTCGCCAAATCCCCGCTTCGTCCGCGCCACACCGATCGGGGGCTAACGGCTTTCAAGCACCACCGCCACGCAGCGCGTTCTACCCACCTGACAGGCCGCCACTTGTTCGGGGTCGGGTGTGGTGCATTTCATTTCGTACCCACCGCGTAACCAACGCCAACCATCGAAATGAAATGCACCACACCCGACCCCATTGGCAATCACGGCGCGAAGGGCCGAGCGCTGAGCTCACGCCATCCGTAGCGCGAAAGAAGCGCAGCGGAACGAGCCTTGCGGCGAAGATAGTTGTGAAGCGAAGCTGGCAAGATCAAGCGAAGACGGCAAGATCGGGCGAAGCCCGGCCGGGTTCGCTCACAACCTATCGGCGATGGCCTCCGCGAATTTGGAGCACTTGACTTCGGTGGCGCCGTCCATGAGGCGGGCGAAGTCGTACGTCACGATCTTCTCGGAGATCGTTTGTTC
>JAUIIS010000400.1 GCA_030431575.1 Acidimicrobiia bacterium | reverse complement strand
CCGAACCCCCAGATGGAACCAATCAGCGGCACAAGCGCCAAGATCGGTACCGCTTGCAGAGCGATGAGGTAGGGGAAGAACGCGTTCTCGATCCACTTGGCTTGGCTCATGACCATGGCCACCATGCCGCCAAGGACGATGGCAAAGAACAGCCCCACCAGCGCCACCTTGGTGGTGAGCCAAAGCGCTTCCATGTTCTTCACGAAGACGATGTCGGTGTCCAGACCCGGGTCGAAGCTCCAGAACGGCACGATGTCGTTGACCACCATCTTGACCAGCGCCCATAGCTGGCCCATGTTCATGTCTTCGAGGAAGCCGACATAGATGACATCGTGTGGGGGAGGGATAAGGAACTTGCGGTCCGAGAAGAACAGGTACGGAGCGGCGTACCAGAACGCAATGAAGAACACGAACACCAGCGCGGGCCCGAGATAGTCGGCAAGGCCCTTGCGGCTGTCGCCGTCTCGGTGGCTGGTGCTGGCCAAGGCGCCTCCTGTTGGGTCCATGGCCAGCGTGAGATCTTGTGCAGTCATCAGTGCGCCCCCCGCAGCTCGTGCGATACCTGGCCAGCGAGTTCGGCAAAGGCCGGGTCGAAGCGGAGGTCTTGGGATCTGGGATAGTCGAATGGCACAGCGATGTCGGCCACGATGCGGCCAGGACGGTTGGACATCACCAGCACTCGGGTGGAGAGATAGACAGCTTCGTAGATGGAGTGCGTGATGAACAGACCCGCAAAGTTTTCGCTGACGAACAGGTCCATGAGTTCCGCTTGGAGGTTCTCGCGGGTGATCTCGTCCAAGGCTCCAAAGGGTTCGTCGAACAAGAACACCGGTGGCGACATCATGAGCGACCGGGCGATGGAGGCCCGCATCTTCATGCCACCCGACAGCGCTCTGGGGTAGTGCTGCTCAAACCCGGACAGTCCTACGAGGTCGATGGCGTGCTGAGAGCGTTGGCTGCGCTCTTCTTGAGGCATGTCGTGGAGTTCTGCGAACAGCTCGACGTTGTCCTTAACCACGCGCCAG
Organism: Acidimicrobiia bacterium; assembly: GCA_030431575.1. Taxonomy (GTDB): domain Bacteria; phylum Actinomycetota; class Acidimicrobiia; order Acidimicrobiales; family UBA8592; genus JAUIIS01. The sequence continues at coordinate 2,207 of JAUIIS010000400.1, read as the reverse complement.
TCCAGCAGCGTTGCGTCCTGGAACACGAAACCAATGTTGGAGCGATCTACCACGACGGTGCCGCCGGTTTCGGTTTCGAGCCCGGACGCTATGCGCAGCAGCGTGGATTTGCCACAACCCGATGGGCCCACCACGGTGACGAACTCGCCTGGGTGCACATCGAACGACACGTCGGTCAAGGTGTGCGTGCCGTCGGGGAAGACCATCTCGACGTCAGAAAACGACAGGCGAGGCTCGGTGCTAGGCGTCGGTGCTGTGACGCTTTGGTCCAGGTGGGTCATAACGAAGCCTCACGATACGGAGGCAAGTGTTCAAGGCGCATGTCGGGCATGTTAAGTCTATGTTTCCGGTGTCTGCCTAGGCGTTTTCGCCACCGCGCACCCTAGGTGACGCTTGCCGCTCACTCAAGCGCACCGAAGCCGAGCCCCTGGCTTCGGCTTGGACGACAGCAGGTGTTCAGCAGCTCCTAGCTTGGCTCTAGAAAGTGCGATGGTCGGCGCAGTGTACGGTGCCTGGGACAACCCGAGCAGCGGAGGCCGCTAATACATGATCATGCCGCCGTTGATATTGATTGCTTGACCAGTCACGTAGGCGCCGGCTTCCGAAGCCAGGAACGTGACGTGCCCAGCGACGTCGTTTGTGCTGGCCAGACGCCCTAAGGGCGACCGGGCTTCCCACTGCGCAATCAGGTCTGGATCGCGTGTTTCTGCACCCATATCGGTAAGCACGTAGCCGGGGCACAGGCAGTTGACCTTGATGTTTGCTGGGCCCAGCTCCATTGCCGATACGCGAGTTAGCGCAATAACGGCGGCTTTGGAAGCGGCATAATGTGCCTGGCCAGGCTCGCCTTCTTTGCCGCCCATTGAAGCCATGTTGACAATGACGCCCCCGCCGCCAGCTTTCATTGCGGGGACGACAGCCTGGGTTGTGGTCAACATGGTTCGGGCGTTGACCGCCATGACGGTGTCCCATTCGTCTGCGGAGATCTCCAGCAGCGGTGTGGAGCGGAAAATGCCGGCGTTGTTGACCAGCAGGTGGACACCGCCGAGCTGGTCGATGGCCGAAGCGATCGCACCAGCGGCGGCTGCTGGGTCTGCGAGGTCGGCCGCTATGCCGATGGCGCCCACGTCCTTGGCAGCTTGAACAACGTCGTTGTTGCGGTCAAGGCCCAGCACGGCGTAGCCGGCGCCTACAAGGGCTTCGGCGATCTTGAGTCCGATGCCGCGACCGGCTCCGGTGATGATTGCGGTTTGTGAGGCCATAGCTGCAGTATCGCGCTCCGTGGAGCTGCTGTGGTGCGCTAAGGCGACAGATTATTGATAGCTAACTCGGTACTAGCCGCTGAAGACGACACTGCTGGTCGAAGCTTCTATGGTGGTGCGTATGCGTACCGGAATCTTTCTCTTTGGCGGCGTCGAAATGGACGATGCGGGCGCTGGCCCGCCAGCACCCACCGATCGGCGGTTCACCAATGAAGAAATGTGGCGGGCCACCGAGCAGATTGTCGATGCCGCAGTCACCGCCGACAAGCTGGGCTACGACTCGTACTGGTTGACCGAACATCACTTCCAGTACGAGGGCTACGAGGTTGTACCCAACGGCATTTTGTTGGGTGCCATCATGGCCGAACGCACCGAGCAGATTCGTATTGGTATGGCCTTCAACATTGTGCCCCAGTGGCATCCACTGAAGTTGGCCGAGGACTTTGCCACATTGCACAACATCTCTGGTGGGCGCGGCATTCTTGGCGTTGGCCGAGGCACGGTGCCCCGAGAAGCCGAAGTGTTGGGTACGAAGATCGGCAGCTTCGACAACCCCGACCAGGCCGCCGCGGACGAACTCAACCGGAAGCAGTTCGACGAGGCCATGCAGGTCATCAAGATGGCGCTGGATCAAGAGACGTTCTCGTTCCACGGCGACGTCTACGATTTCCCGCCTCCCGGAATCCCCGACCGCGGTGGTTTTGTCGAAGAGCTCACGCTGGTGCCTCGCCCGCTGTACCCGTATGAAACCTGGCAGGCCATCACCTCTCCACCGACGCTGGAACAGGTGCCCAAGATGGGATGGGGCGGCGTGTTCTGGAACAATCACTATTCGTTCGTGAAGATGCGCTGGGAGCGCTTCAACGAGATCTGGGCCGAGACCCACGGCGCCGAACTCGACCGGGGCCAGCATCGCCAGCTGGTGCTGTGCGTGCGGGTCGAAGA
>JAUIIS010000399.1 GCA_030431575.1 Acidimicrobiia bacterium | reverse complement strand
TGCGCTCTTGTTGTTTATCGCCAACGTCATCGGCATTGTGATGGCCGCCGCGATCACGTTTCTCATCTGTGGACTGCCCGGGACGCGGTTGTTGCAAGGACGTGGTGCCATAGCGGGAGGCATGCGCTGGGCTGCGGTCGCGGTAATCATCATGGTCTTGCCACTCCATTTCACCAGAAGCAGCGTCTTGCCTGCTGGGGACCCCAGCCTGGAAGTTGAAGCCGAGGTGCAGGCCTATGTCAACGACGCCAGCTGGTCGGCCGAGGTGGTTGGGGTGACCACCGAACGGGTGGGGGACACGCTGGCAATCGACATTGTGGTTACCGAGTCTCCAAGCATGCCGAACGCCGACGATGTCGCGGTGCACCTCGCCGACGAGTTGAACGAGGACGTCGCGGTCACGATGCAGGTGGTGCAGGTAGAAACCGAGCGGGCCACCGCGGACGAATAGAGCGGCTGGTCATCACAGCCGAATAGCATGGCTGGTCATGAAGACCGACTGGAACCCGTTGCTGCGTTCGGAGTTCGACAAGGCGTACTGGTCAGAGCTTCAGGCCTTTGTTCAGGCCGAGCGCAAGGGTCACGAGGTCTACCCACCGCATGACGAGGTCTTTGCGGCCTTGCACCTCACGCCATTTAGCGACGTCAAGGTCCTGATGCTTGGCCAGGACCCTTATCACGGGCCCTACCAGGCGCATGGATTGTGCTTTTCGGTGCGACGTGGCGTGCGCATTCCTCCGTCGCTAGCCAACATCTTCAAGGAGCTGCACGCTGATCTAGGAATCGTGCCGCCCAATCACGGGAATCTCGAGGCGTGGGCTCGCCAGGGCGTGTTGTTGCTCAACACATCGTTGACGGTGCGCGCCGGCGCTGCTGGCTCGCATCAGCACAAGGGCTGGGAGGTGTTTACCGACGAGGTCATCAAGTTGGTGAACACCAAACCCGAACGGGTGGTGTTTGTGCTTTGGGGAGCGTCTGCCCGCAAGAAGAAGGCCTTTGTTGATACCAGTCGTCACGTGGTTGTCGAAGCCCCGCACCCATCGCCGCTGTCGGCGCACCGTGGTTTCTTGGGTAGTCGCCCTTTCTCGAAGATCAACGCAGCGCTGGTGGAAGCTGGCCGAGAACCCATCGACTGGTCGCTGCCTGCCGACGCGACCTTGACCTTGGGGTCAGACCCTCAACCTTGACCCCCAGGGCTGGTTGCCTGCCGCTGGTGCGCACATCGGGGTCAACGTTGAGGGTCTGACCCCAGGAGCCAGGAGATAGCAAAACGGCGCATGAGCCGCCGCCCGGAGGCGACGACTCATGCGGTGAGCTAGCCGGGGCGATGCCCGGGGTGGCCTTAGATGCCGATGCGCTGAGCGAGTAGCTCGCGGTGGTAGCTGGGATCACCGAAGAGCAGTTCGGAGCTCTTTGCACGCTTGAAGTACAGGTGTGCGGGGTGTTCCCAGGTGAAGCCGATGCCGCCGTGGATCTGGATGTTTTCGGCTGCGGCGTGAAAGTACGCCTCAGAGCAATAGGCCTTGGCCAGGCTGGCCGTAGAAGCGAGTTCGTCGTTGAGTTCTGCTGCGCACCAGCCGGCGTAGTAGGCCGCGGACTTGGCTGACTCGACCTCGAGCAGCATGTCTGCGCACTTGTGCTTGATGGCCTGGAACGAGCCGATGGGGCGACCGAACTGGACGCGCACCTTGGCGTACTCGACAGCCATGTCGAGGCACATTTGAGCGCCACCAACCTGCTCGGCGGCCAGGGCCACAGCAGCGAGGTCGAGGACCTGGGCCAACACGTCCCAGCCGCCACCGTCGGTGCCGATGAGCTTGGCTGGGGTGCCTGAGAACTCGAGCTTGGCTTGCTTGCGGGTCTGGTCCATGGTGGACAGTGCCGTGCGGGTGAGGCCTTCGGCGTCTGCAGCGACCTGGAACAGGCTGACTCCAGCTGAGGTGCGGGCTGCCACGATGATGATGTCGGCGGTGTGGCCGTCGAGGACGTACATCTTGGTGCCATCGAGGGTGTAGCCGTCGCCAGCTGCAGTGGCCTGCATGGTGATGCCGGATTCGTCCCACTTACCGTTTTCTTCGGTGAAGGCCACCGTGGCAATGGTGCCGCCGGCGATCTGAGGGAGGAGGTCTTTCTTGGCGTCTTCGTCGCCGCTGTGGATCAAGGTGTTGGCCGCAAGGACAACGCTTGAGAAGTACGGGGCGCACAGCAGGGCGCGGCCCATTTCTTCGAGGACAACGATGAGTTCTACGTAGCCGTAGCCCTGGCCGCCGTATTCTTCGGGGATGATGAGCGCTTGGAGGCCCATTTGTTCGCCCATTTGGCTCCAAACGGCCTCGTCGTAGCCGTTCTCGGTGTCCATCTGTTCGCGTACTGCGGCTTCAGAGGACTTGTCTTCGAGGAAGCTGCGGACAAATTCGCGGAGTTGTTCTTGTTCTTCGGAGAAAGCGAAGTTCACGGTGGTGTCTCCCGGGGTGTGCGGGCCGCTCTGACCCGTCTGATCGGGCTTTAACGTACGACATTTTGGAGTTGCTGTCGCATCGTAGTGTGTACACATGTGCTACACGGCAGGATCTTGTGGCACTATGGACTGGTGACCCCAACAGATGATGAGCTCAAGCTTTCTGGCACGTCCCAACACGGTGAGGTAACCCGGCCCAAACACGGGCGCGCAATCCCGCCCCGAGCCGGGAGTTCAGGGCGGGTCATGCCGGTGGCGTCAGCGGTTGGGGTGCGAGAGCTCCGCAACAACGTGGCTGCGGTGCTGCGCCGGGCCGAATCCGGCGACCGAGTCATCGTTACCGTCGACGGGCAGCCTGTGGCTCAGCTATCGCCGCTCAGCCCAACCACTGCGCCAACGCTGGAGGATCTCGCCGCCGCGGGACTTATTGAGCCACCGGGACGCAAAGACAAGCCCGAGCCACCCGATCCTGCGTTCTTGCCCGTCGATGTCAGCGCCACACGAGTGGTCGAGGAGGTCAGGGGGTGAGCGGGTCACCGGTGCTGGCGCTCGATACCAGTGCGCTTGTGCGTCGCTACGTGCCAGACCCCGAGCGCACGCTTGTGCTTGATGCCATGGCCCAGGCCGATGTCTGGTCGGCATCGGCGATGGCTCGAACCGAGGTGTTGTTGGCATTGCACCGCATGGCGATTGCGCCGTTTCAGCACGAAGAACTCTGGCGGTCAGCGCGAGCAGACTGGGACACGTTCTGGGTGGTTCCTCTCGACAACCGTT
>JAUIIS010000398.1 GCA_030431575.1 Acidimicrobiia bacterium | reverse complement strand
CTACATCGTCTCGGGCAACAAAGAAGCCCTTGTGGCTGGCAACGCCTTTAGCATCGAACCCGGCATCTATGTTCCCGACACCTGGGGAGCACGCCTCGAAGACATCGTTGTTGCCGCCGATACTGCGGCCGACCCGCTCAACGTCGTCAACCACGACCTTGCAGTGCTCGGTTAAACAGGGTGCACCACGCTTCATGATTGAGCTCGATGCGGCAACAGTTTTGTTGCAATGGTCCGTTGGCGGCCTTTTCTTCTTGTGGATCACAGGACGCCGGCGCCAAGTAGGCATCGGCTACGGCTGGAGCATCCGGCTCAGCTACATGGTGCTGCTCATTATCTCCTTGGTCGTGGGGCTCAACTTCAACACGGTCTGGGTTCGAGAGATCTCAACCATGGGTGTCCTGGCCGCCACCACGGTCGCTATGGCGGTGTCGTGGACACGACGCAAAGCGGGGGTGGCGGGTCAACGCGAAATCGTCGAGAAACGCTCGGCGCGAGTGGCGGCCATGACCGGCATCGACAAAGACGAAGAACGCTTCGACAAGTCCGTGCCCGAGTTCCCACCCAACCTGGACCTTGTGGCCCCCGTTGTTGGTGTGGTTGGCCTCTTCGCCGCCGGTATCGATGCTGGTGACCCAGCGCTGCTGTCGCTCGCCCGTGTGTTTGTTGGAGCGCTGTTTCTCGGGGCTGTCACCGACGCGATGTTGCTCGGCCACTGGTACTTGGTGCAACCGGGTCTGTCGCGAGAACCCATTCATGAGCTGATCCGCTGGACTGGGGCACTCTGGTTGCCCGAGCTCATTGTGTTGCTTTGGCCCACCGGCATGGTGTCCGTGCTCAACGGCACCATCGACGACGGTTACAACGGTCTCCTGGGATGGTTCTGGGTCGCCTGTGTCATAACCACCATTGCTTTGCTGGGCGTGACCGTGGCCGCGCTGCGCGAGAAGCAGTACTCGGCGGTCATGGCGGCCACCGGGTTGTTGTACTTGGCCATTCTCACGGCCTTTGGCATGGACCTCGTGGCCCGCGTGTTACTCGATACCTAGGTTTTCTTCAGAACTCGCGAACCGCGGGACGCTAAGGGCCGTACAGGTGGGAAACTGAGCGCTTCTCGCAGCTCGCAACCATACGCAAGGCTGGAAAACAATGTCAGAACAAACCACCCCCACAGACCGGAATCGCAAACTCATGATGATCGGTGGCGGCGCCTTGATCGCCATCATCGCGGTGGCCATTGGTGGCTGGTACTTCCTCATCCGCGACGACTCAGCGGCGTCGGTCAACTCCGCCGATGCCGCCGAGGCCCGTGAGGCGGCTCTCGAAGAGGCAGCCGGTGCGGGCAGCGCCGAAGCAGACCCGCCCGCAGAAGACAGCGAAGCTGAAGGAACCAGCGAAGCTGAAGGAACCAGCGAGGATGCCGCCAACGCTGGCGCAGGACTCGACGGCACGTGGACGGTCGACACCACCATTGGCACCTTCGACGACGTCTGTCTCACCGATGTCTGCGACGCCACCTTTGTTGGCTTCAGGATCGACGAAGAGCTGGCCAACATCGGGGCAAAGACCGTTGTGGGACGAAGCCCTGGGGTAAGGGGAACCCTCGAGATCGAAGGCACCACAATCACCTCGACCGACATCTTGGTCGACATGACCCAGCTGATCACAGACTCCAGCTCGCGCACCAACGCGATCCGTAGCCAGGCCATCGAGACCGCAGCCTTCCCCGAAGCAGCTTTCAGCCTCACCAGCCCCATCGAGCTCGGCGAGTTGCCCGAAGATGGTGGAGAAGTCGTTGTCGAAGCAACCGGTGACCTCACCATCCACGGCGTCACCCGCAGCGAAACGGTACCGCTCACCGCCCAATTGGTAGGTGACACAATCGTGGTATTTGGCGAGCTTGGCCCCATCTTGTTGGACGACTACGGCATTGGTAAACCAACCGCTGCGGTGGTCTTGTCGGTCGAAGACAACGCCCTCATGGAGCTGCAACTCTTCTTCACCCGATAACCGGTGGCGCGGCCCAGGTGCTCAATGAGACCCGCATCATTTATCACCTGGGCCACATTTGCCGACATACTTGGTAAGGCGGTGGGACAGACACGCCGTCTCACCCTGAAGTCGAGGAGAACGCAATGCCACGAGCCATATGGAGCGGATCGATCAGCTTCGGGCTGGTCAACATCCCCGTAAAGCTCTACAGCGCCGTTTCCCGAAAGAGCGTGCGGTTCAACATCCTCGACGCCGATACCGGCACCCGAGTAAAGCAGCGGCGCGTCAACCCCGACACCGGCGAAGAAGTCCCGTACAGCCAGCAGGTCAAAGGCTACGAACTTGGCGAGGGTCGCTACGTCACCCTCAGCGACGAAGAACTCGCCTCGCTAGACCCCCTCGCAAGCCGGACCATCGACCTCCAAGAATTTGTCCTCCAAAGCGAAATCGACCCCGTGTTCTACGACTCGGCGTACTACCTGGCACCAGACCCCGTGGCCAAAAAGGCGTACGCGCTGCTGGTCCAAGCCATGGGCGACGCCGGCCGGGTAGGCATAGCTCGCTTCGTCATGCGCACCAAGGCCTACATTGCCGCCATGCGGGTACGAGACGGAAAGCTGATGCTCTCCACCATGGTCTACGCCGACGAAATCAATGCGGCCGACACCATCGATGGACTCGACGATCTCGAAGACATCGAGCTCTCCGAAGCCGAAGTAGCCATGGCCGAGCAGCTCATCGAAAGCCTCTCGCAACCCTTCGAGCCCGAGAAATACGAAGACAACTACCGTAACCAAATCCTCGAACTCATCGACCGCAAAGCTGCAGGCGAAGAAATCGTCATATCTGCCGCAGGCCCCACCGAAGAAAAGGTAGTTGACCTGATGGCCGCTCTAGAGGCGTCGGTGGCTGCGGCCAAGGACGCCCGCAAACGCCACCCCGCAGCCGGCGATGCCGCTGTCAAAGGCCGAGCTACAAAGAAGCCAGCCAAGAAGGCTGCCAAAAAGAAGGCCTCCTAGCGCCGTGGCGTTGACGGGAACACCAGCACCGTGGCATCTGAGCGCGTAGCGGTAGAAATCGAAGGCCGGGCACTCCAGGTGTCCAACCTCAACAAGGTGCTGTATCCGGCCGCGGGCTTCACCAAAGCACAGGTCATTGATTACTACGTGCGTGTGGCACCCACCATGCTCACCCACATTGCGGGGCGTGGCATCACGCTTCGGCGCTGGCCCAACGGGGTACACGAG
>JAUIIS010000044.1 GCA_030431575.1 Acidimicrobiia bacterium | reverse complement strand
CAGGCGCTTTGTCACTCGTTCCCCCCGAAAGTTCGTGATGACCGCACGCTAGTGCCTTCCGTCACACCACGCATTTCGGGTCGAGCGATCGCGTGCCGCCGGGTCGGTTGCCGCTGGCTGGCAGGTTTGCGGGGTCGGGTGTGGTGCATTTCATTTCGACAGTGATTCTTGGCCAAGGTTGTTGTCCCGAAATGAAATGCACCACACCCGACCCCATTGGTGTTCTGCGGCAGCTGGGGCTAACGAACGGCCCCAATGCCCACCGGTAGGGCTAGAGGGCTTGTTGGATGCGGCTCGCGATGTCGCCAATGGCGACGAGCTCGGTGTCGCCGGTGGCGCGAGGGGTGTATTCGACGTTGCCTTCGGCCAGGGCGCGGGGGCCAACGCCGATGCGATGTGGGATACCGATGAGTTCGGCATCGGCGAACTTGACGCCCGGGCGGGCGTCGCGGTCATCGAGCAGCACGTCTACCCCTGCGCTGAGGAGCTGGTTGTAGAGCTCGGTAGCGGCGGCGACCGAATCGTCGTCTTTCATCTGAACGATGGTGATAACAACCTCGTAAGGGGCGATGGCGGCGGGCCAGATAATGCCGTTTTCGTCGGAGTGCGTTTCGACCACTGTGGCGATGGCACGGTCTACTCCGATGCCGTACGAACCCATGACGACGGGCACCTGCTTGCCGTTCTTGTCCAAGACCTGCGCACCAAACTTCTCGGCGTAGCCGCGGCCCAGTTTGAAGATGTGGCCAGATTCGATGGTGTTGACCATGCCTAGGGCGGCGCCGCAGTTCACGCATGCTTCACCGGCTTGGACTTCGCGGAGGTCGACCCATTCGTCGACAGCGATGTCTCGATTGACGTCGACACCTCGGTAGTGCCAATCGTCTTCGTTGGCGCCGGTGGCCATGGCTCTACGACCCCGCAGGGACGGGTCGGCCATGATGCGTAGATCGGTCACGCCAACGGCGCCGAGGCTGCCGGGGCGGGCGCCCAGGGCCGCGAGCGCTTCGTCGCTAGACGCGGGGCGCACCACGTTGGCCGCGGTTGCGTCGGCCAGCTTCTGTTCGTTGAGCTGATGGTCGCCGCGAACCAATGCCAGGACGGTTTCACCGTCGGCCACAAACACCATGGTCTTGATCTGGCGGTCAGCGGCATAGCCGGCTTTTGCCAAAGCTTCGATGGTGCGGATGTTGGGGGTAGCGAACTTCTCGGGTGCGGCGAGGCCGGCCTCGTCTTCTATCGTCGACAGCGTGGAGATGGCCTTTTCGATGTTGGCTGCGTAGTCGCCATTGGGGCAGATCAAGACTTCGTCTTCGCCGGTGTCGGCTCTGACCATGAACTCGACGCTGTCGGTGCCGCCCATGTTGCCGCTGGAGGCTTCGACGGGGATGGCCTCGAGGTCAAGGCGGCCAAAGATTTTGAGGTAGGCCTGGTGTTGGGCATCGAAGGAGGTGTCGAGGCCGGCCTCGTCGATGTCGAACGAGTAGGCGTCTTTCATGGTGAATTCGCGGACGCGGAGCAGACCGTTCTTTGGGCGTGCTTCGTCGCGGAACTTGGTGTTGATTTGGTACCACATCTGCGGCAACTGCTTATACGACGACAGCTCGGCACCGACGGTGGCGAAGATTTCTTCGGCAGTGACGCCCAGCGCGTTGTCGCTGCCGTGGCGGTCTTGCACCCGAAACATGACATCGCCCATGGAATCCCAGCGTCCACTGGCTTGCCAGATGCTGGCGGGATGCATGGTGGGCACCATGATCTCTTGGCCGCCAATGGCGTTCATCTCTTCTTGGATGATCTTGATGACCTTGGCCCGGACGCGGTGGCCAAGCGGCAAGTAGGTGTAGTGGCCGGCGTGGAGCGGGCGAATGAACCCACCGCGGACGAGCAGCTTGTGGCTTGTGGCCTCGGCGTCGCCGGGGGCGTCGCGGAGCGTGGGGGTGAACAGTGAAGACCAGCGCATGACCAGCAACGCTACCGGCCCGCAACGGTGTCGGTGGCAGCTTTGTGGATGCGCTTCGGCCGGGCTCGCCGGAGTGGTTCTTCACAGGCATCGGTGTTCTCCTACAATCGGCGTTGATGTCGAAGACCCGCCTGACCACGCCGCTCGTTCGAGACCAGGGTTCGCTTCGCGAAGCAACCTGGGAGGAAGCGCTGGCCCGGGCCGCGTCAGGCATCTCGCGCGCGATCGAAGCCAACGGGCCAGAGGGCTTTGGCATGTTCAGCTGCTCGAAGTCCACCAACGAGACCAACTACATCGCCCAGAAGTTCGCCAGAGTGGTTGTGGGTTCCAACAACATCGACTCGTGTAACCGAACTTGACACGCTCCTTCGGTCGTCGGTCTGGCGACAGTGTTTGGAGCCGGCGGCGGTACCTCGTCTTACCAAGAGGTCGAAGAAACTGATCTGGTGATCTTGTGGGGCTCTAATGCCCGCGAGGCGCACCCCATCTTCTTTCACCACGCGCTCAAGGGCATTCGTGGCGGCGCCAAGATGTATTGCGTCGACCCCCGCCGCACGTCTTCGGCGAAGTTCGCCGACCTCTGGCTAGGGCTGAATGTGGGCACCGACATAGCGCTTGCCAACGCCATGGCCCGAGAGGTCATTGACGCCGGCCTCCACAACCAGACCTTCATCCAGCACTCCACCAGCGGCTTTGATGCGTACGCCGCCAGCGTTGAGCCCTACACCCTCGAGGTGGGCCAACAGATCACGGGCGTTCCTGCCCATGCCATCAAAGAGCTTGCGCATGCATATGCAACCGCAGAGACCGCGCAGCTGATGTGGACGCTGGGAATCACCGAGCATCACAACGCAGTCGACAACGTATTGGCCCTATGCAACTTGGCGTTGCTCACGGGCCATGTCGGCCGCTGGGGTTCGGGTTTGGTTCCGCTTCGGGGCCAAAACAACGTGCAAGGCGGGGGCGATATGGGCGCGTTGCCCGACAAGCTTCCTGGGTTCCAGAACGTGGCCGACCCTGCTGCGTTGGCCAAGTTCGCCGCTTTGTGGGGTACCGAGATCAACCCCAAGCCTGGTCTGCACTTGACGTTGATGTTTGAGGCCATGGAACGCGGCGAGATCACCGCGGCCTACGTGATTGGTGAGAATCCAGCTGACTCCGAAGCCGATGTCGAGCATGCCCGAAAGCTGCTGCGAGGCTTGGACACGCTGATAGTGCAGGACATCTTCTTGACCCGTACGGCCGAGCTCGCCGACGTGGTGTTCCCGGCCTCGGTTGGTTGGGCAGAAGCTGAGGGAACCGTGACCTCCAGCGAACGCCGCGTTCAGCGCGTCCGTGCTGCGGTTAGCCCCCCCGGCCAAGCACGCAGCGATGTCGACATCGTGTGCGATCTCGCTGAGGCAATGGGGGTGGGCCTTGGCCCCCGGAACCCTGAGGACGCGTGGGACGAGCTTCGTGAGCTTTCACCTATGCATGCGGGCATGAGTTGGCAGCGTCTTGAAGAGACGGGTGGCTTGCAATGGCCCTGCCCCGACAACGATCACCCGGGCACGCCGTTTTTGCATGGCTGGCTGTGGGAAGCCGACCTTGGCGGTCGCGCACCAGCGCCCTTCTCGGTGGTCGAGCATGCCGGTCCCAAAGAAGCGCTGAGCAACGCGTTCCCGTACCGGTTGACTACCGGCCGGGCGCTTGATTCGTACAACACTGGGGTGCAGTCGGGCGAGTTCGATTCGCCCATCCGCTACGGCGAGGCGTTGGACATCAACCCGGCCGACGCCGCAGACCTGGGCCTCACCGATGGCCAGCGGGTAAAGGTGTCATCGCCGCGGGGGTCGGTGGAGATGGCGGTGCGGATCCAGCCCGATATCCCTGTGGGCTTGACGTTCACCACGTTTCACTTCCCCGAGTTAGTGGACACCAACGTGTTAACGAACGACGCATGGGACCGTCGGTCTGGGACGTCTGAGTTCAAGGCTGCCGCCATTCGCATCGAGCCTCTGGGGAGTCAGGCATGAGTGACCTCTATGTCGGGTCCGACGAAGCAACCGAGCTTGAACGGCGCGCAGTCGACGCAGTTGTCGGCCCCGAAGACACTCCAGTCGTTGTCGAGGACGAACGCCTCGTGCGTGGCGGCTATGCGCGCCGCCGTGAGATGCGGCACCTGCTGTTGCCTGCGCTGCACGCCCTGCAACATGAAACGGGGTGGATCAGCCCCGGCGGGCTCAATTATGTGGCCACGCAGTTGCAGGTCCCGCCAGCTGAGGCTTACGGCGTTGCCACGTTCTACGACTTGTTCCGTACCACCGACCCAGGCCACACCAAACCCACAGTGCATGTGTGCGTCGATGCTCCCTGTTCGGTGAGAGGTTCGGCGGCGTTGATGGGGTCATTGGAACAAGGCGGCAGCCAGGTGCATGCCAGCCCGTGCCTTGGTCAGTGCGAGCGGGCCCCAGCGCAGTTTGTCCAAGGTGTGGGCACGCCCGACTTCGTGCCCGCCGACGCCGATGGTGGAGCGCCGCTGCCCCAAGCCGGCGATCCATCGCTGGTGTTGTTGGCTCGAATTGGTGTGGTGGATCCAACCAGTCTTGCGTCGTATCAACAACACGGCGGCTACGAGGCCCTGCATGCCGCCATAGCTGCGGGATCCGATGCGGTCGTGGACATGGTGGCTGCGTCGGGCTTGTCGGGTCGTGGTGGCGCGGCGTTCCCTACCGGTGTGAAGTGGCGAGCGGTCGCCGACGAGGCTGGTCCCAAGCACGTGGTTGCCAACGCTGACGAGTCAGAGCCGGGGACGTTCAAGGACCGGATCCTGATGGAACAGGACCCGTTTGCTGTGGTCGAGGCCATGACCATTGCCGGGTTGGCCACTGGTGCCGAGCACGGCTGGATCTACATTCGCGGCGAATACCCGTTGGCAACCCAACGCATCACCGCAGCCATAGACGCTGCCCGCACCGCAGCCTTGCTTGGCGCAGACGTAGCGGGCAGTGGACACGCCTTCGATATCGAAGTTCGCCGCGGAGCCGGGGCCTACATCTGTGGGGAAGAGACGGCGCTGTTCAACAGCATCGAAGGGTTTCGGGGCGAGCCCCGCAACAAGCCACCGTTTCCCACTACCCACGGACTATTCGGTCAACCCACCGCCATCAACAATCCTGAGACGTTGCTGAACGTGTTGCCCGTTGTGCTCGACGGTCCCGAGCGTTACCGCGAACGCGGCACCGAGGGCTCGCCTGGCACCAAGCTGTTCTGTCTGTCTGGTTCGGTGGCCAAGCCCGGCTTGTACGAGTTTGCGTTCGGCACCACCCTTGGAGAGGCCCTCGCTCGAGCCGGCGGCGTGAGCGGAGGCGAACTACAGGCAGTGCTGATGGGTGGCGCGGCCGGCAGTTTCGTGGGTCCAAATCAGTTAGACCTGCCGTTGACGCTCGAAGACAGCCGGGCTGGCGGAACAACGTTGGGCTCTGGCGTGATCATGGCCTTCGACGTGACCGTACCAATGACCCCTGTGGTCACTCGGCTGGCCGAGTTCTTCAGAGACGAGTCGTGCGGGCAGTGCGTGCCCTGCCGTGTGGGCACGGTTCGCCAGCACGAAGTGCTGACCCACATTGGCAACAAGCCGCTCCCCGCCGATCGAGTAGCACTCATCGACGACATGGCTGTGGCCATGGCTGATGCCTCTATTTGTGGGCTGGGCCACACGGCCGCCAATGCAGTGCAGTCAGCTATTGCGCTGGGGTTGCTGCCAACAGTCGAAGGAGGGGCCCAGTGACCTCGGAAGTGTCGGTCACCATCTCGGTCAACGGCAGCGAGGTGACGGTCCCAGAAGGTGCCACCATCCTCGATGCGTGCACCCAACAGGGCGTCGACACGCCCACCATTTGTTACGGCCCCACGCTTACCCCGGTCAACGCGTGCCGGGTGTGTGTGGTTGAGGTCGAAGGCAACCGCACCTTGGTTCCGTCGTGTTCGCGCCCGGCCGAGGACGGCATGGTGGTGCACACCGATTCCGACCGCGTGCGCCACAGCCGCAAGATGGTGCTCGAGTTCTTGGGGTCTGGGGTCGACCTTTCCCAAGCACCGGAGATCATGGCGTGGTCCGACCACTATGGGGCCGACCCTGGCCGATACGCGGTTGCTGACGCTGCCATTGCCACCATGGCCCAGCCTGCCAAGGTGCAAGACAACCTGTTCGTACGCGACTACGACAAGTGCGTGCTTTGCTACAAGTGTGTCGAGGCCTGCGGCGAAGACGCACAACACACCTTCGCCATCTCCATTGCGGGCCGGGGCTACGGCGCCAGCGTGTCCACCGAATACAACACCGAACTCCCCGAGTCTGCCTGCGTCTATTGCGGTAACTGTGTTGGGGTGTGTCCCACCAACGCACTGGTGTTCAAGTCCGAGTTCGATATGCGCAACGCGGACCAGTGGCGCCCAGACGATCAACACGTCACCACCACCGTGTGTTCGTACTGCGGTGTTGGCTGCAATCTCGAGCTGCACGTGCAGGACAACCAGATTGTCAAGGTCACCTCGCCCGACGACCATTCGGTCACCTCGGGCAACCTGTGCATCAAGGGCCGCTTTGGCTACCAGTACGTCAACGTGAGGCCCCCGTCATGACCCGAGCCCGCTTTCACCATGCCTTCCCTGTGCACGACCTCGCTGCGGCGCGGAATTTCTATGGGCAAGTGCTTGGCTGTCCGGAAGGGCGATCAAGCGAGCACTGGATCGACTTCGATCTTTACGGGCATCAGATCGTTGCCCATCTGGTTGAGGGCCCTGAGCCCGGCGCAGCTACGAGTACTCGTGGGCCCGCCACCAACGCAGTTGACGGTCACGACGTCCCGGTGCCGCACTTCGGTGTCCTGCTCGAGCCCGCTGATTGGGATGCATTGGCGCGTCGGCTGCGAGACCAAGGCGTGGTCTTTGTCATCGAGCCACACACCCGTTTCGCTGGCGAGGTAGGCGAGCAGTCAACCATGTTCTTCTACGACCCAAGTGGCAACGCGCTGGAGTTCAAGTCCTTCGCTGACGACTCGCAGGTATTTGCCCGCTAGCAGGGTGTTAGTACGTGACCTGGCTGAGGTCTTCGATTGCGTCGGCGGTGCCAACGAAGGGCAAGCCGTTGAGTTCGAAGGCGTAGGTGATGAGCCCAACAAAGACCGTGGGCCCATACGTTGGCGCAGTGCCTGGCAGCGTGCCGGTGCCGTTGTAGAGCGTCCAGTTGTCCGCTCCGCCGGTGTTTGGGGTTTGCCAGTAGACGGTGATGGTGCGGTCGTTGTTGCCAACAATGCGGATGTCGGCGCGGCCGTTGGGAGCGACGTTGGCGCCTGCGTCGTTCACCGACGACGATCCGTTGCGGGTGTTCTTGCCCTCGATGGTGAAGTGGGTGCCTCCTCGGTGACCCACCACAACGTGGGAAGAGTTGGTGTCGTCGAGATCGGTGACATGCACTTGCACACCGGCGAAGACGTAGGGGTTGCTCGCCGCGCTGGGCGCAGTTTGTGAGTTGTTCAACCGGCCGATCCCGATGTTGCGGACCGCAATGTCAAAGGGGAAGGTCAGCTCTTTGGCATCGAGGCGTCCTTGCGCATTGTTGAAGTGGAGTGTCTTGTTGTTGGTGTTGTCGGACACTTCGGCGCGGTAGCGCCCGTCGACCCGAGCAACGTTCGGCACGGCGCTGGCGTTGTTGGTGGTGTACCCGACCAGGGGACCGGTGCCGTCGAAGCTGTCGCTGAAGCCGGTGGTGACCGGCGCTGGTTGTTCGTTGCAAGACGACAAGGTGTCGGTTCCGGCACCGCCTCGGCAGATGTCGAATCCTGCGCCGCCGCGGAGCACGTCGGGGCCGCGGTTGCCCCACAGTCGGTCTGATCCTGCGTTGCCGACGAGGACGTCTTGGCCGCCGCCACCTTTGAGGCGATCGTTGCCGCTTCGGCCGCGCAAGATGTCATTCCCCGCGCCGCCCCAGCCGCGGTCGTCGCCGCTGCCAAGGTTGATGCGGTCTTTGCCTGGGCCGCCGCGAACTGTGTCGTCGCCCCCTCGGCTGCAGATTCGGTCGTTGCCGCCCTTTGCGTTGATGACATCGTTGCCGGTTGTGCCCATGATGACGTCGGGACCAGAGGTTCCTTCTACCGGTTGGCCGGGCTGAGCGGTGATGGTGACCGTTCGGCCAAAGCAGGTAGCGGGCGCGGCGGTGGCGGTTGGGCTGATGGCAACCAGGGCCGCAAGCATTGCTATGACGGTGCTGGCGGAGAGGACATGACGCAAAGACATGTGTCTCGCATCGGTGTAGTTGGGCGAAACCTAAACCGCGGAGGCCATATGCCTCACGCACATGCCGTCACTGCCCTCGGGCCACAACGACCGATTTCACCGATAGTCTCGTCTGCGGAAGGTTGCCAGAGCGGACGAATGGGGCGGCCTCGAAAGCCGTTGTGGCACATCGTGTCACCATGGGTTCGAATCCCATACCTTCCGCCATACGAAAGACCCGAACTCCCGACTGGGTTCGGGTCTTTCTCGTTGTCCTCGACCGGCTAGTCAGATGCCGGGGGGAGTCCCGCGATCATGGTGGTTGCTAGCCGTGATAGCAGTTCGCCTCGGGCCTGGGACCAGGGCGCGTGCATGGCGCAGGTGCCAACGAGGTTGCAGGGACGCGATTTTAGAACGCAACGCCCGGTGTCGGTGGGGCCTTCGACCGCTTCGATGACTTCCAGGACCGACACGCCAGAAAGGTCGGCCGCGAGCGCGTACCCGCCGGTTGGGCCGGGGTCTGAGGAGACCCAGCCAGCTCTGACCAGAGGTGTCATGACTTGGGACAGGTAGCCGGCCGTGCTGCCGACGGCCTCGGCGAGTGCGGGGCCTTTGAGGCGTTCTGGGCTGACGGCCAGTGTCTGGAGGGCACGGACGGCCAAGTCGCTCTTGCGGGTGACTTCTAGTCTCATGGTGAGAAACTATCCAAAGGGCCCGGCCAAGGCCCTCGACGATTCACCATCGTCGAGAGACCTTGGCCGGAGTGGCCCCTTCGATATGACCTCTAGGTCTCCAGTTCGCCTTCTTCGGTGGCAGGTTCTGCCTCGCTGCCGTCTCCACCGTGGTCCTCTCCGTCCATGGCGTCCAGCATGCTCCGGTCGATGGGTTCGCCAGCGGTTTGTCGCCAGTTGCTTGGCCGGATGGGCACTTCGTCAGGATCAAACGAGGGGTCCTCGTTGATAACGAAAGCGGTGACCATGCCAAACATGCCTTCTGCTCGTTCCACGTGGCTCAAGATGTGGCAGTGCCAGACCCAAACGCCTGCATCGTCGGCCCGCATCAAGACGGTGTAGCGCTCGCCCGGTGCAATGTTGAGGGTGTCCACCCAATACGGCACATCGAGGGGGATGCCGTCCTTGGCGTATACAAGCTGAGGGAACTGATGCAGGTGCATTGGGTGAACCTGGAGGCCCTCGTTGTAGTACGTGATACTGGCCCATTCGCCCTGGTTCATCACCACAGGCTCGGTTGCGGGGAAGCTCTTGCCGTTGAGGCTGAGGCCAATGGTGCCGGCGTCGTTGAGGATCATTGGCATGTCCACGGCGAGGTCGATCTCGTCTGGGATGGTCACGCCGCTGATGGTTTGGCCATACGGGATGGGGTTTTCGCCAACACGGAACACGCCAAACATGCCGTTCACGACCTGGAGTTGCGCGTGGTTGTGGGCGTGGTACATGCCAATGGCATCGTCATCGACGGTGAACTCATAGGTGAATGTTCCCCCGTTGGGTTCGATGAGGTCCTGGGTGTAGGGGGCCACGCCGTCTTGGTCGTTGGGGGTGTGCACCCCATGCCAGTGAATGTCGGTTCCTAGCGGGAGGTTGTTGACGACCCGCACTTGGATCTTGTCGCCGCGGTCTAGCACGAATTGTGGAGCTGGGACAACGCCGTTGTAGGTCCACGCCTCGACGATTTTGCCTGGTTCGACTTCCCAGTCGACGATCTCGGCGGTGAGGTCAAAGACTTTGGTGCCGTCGGCGAGCACCTCGGTTGGCTCGAGCAGCGGGTTGCCTTTGCCTTCGGTTTCGGCGGGGAAGGCCAGCATGGATTCCATCATCGCTGCGTCCATCGCCGCATAGTCTTCGCCGTGGTCCATTCCCTCCATGCCTTCCATCTCTCCCGCTGCGCTGGAGTCGCCACCGGTTCCCACAACGGTGAGGGTGGTCACCATTCCGGCAGCTTCGTGGCCGGCAATGTCGCAGTAGAGCTCGTATTCACCAGGGGCAAGCTCGCCAAGCGCAAGCTCCACGGTGCCGCCGGCACCAACGTCGGGCGAAACAATGCCCAGTTCGCGCACGGCGACGTTGTGAACCATGGTGCCGTTGCCTTCGATGACAAGGGTGATGTCGCCTGCTGGTGCCACGAGGTCGCCGGTTATGGAGAACTCTTGCACGCTGAGGTTGAGGGTGGTTTGGGCCGTTACTGCTTGGTCGTCGTCACCCAGCGCGAGAGCGCCCAGGATCAGCGCGACGATTCCAACAGTGCCTACCGCAAGTGCGCCAAGGACGATGGCCATAACAAAACGCCCAGAGTCTTTTTCGCCTCCGGGCTTCTGGACATAGACAACGGTTGGTTTGGGACCGTCAGGCGGGGAGGTCCCCACCTTGTCGTCGACGATGCTCATTGTGCTCTTGCCTCATTCGTAGTCATATAGTTGCGTAGTGCAAAACTATGTATATCAAGAGAGCAACTTCGCCCTAGGGACTTAAGGCACATCGCCATCGGACATGTGTCACAGCCCACATCGGCCTCCAGAACCTCTGTTACCGCTTCGCCAGTTGCGCCCCCTAATTAGCTCGTCGGCTCCTAGTGTCCTGTCCGGTTAGAGCGCTGGACAATTCGGTGGAGAATGACCTGGTCAACAAGGCGCGGCTTCGAAGGCGCACTGCCACCCGTGCGTCAAGAAGGCGCAACGCTGTTGGGCTGGTCAGGCGACAGCGAATTATGTGGCGAAATAGCCGGACAGGACACTAGCTGAAGGACTGTTCGGACTCGATTAGGGTTACGAACAATCGATGAACGAGGAGCGTTGTTATGAGTGGACCTGGCGAAGTGTGGGGTCAAGCGGCACAGAAGTGGACCGAAGTTTCAGCCGCAATCGGCGACGACGATTGGGACAAGCCAACAACCTGCGACGGCTGGACCGTGCGCGACTTGGTCGATCACGTCATGCAATGGCAAGCCACCGGTGGCGGCGTGCTCGGCGCGGGCACCGCGCCTGGCCAGGATTGGTCTGAGATTCGCCCAGCGCTCGCGGCAGCCCTTAGTGACCCGGCAAACCTCGAAGGTGTCGCGGAGGCCTTTGGCGGGATGCCCAAACAGGCTGTCGCCGGTCTGGTCACCGGAGACCTGCTGGTCCACTCATGGGACCTCGCCCGCAGTGTTGGCGCCGACGAGACGCTCCCCGAGGAAGCCACTGAAGCCACCTTGATGGGCCTATCAAGGCTCCCCGAGGAGATGCTGCGTTCCGAAACCATGTTCGGCCCCGCCCAAGAGGTCCCCGCCGACACCACCGCCCAAGCCCGCCTTCTAGCCTTCGTCGGCCGCCAGCCATAACCCCAGGCCAGGCGGTCCGGCGAACCGACAACGCCCTGCGACGATCGGGCAGTGGACAATCCACAGCGGGCAGTCCGCAGCGGGCGTCCGGCGAACTGATGACGCCTGCAGGGACCCGGCAGTGGGCAATCCGCAGCGCGGTCGAAGCGAAGCGGAGACCGCCTTGCGGCAAAGATATGCGTGAAGTGAAGCCGGCATACTCGGGCGAAGCCCGGCCGGCTGAGCTCACGCCCCTTGCGGCAAAGATATGCGTGAAGTGAGGGCCCCATACTGGGCCGGAGGCCCGGGGTCCGAGCTCACGCCGCGAGCTGGTTCAGGACGCCTTCGATGTCGCAGGGGTCGGTGCGGTTGTAGGGCAGCCTCCCGAGGACGTTGGCCATGGCGCAGGTGTTGGACAGCGCGGAGAAGGTGAGGCCGGCGCCGATGCCGCCTGCAATCCATTTGGCGCCTGGCACTACGGTGCTGGCCAGGACACCGGTCAATGCGATTGATCCGGCAACGAGGCGAACTTGGCGGTCCATGGCCCAGCGTTGGGTGGTGCCGCGCGTGACGTCGCCGCCGGATGCTTCCCATGCGGCGATGCCGCCTTCGAGAATGTGCAGCGCTTCTTTGCCGTGACCGTTGAGGGTGCCGTGCGCTTGGGTGGCTCGGGCGCCTGACTGGCAAACCAACACGACGGGGTGCGATACGTCAGCGAGGTCGCGTGCGTGTTCGTTGAGGGTGTCGAGCGGGACGTTGTACGAGCCAGGGATGTGCATAGTCTCGAATTCGCCACCCGTGCGCACGTCGAGAATCCGAATCGCCGGGTCGGCGGCCATGAGCTCGCGCAGCGTCGGCGTGTCGATGATGTCTGTCCTTGGCATGGTGATCGTCATTGCCCTCTACCTCTCGTTACCCGGCCAGATCGTGTGCCGGTCCCGTCCTGGCCATCATCCTATGGGTGTTCGCGGCGCCCGCGAAGCGTCAGACCGCCTTGCGGCAAAGATATGCGTGAAGTGAAGCCGGCATACTCGGGCGGAGCCCGGCCGGCTGAACTCACGCCGCCGCCTAGAGTTGGCGGCATGGAGACCTCTTCGCCGTTTGCATCCGATCTTCTTGCTGGCCGTAAGGCGCTGGTGACGGGGGGTGGTACGGGCTTGGGTCGTGCTATTGCGACGGGTTTGGCAATGGCTGGCGCCGAGGTGGTGTTGGGGGCTCGGCGTGCCGAAATTCTCGAACCGGCAGCGCAAGAGATTTCCGAGGCGACCGGCGCCACGGTGGGTTTCGATCTGGTCGACATTCGCAACGTTGACACCGTGACGGCTTTGGCTGAGCGTCATGGCGATGTTTCTATTCTGGTCAACAACGCTGGCGGACAGTTCCCCCAGAAGGCACGAGACTTCAGCGCCAATGGGTGGCGCAGCGTGGTTGATCTCAACCTCAATGGCACGTGGAACATGACGCAGGCGTTTGGAAACCGCATGCTCGACGCCGACGGCGGTTCGATATGTCAGATCGTGGCCACCGTGGGACGAGGCATTCCTGGCATTGCGCACAGTGCCAGTGCCCGCGCCGGGGTCATCGAGCTGACGAAGACCCTTGCCTTTGAGTGGGGCCCAAAGGTGCGGCTTAACTGCGTGGCCCCTGGGCAGTTTCGGACCGAGGCCTACGACAACACCTATGAAGAAGGTGTGGGGTCGGGGTTCGATCAACAACCGTTGCCTATGTTGGGCGAGGTCGACGACATTGCTAACTCGGTCACCTTCTTGGTGTCGCCGGCGGCGCGCTTTGTGACTGGTGAAACTTTGTATGTCGATGGCGGCCTTATTCATCAGGGCCCCATGTCTGCGCTACCCGACGGTGGCTATCCGGAGCGCAACGAGCCTTCTCCGGGCCGCTAACAGCTCTGCGGGCTGCTAGTCGCGCTTGGCCTCGAAGAACTGGGTTAATAATGCAGCGCATTCCTCTTGCCGTACCCGCGGGGTTACAACGAACTCGTGATTGAGGCGAGGGTCGGCACCGAGGTTGTACAAGCTGCCCAGGGCACCGGCCTTCATGTCGTCTGCGCCAAAGACCACGCGCTCGACGCGAGCAAGCCATGCTGCGCCGGCGCACATGGGGCAAGGTTCTAGGGTGCTCACCAACGTGGCCCCATCCAGGCGCGAGCTGCCAACTGCCGCTGCGGCGTCTCGTAACGCCAGCACCTCGGCGTGAGCGGTGGGGTCGCCTGCTTGTTCGCGTTCGTTGTGGCGGGCGGCCAGCACTTTGCCGTCCAGCACAACGATGGCTCCTACGGGCACGTCCCCGTGTTGGGGGGCCAAGATGGCTTCATCAAGGGCGGCTTGCATGAGTTCTTCGTCGGTCACGCTCCGGACAGTACACCGCTTCGCTCGGGCTGGCCTTGTCCGGTTCAGGTCGGGGTTTGCTGCCAAGAGGCGACGCGCGAGTCTCCTAAGCGTCTGGCCGCAGCGGGTTGTAGCCAGCGTCGATCCGGTGCTGTACGTCTAGGCAGGCGTCGGTGAGTTTGCGCCCAAAGTCTGGGTCGATGCAGCTCATGTGGCCGCCCGGGATGCGGTTGATGTGGGCGCCTGGGATGGCCATGGCCATGCGGATCTGCGACTGGGGCATCACCGCGGTGTCGTGTTCGGTGACAATGACCGATGTAGGGACATCGATTTGATCGACCCACTTCTTGGAGCTGAAGTTCGCTATCGCGTGGGCGGCTTCGAGCATGACTCGGCTGCTATGGCCTGCTACTTCTTGCCGGCCCCACACCATCAGCGGGCTGGACGAGTGGTCGTTGGCTTTTTCGGTGCCCAGGCTCTTGCCGAGCTGGCGCGGGAGCCAGGTTGCGCCGGCCCCAACGCGGGTGCCCGCTGCGGCGACAAGGAAGCTGGAGGCGGCGTATTTGTGCCGGTTGAGCTTGCGGAATTCGGCACCGGTGGCAGCGAGCACCAAGCCGTTGACAAGGGGCCGATGGTGTCGCCAAAGGAGCTGAGCGATTGATCCGCCCATGGAGTAGCCCACGGCTATGACGGGCTCAAGGTCTTGGGAGGTAACGAGGGTGGCCACATCTTCCGCGCAGTCTCGCAGGCGGAATCGTCGATTGGACCTGATCCCTTGGCCATGGCCGCGGAGGTCTAGCGCCACAACGTTGAAGTGTTGTGAGAGCGGCTCGAAGCAGCGGTACCAGTTGAGCGCCCCGGTTGCGAGCCAACCGTGGAGGAGTACGACCGTAGGGGCGCCTGGTGGACCGGGGGCTCGGCGCACAAGCGTGGTGCCGCGATTGGGAAGTGTGAGGCGTTCGCCCACCGGGACCAGCGCGCCAGAGGGGACAGCGTCGTCAGACTGCATTGTCAGGCCTTGGCAGCGTTGGTCGGGACTGCGGCAGAACGGGTCATGGTCGCCCTATCGACCGCGCCGGCGCCAAAAGACAAGTGCGCGTGAGGTTCTGGGCCGTTCGACCTAGGCGGCGCGGCTTGAGGGGAGGGCGCGTGCGTTCAGACATGACAGCCTCCAAAGGTAGGCGATATCCACGTCAGCGTTCATGTCGACGGCGATCGCCCGCCGCCAGCCAAGCGGCGCGCAAACAACAAAGCGTGACCCGACGCACATCGTGGGTGAGATCGGCGTACGATTCGACGTTGTGCCTGAGTGGTTTTGCTTGTCGAGACAGGCGCTCTCGGCCACTACATTCGGCGGAGTGCGGTTGCGCACTGCCTTGCGGGCAATTTCCAACCTTTCCGGAGAACCGGGGTCTCTTTACATGAAATCGAAACGACCATCCCGCCTTAGCGCGTTACTAGCAACGGTGGCCATGCTGGCCGCCGTTTTACCGCTTCTGGCTTCGCCAGCTTCGGCAGCACCCAAGACAACCATCGTGGTGTCCGCCGGCCATACCGATGTTGGTAACTACAACTTGGAGTTTGGGGCGCCGATCCGGACCGAACTTTTGGACAACACCAACTGGGCCAACCTTGGTGTTACGGGCCTCACCATCAAAGACGCCACCGACACGGTGACATCGGCTTACCTCGCCGACGTCGACATCTTCTTCGACGGCTGGGTCTTCGATGAAGGCGCAGGCGCTGTTGCCTGGACCTCCAACGAACTCGATGCACTTGAGGAATGGGTCCGCAACGGTGGTGTCCTCATCACTAACGAGGACAACGGCGACGCCGACGCGCTGATCAATCAGCTCACGGGCGTCAGCTCGGCCTTTGGTCCTGAGGCTAGCGGTGGCCCATGTCTGGACCCTGGCTGTGCGAACTACCTGGTGGATGGCGGCGCTGCCGCTGATTCCTTAGTCAATGGCCCCTTCGGCGCTTGGACATCGTTGGACACCCACGGCACCGTTGGTCACTTTCCCAGCCTTGACGGATCCTGGACTGTGGTAGCGAACCACACCACCTCTGCCGGCACGTTTCCCTCACTTGCCTACCGTTCGCTCGACGATGGTTACATCGTTCTCAGCGGTGACGAGGGAATCTGGCGCTTCGAAAGCCCTGACACCGCGATGAACCCAGACAACCTTGCAGCGGCGCTCAACATTTTCGCTGAGGCCATTGCAAACACCGACGATGGGTGGATTCGTATCGAAGGCCCCGAGCCCCTCACCTGGCCCCAGGGATACCCCCTCGACGACTTCACCTTCGACACAAACGGCGGATCTCCTGGTGCCATCACCTGGACTGCGACTGGCCTGCCAGCTGGCGTGACCCTGTCCACCGGCGGCGTCATGAGCGGCACCCCAACCACCATTGGCAACAACACCGTTGTGGTCAGCGCCGACGGGGCAGCAAACGGTGCCGGTGTAGACGCAACCTTCACGTTCACGTTCAACATCGAGGCCGACGCCGTTCCCGCCCCAGTCGATGACCTCTTCGCTGGCGCTATCGGCGGCAGCGGCGCCTTCCTCGACTTCAACGTGTGCGACAACGACGATCAAGGCAACGCTCCCCTCACGGTGACCCTCGAAGCCGGTGCAACGCTTCCCGCTGGCCTTTTTCAACGGACCGACACCTGCGAGTTCAACGGGTTCGTCACAGCAACAGCCTCAGGTGAAATCGACTACACGGTCGAAGACGTTGATGGCGACGCAGGCACCCGGACGGCGACCATCACGCTGAACATCACCACCGATGGCGCCCCCATCGTCAATGACGACTCGATCGTGGGCACCGTTGGCGACCCAATCGCGGGCCTCGACGTGTGCGCCAACGATGCGCTCGGTATCGGGAGCAACACGTTCGCTTTCGTGGACAGCGCTCCTAGCTGGGTCATCAACACCAGCGGAAGCCCGATTGGCTGTTTCATTAGTGGCACCCCTGATGCGCCTTTCACGGGCAGCGTCACCTACAGCCTCACCGATGGCAACGCGCAAACTACTGAAGGTGAAATCAACTTCAACATCACTGGCGGTGGTGCGGCACCGGTCACGGCGAACGACGACACCGCCACGGGCACCGTTGGCGAACAACTGGCCGTCAACGTGTGTACCAACGATGCCTACGAAGGCACGCCTTCGGTTAGCTCCAGCAACGCTCCGTCATGGTTGACCTTTGGTGGAGCCACCGGTTGTGTTGCTACCGGTACACCAACCGAAGATGGCACCTACACCGCCGACTACACCCTCACTTCGGGTGGCCAGTCAGACACGGCTCGCCTCACCCTCACCGTTGGCGAACCAGCGGCGCCTGTCGATAACCGCACCCTGGAATGTGCCCCTGCTGGTGGCTTCTCACTGGCAGGCCCGACTCCGGGCAAGCAATCCGCTGGTGACAACTTTGGCGAATCCATCGCAAGTGGTGACTTCAACGGTGACGGGAAGGCCGACGTGGCCATTGGGGCCCCCGACGACAACAACGGCAAGGGTTCGGTCACGGTGTTCTTGAGCCCTTGTGGTTCAAGCAACGCTCGCCGGTACACCCAGTCCGGTGCTGTGCCAGGCAACTACAAGGGCAAGGACCACTTCGGTCACTCGCTCGCCGCTGGCGACTTTGACGGCGACGGCCGAGACGACCTCGCCATTGGTGTCCCTTGGGAAGACGTCAACGGCGTGAAGAACTCGGGCGCGGTCACAGTGCTCTACGGCTCGAATAGGGGCCTCCTCAAGAAGGGCGGGCAGTCCTTCAGCCAGGTTGGGGCAACGCCCGGAGCCAATGAGCGTCTTGACCGTTTCGGTTTCTCACTTGCTGCTGGCGACTTCGACGGCAACGGCGAAGATGATCTGCTCATCGGTGTCCCCTACGAGCGGATTGGTGCGCAGAAGACGAAGGCTGGCGCTGTGGTGAT
>JAUIIS010000397.1 GCA_030431575.1 Acidimicrobiia bacterium | reverse complement strand
GGCGCGTGCATCAGGACTGCGTCGTTGAGGTCGACACCAACCAGTACAGCGTGCCCTACGCCCACATCGGGCAGACCGTCCGGGTTCAAGTCTTCGGTGGCCGTCTGAGGGTGTTTGCTGGTGAGTCCCTAATCGCCGACCACGCCGAAGTCCGCGGCCACCGCCTGCGCAGTATCGAGCCCAAGCACCTCGAGGGCGTCGTCGCCCTGCACCCGAGCCGGCGGCGCGAGGCTGATGAGGTCGCTCACGACGACGGGCCGCTGACCAGCGAACTCCAGCGTCCACTTGAGATCTACGAGCAGCTGACGGGGGGTGCCTGGTGAACATCGAGCATGAGGACCTGGTGCAGATGCTTACGCGGCTGAAGCTCACCGCGATTCGCGACCGGCTCGACACGCTGCTGGATGAGGCGGGGCGGCAAGAGCTGACGACCCGTCAGGCGCTGGCCTTCCTCTGTCACACCGAGATCGAGCACAAGAACCAGCGGCGGATCTCGATGGCGAAGAAGCTGGCGAAGTTCCCCTTCGACCGGACGCTGGAGGGCTTCGACTTCGAGGCGCAGCCTGCCGTCGATCCCAAGCAGCTTCAGGAGCTGAGCCTGTGTCGCTGGGTTGCCCACGGTGACAACGTCCTGCTGCTTGGACCCCCAGGCGTCGGCAAGACGCATCTGGCGGTCGGTCTCGGGCGCGCGGCCATCGAGCGGGGCTATGCGGTGCGCTTCATCCAGGCGACCCATCTACTCGCCGCCCTGGTCAAGGCGCGGGACGAAGACCGCCTCGAGGAGCAGCTCCGACAGTTCACCAAGCCCAAGCTGCTCATCATCGATGAGCTCGGCTACCTGCCCTTCGAACGGAGCGCCTCGAACTTGTTCTTCCAGCTTGTCGCCCGCCGCTACGAGCGCGGCAGCATGCTGATGACAAGCAACCGAAGCGTCGGCGAGTGGGGCGACGTGTTCGGAGATGCCGTCCTCGCCACGGCGATCCTCGACCGCATGCTGCACCACAGCCACGTGGTCACGATCCGAGGCCAGAGCTACCGCATGCGCCAGAAGCGGCAGTCGGGATTGCTCGACGCGGCCAAGATCCAGGAACTGGAGACCAAGAAGACCCGGGCCAGTTTTCAGTGACGCTAAGGGGTCAGTTTTCGCTGTCGCTTGACAGGCTTCGCCGTCCCAAGCAAGTGCGCATGGATCGGGTGGTGCCCGACCACACCCCGAGTGAGGTTGAGGCTTGGCGGGTAATCGACGCTATGCGCGACGGCTACCCCGATCCCAAGCGGCCCGGGAAGGTGCGACGCGAACCCGCATGGGTGCCCGATGCGCTGGCCGTCCTACTCGGGACCGGCCTTCGGATCGGTGAGCTGGCCGCGCTTCGATGGGATGCGGTGGACCTTGAGCGGGGTTGGCTTGCCGTGGCCCCTGGCAAGACCAAGCGGGCCCGCAAGGTGCCGCTACGGGGCACAGCCGTCGCTATCCTGGCCGCCCGCCCGCGCGTCGGTCGGACGGTGCTGGGGGTCGCCCCAGGGTCAGCTATCAGCGGGGTGCGCCTTGCCCTTGCCCGCTTCCCCTGGGATGCCTTCGGGCTCAACCGCTGGACGCCGCACGCCCTGCGGAGGGCCGCCTGCGACGCCCTGATGCGAACCCCGGGGATCGACCTTGGCACCTATGCCGCTTGGATGGGGCACAGCGTCGAAGTTGCGTTGAAGCACTACCGCCGCGCGACGGATGCGGACCTTGAGCGGGCCGCCGCACTCGCTGGCCTCGGGGAGCGGGAGCCGCCCAACGTGGTCAGCCTGGACCGGGCGAGGGCTGGCCGATGACCGCTGGCGACTGTGGACGGTTGTGGACGGTTTGGGCCGCTTTGGGCCCCCCATGGCGTCCACAACTGCCGCACGCCGGGCGTAAGCACTTGTTTTTGTTGAACTGCGCTCGCCGCCTCGGGAATATAGACAACTCAGAGTTGTCAGCCGCACTTCCAGCGGCACAAATCCCAAGCCCGGCACCGAGGTCCGCGGCACGGCGGGTCAGTCGGGTTTGGTATACGCCAATTGCTTGTAGCTCGTGGTGCCGTACGTATGTGCGCCGAACGAAAGGGTTCGGTCCCAGAGTGGCGAGGCAGGCGTGAAGTCCATCGAAGAAGCGTATGAGATAACATTCGTGCCCCGGTGCCACATGTCGATCTGATCCAAAGACGACAGCGGCTTCATGAACCCGGCGTAGAACTGTGGATTCGCAGTGTTGGGGGATGCCGAAATCGCGGGGCTCGAGGCATCGCTGCCGTAAAGAACCCAGGAGTCCAAGGCGTTACCGAACTGAGGTAGCCCAGTGCCGCCGTTGACAGAAAAGGTACGAAGGAGAACTGCCTGCGCGCCAGACTGCGCTCCCAGCAACTTCGAGACAACCACGCAGTTGTCGTTGCTTGCAGAGTTGTTGCTCTGTCCGCAAGCGACTTCAATCTTTCCGACCGAGTGACCAAAGACTGGCTCAACTACATCCGACGACCACGCCCATGTCGAAGGACTGAGGGAAGTGAGATTCACCTGCCAGTCGTCGTCCAGGAATGCGAGCACGAATCGCTCGGAAATCGGATCCCACGTCATTGCTAAAGATGACGCCGAACTCACTTGGGCCCCCAAAGGCGCAGCCACCCAAACCGAACTGCCAACCGCCTTGTAACGGACATAGATTCGCTTCAGAGTAGAGGTCGGTGTGTCGCTCCGCAGAAAGGCAACAGCGTAGTAGTCAGCTCCAGAACTCCGGTCAGAACGTGCGACCGCCGGAGCATGCATGCTCACGATGGAGCTCGGTGCCCATGTATTCCATACGCCAGATTCATACACCTTGGCGCGCGTCTTGCTCTGTCCTGTTGGCGTTGTATGGAAGTTGTAAACATATGTCTCGACGTGCCCAGGGAGTGACGAGGCGCGCACAGCCGATGCAACCTCGTCGCCCAACAGGAGAGCCGAAGCCCACGAGGTACCACCGAAGCCGTTGGTCAGTCGCCGGTAGGCCGACCGCTCACCTGCCCCGTAGGTTCGGCGAACGCTCTCGATGTCATAGTACGTAAATGCAGAGTGTTTGTCGGGCAATCCCCACATCACTTGAGTTTGGCTCTTACGTGTCGGATCCGGGTTCGGCTCCGAGTACGTCGTACCGTTGTCGACGAAGCAGTTCACCTCGTCCGAGTGTGCGAGTCCGAGCATATGGAGGAACTCATGCTGCAGCGTCGAATAGAAAACTCGAGGACG
>JAUIIS010000043.1 GCA_030431575.1 Acidimicrobiia bacterium | reverse complement strand
GGTCGAGCCGGCGAGAAGCAGCGCAAGCACCCGCACTACCTCAAGGGCACCGTCTACTGCGGCGACTGCGGATCCCGATTGCTCGTGTCCAACAACCGAGGCCGGCGAGGCAAGGTGTATCCGTACTTCATCTGC
Source organism: Acidimicrobiia bacterium (assembly GCA_030431575.1). Classification (GTDB taxonomy): domain Bacteria; phylum Actinomycetota; class Acidimicrobiia; order Acidimicrobiales; family UBA8592; genus JAUIIS01. The sequence goes on along the minus strand of JAUIIS010000043.1, from coordinate 17,732 downwards.
CTCGGCCGCCAGCAGAAGCGCACCGAGTGCTCACAGCGTGCCGTTCTGATCGAGACCATCGAGCAGCAGGTAGAGAACCACTACGAGACAGTTCAGCCGTCGACCGATCTGCTCGACGAGCTTCGTGACCTCATCCTCGACGAGATGCTCCTGCAGCAGACCGCAGCCGAACAGGAGCAACACGTCCAGGAACGCAGGAAAACCCAGCTGCTCGACGAGCAGGCCAAGCTGCTCCAAGCCCACTACGCCGAAGCCGTGCCACTCGAACTCATGAAGAAGGAACAGAAGCGCATCGAGGCCGAGCTGGCCGCCATCGACGAGCGACTTCGGGCGACCTCTCTGCACTTCGAGGAGGTCGAGGCCAACCTGAACCAGGCCCTCGCCCTCGCCGAGAACTGGGCAGCCGCATACCGAGATGCCGGCCCGACGATCCGACGACAGATGAACCAGGCCATCTTCAAGAAGATCTACGTCGACGACGAGGGTGGAGTCACCAGCGAGTTCAGCGAACCCTTCGAACTGCTACTCAGCTCGGAGGTCATCGAAGCCGCTCGTGACCACGCCCAGGTGCTCGACGCCGATCCTGACTTCATCGAGCGAGAGCTGGAAGCTCTCTACCAGGAGTGGAGCGAAGAACGAGAACTGGTCGGCGCAGGGGTCGGAAACGAACAAACCCCGACGCTTCCGCGACGGGGTTTGAAATACGACATTTTGGTGGGCGCAGAGGGACTCGAACCCCCGACATCTTCCGTGTAAAGGAAGCGCTCTAGCCAACTGAGCTATGCACCCTTGATCTGAAAGAGCGTAGCGGGGTCAGCATGGACTTTCGCGCTGGATCTGTGGCGGGCGTTGCCAGGGATACATGCTGGCTGGCAGCCCTCAGGGCACATTGGCCAGGGTGCCGGTGGCAACGAGGAATTCGTCGGTGAACTCGGCAAGGTCTTCGGGAAGGGCATCCAGGTCGAACCATGCGGCGTCGGATATCTCGGGCGTATGCCCGAGGAGAGCAGCAGGGGCCACGTGGTCGATTTGGGCCGTGAACAAGAAGTTGTAGTGCCGTCGCCATGGGGTTTGGACGGCAATTGGGTGCCCATCGACGGCCAGTTCGAGGCCCAGCTCTTCGCGGATTTCTCGGTTGGCGGCATCTGCTGGCGTCTCGTCCGCGTCGAGGAGGCCGCCGGGAAGTAACCAACCATCGGCGTACGGCTGTTGCACCAGCAGGAGTTGACGGTCCGGTGTGGTGATGACAACCGCGGTGCCAACCGTGTAGGTGGGGGAAAGCACTCTGACAACCTGGTTCTGGACCGGCTTGGGCAGCAGACCGAAGGCCTTGAGCGCAAGAAGATGCGTCTTGTCACGCATGGGGAGTAGTTCGCATGGCGCTACGTAGCCCATCGCGCACTGCGGGATGCGAGCCAACAACAGGGGCGAGCTTTGTGTCTCCGTTCAAGGTCACGAGATCGCGACCATCTACCGATCCCAGTGACGCTCCTGCCTCCTCACAGATGAGCACGCCGCCGAGGTAGTCCCAGGGCGACAGACCACCGCCGCACTCGAGGAACCCATCGAAGGTGCCGTCGGCAACGGCGCACAAGTCCAATGCTGCAGCGCCGTACACACGAAACTGCCGGGACCCAAGCTTGGGGGGATAGTCGTTCACGACCACAATGGCATCGCTCAACTGCTTGCACGGGCTACACGCGATCCGTGCGCCGTCCCGCCAAGCTCCACCACCGCGCGTCGCGCTATAGACCGTGCCCAGGGCCTGATTCACCACTACCGCAGCACAAACGCCGCTTCTGTCAACGGCCGCAATGCTGGTTGCGAACCAGGGGAGACCTCTCGAAGCGTTGGTGGACCCGTCGATGGGGTCGATCACCGCGACTAACTCGCGATCGAGGTGCCGGGATCCCGATTCTTCGGAGAGGACGCCGAGACCAGCCTCAACAAGACGAGGCACGGCCACGGCGTCGGCCACAACGTCATGCTGGTACTGGCCGGGGTGGCCGTCGGCCTTGCCCCAGTCGACCAGGCTGTCGAGTTCGGTGCGTATCTCGGCTGCAATCTCGGTGAACAGCGCCACCAGGGCTGGGGAATCCATGGCCTGACGCTATCCTGCTCTGACCGCCCGAGAGCTGCTTTAGGAGTCGAGGACACCATGGCGATCGTCGATATAGCGACCTTCATCGCCGACCTCAAAGACAACGCCGCCGAGCACGGCTTCCACATCCACGACGAGCGCCACTTTGTTGAGACCTACACCATGCGCCAAGCCTGGGAGGTAGACCTGCACCCCGCTCACGCTTGTGGCGGGCCCCTCGACGTGCACTTGTCGGTCGACGTCGACCCACGCATCATGCTTGCGTTCGAAGACGTTGTGTTGGCCATGCCCGAAGGCGATGACCCCCCGGCAGACCAACACATGTTGCCTGCCATGATCACCTGGACGCTGCCGCCGCTGCCACAGGGGCCAGATCTGCTGGTCTTGGCCACCGAACTCGCTGGTGTAGGCGGGCCAGACCTTCCCCTGGAAGTAAGCGCTGTCGACCTGTTTGCGTCGGTCACCGATTCGCCCGAGCGCAGCCTCAACATCTCTGCACGAACCGAAGTGTCCCTGTCGCGCATCTATATGGCCAACGAACACCTTTCCGAGCTGTTCGATCACGCCTACAAGGTGTCCGAGTACCTGCTCGATCGGGCCCATCTGTGGCTCGACGATGCCTAACGGCCCACTGACCTAAAACCGTTGCCCATCGCCACTATGGTGAACCCCGGTATGCAGCCACATCGAGGAGCCCGCCACATGCCATCGCCCCGACGCGTTCTCGGCATCGTTGCCACCGCAACCATGCTGGTTGCCTTTGCCGCTTCGCCAGCCCTGGCAGGCAGCGACATCAACGGCGACGGCTTTGACGACCTCGCTGTAGGCGTGCCCGAAGAAGACCTCAAGCAAGTCGACCACGCGGGCACCTTGAACGTGTTGAAGGGTTCCAACATCGGCATACGGGCTAAGGGCGACCGCAACTTTGATCAACGCGACTTTGGCGGCAGTATCGAGGCGATCGACAGGTTCGGGAACTCGGTGGCTTATGGCGACTTCAACGGCGACGGATTCGACGACATAGCGGTTGGTGCGCCCACCGAGGATTACGACGGCAAAAAGGACGCCGGCGTTGTCTACATCATGTACGGGTCAGCCAAGGGCGTTCGAGCCCGGAACACCCAGCTCATCTCTCAGGTGGGCAAGATGAAGGGCAAGAACGAGGCAGGCGACTTCTTTGGCGCTGTGTTGGTCTCGGGCGACTTCGACGGCGACGGCTTCGATGACCTGGCTATGGGAACCCCAGGCGAAGACGTGGCAGGAAAGGTCGCTGCTGGTGGCGTCATAGTGGCCTACGGAAGTTCCTCGGGCATTGTCAACAAAGGCTCGCAAGCGCTTACCCAAAAAGGCAAGGTCCCCGGCAAGCCCGAGGACCTTGACAGCTTTGGGGTTTCGCTTGCCGCGGGCGACTTCAACAACGACGGCAAAGACGACCTCGCTATTGGGGTCCCTGGTGAAGGTTTCGGCGCGGCCGAAGACGCCGGACAAGTGGTCGTCCTTAGCGGTTCGTCATCTGGATTAATTCGTCGAGGCCTTGTTCTCGACCACCGCACAGCCCCCGGCGACTTGAGCGCTGACACCCAGTTTGGTTATGGGCTTGTGGCAGGCGACTTCACTGGCGACGGTGTTACCGACCTCGCCACCGGTGCGCCTGGCGAGCGCAGCCTCACCATGTTCAGCGGCTCCGCAAACGGTCTCAACGCGGCCAACGCCACTCGCGTCGAACAAACCGAGCTGCCCTCCACAATCACCCAAGGCGACCGGTTCGGCCAGGTTCTCGCCGCTGGCGACTTCGATGGCGACGGCGACGACGAATTGGCGATCGGCTCTCAGTACAGCGAAATCGACAGCTTCGCCAATGCGGGCCAAGTTGTCGTTCTGGGCACCGGCGCGCCGGGCATCCCGGCTGGTGGCGCCCAAGGCATCGACCAAGGCAACATGGCAAAGGGTGCGCCCGAAAAGGGTGACCGCATGGGTTCCGCCTTGCGCGTTGGAGACTTCAACGGCGATTCGTTCTTCGACATCGCCATAGCATCTGCGCACGAAGACGTGGGCAACAAGACCGATTCTGGCGTGGTGCACATCGTGTACGGCTCTGCGGCCGGCCTAGACCGGCTCAATGTGGCCAGCTTTCACCAAGGCACCAAGAACGTAAATGGCAAGGCCGAAAAGGGCGACCGCTTTGGTGGCGGGCTCTAACCAGGTGGCAGTGGCGACAACAAGGCGACGGTGGCGACGAGCGTCACAGAGATTGCTGGAACCTAACCCTTAGGTAAAGCGTCTCATTTGGGGTGCTACCTCTAGCGCCCGAAGCTTCGGTAGATTGGTAGACGTTGTGCGTCGTTCAAGTGCTTTGATTCGTCTGGTTGTCACCCTCGGTCTTACCGGGGTTGTGGTCGCGCTCACTACCCTGCTGGTCAGCCCTCAGCTGGCCACCATTGCCACCTCTGGCGAATGGGATCACAGCCCGGTCAACCTGGCCGAGACCCGCACCCGCACCCAGGTGTTCGACGTCAACAACCAGCTCATGGCCACCTGGTACAAGGACAACCGCGACCCTATTTCGCTCGACTCAATACCAGTCGAAGTTCAAGAAGCCATTGTGGCCATCGAAGACACGGCCTTCTATAGCCATCAAGGCGTAAACCTCAAGGCCACTGGGCGTGCGGTCGTAGAGAACGTAGACGCCGGTGGCGTGTCACAGGGTGGCTCAACCATCACCCAACAGGTCATCAAGAACCTGGTCCTTACCGACGAGCAGACCATCGAACGTAAGCTCCAAGAAGCATCGCTCGCAGTACGACTCGAAGATCAGATGTCCAAGGAAGAGATCCTCGAGGTGTACCTCAACACCGTCTACTTCGGCTCGGGCGCCTACGGAGTCAAGGCCGCCGCAGAAGTCTATTTCGGACTCGACACCGCCAATAAGAGCGAAGAAGAAGTCGCCCGCATCCTCGACGAAGGTCTGGGCTGGGGCGAAGCAGCACTGCTGGCCAGCCTCATTTCTAACCCATCAGCCAACGACCCCATCATTAACCCGAAGACCTCTCGTTACCAGCGCGGCATTGTGCTCAACCGGCTTGCCGAGCTTGGCTTTATCGATCCTGTCGAAGCCATCACGCTAGAAGCTGCACCGCTGCCAACACAGCGAAACGAGGTGCAGCTGGAAAGCGAAGACGACTACTTCGTGGCCTGGGTGCGTCAACTGTTGCTCGAAGACGAGCGCTACCTCGGTGGTGGCATCGAATCAAGAACCGAGCTGCTCCTCGGCGGCGGTTTGCGCATCTACACCACGCACGACCCTGCTGTTCAGGCCATGTCCGAGAATGCCCGAGACGCGGTTATTCGCGGCGAAGACCCAAACAACCCGCGGATCCCGTATCAGTTCACGATGTCCATGGCCTCGGTCGACGTTCAGACCGGAGCCGTCCGTGCCATGATCGGCGGCGAAAGCTTCGACGAAGACACCCAGTACAACATTGCTACCCAGGGCCTGCGCCAGCCTGGTTCTTCGTTTAAGACCTTCACCCTTGTTGCTGCACTTCGCCAGGGAATCCAGACCAACGACACGGTCAACGGTCAAGGTCCTTGCAAGTTTGCTGCACCGGGTAGCCCCAGCGGCTTCGACGAGTTTGAGAACTTCGGTAACGGCCGTGGCTCTGTCACCACCATCCGGGGCCTTACCCTGTCGTCCTCCAACTGCGGGTACGTCCGAATCTCGCAGCTTGCTGGTCTCGAAAACGTCATCGAAACAGCCAACCTGTTGGGGGTCGACACCCAGAACATGCTGCCGTACCGTTCGCTGACGCTCGGTGCCTTCGAAGTTACGCCTATGGACATGGCAGCCGCCTACGCCACCATTGCTTCTGGTGGCATCGCACGCGAACCGCACTTCATCTCGCGTATCACCGATGCCGAGGGCAACGAGATCTACAACGTGCTCGACGACGAGCGATTCCAAGGCACCAGGGTCATCTCTGAAGATGTGGCCTGCTGGACCACCGACGTATTGGCGGCCAACGTCCGCGGCGGTACCGGAACCCGTGCCCGGCTCCCTAACCAGGTCGCTGCAGGCAAGACCGGTACTGCAGAAGACTTCACGAACGCTTGGTTCGTTGGGTTCACGCCCTACATTGCCACCTCGGTGTGGATGGGCGACCCAGCCACTAACTCCACGCAAATGCGCGGCGTCGGCGGCACCAATGTGACCGGTGGTTCGTACCCGGCTCAGGCTTGGGGCGTCTACAACAGCGCCTACCACGAGAACCTCGAGCCAAAGTCGTTCCCCACCTGCCCAGGCTTTGCTAGCCCCGGCGAGTACCTCAAACTCGAGGGCGATGTTGAGATTGGCAACAACCCGTGTGACGACGACCGGGTGCCGGTTGATACCGATGAGGACGGCAAGCCTGACAAGTGCCGCAAGACCCCACCAAAGAACGCCGAGAAGTGTGACGGCAACGTCATTGACAACAGCAACAAGAACGTGCAGCTCTATTGCGTGCCTGTCGAAGAAGAAGAAGAAGAGCCAAAGAAAAAGAAGAAGAAGGACGACGAAGAGAACGTCGAGGACGATTCCGCTGCGGAGCCGGACCCAGAACCGGAACCCGAACCCGAGCCTGAACCAGAGCCCGAACCAGAGCCCGAATCAGCCCCAGCTGAGGGCGATGGCGGCGGAGACGACTCTGGTCTGGAATGATGGCAGTCGATGACTGCTGCTAATCCAGAAGAACTCAAACGCCTTCTCCTTGTCCAAGATCAAGATCGGGGACTCGATGCCCTAGCGCATCAGCGCTCGACGTTGCCCCAACGCGAGGATCTTCAAGCCGTTGAGCAACGCCGTGTCGAGCTTGGCGTGGTTGAGGCAGAAATCGCCGGGCGTCGTCACGAGCTCGAACGAGACCAGCGCCGACTCGAAGACGAAGTAGCGCTTATTGAGGATCGCATCAAGACCGAAGACGGCAAGCTCTACGGCGGCGAGGTATCTGGAGTTAAAGAGCTTCAGGCCCTTCAAGACGAAATCGCAGGTCTCAAGGCCCGCCAGACCCTTGTGGAAGACCAGATCATTTCGGTCATGGAAGCAGCAGAGCCTGTAGATGCAGAGCTTGCGCAAGTGGCCCAGCAGCGCGCTGAACTTGACCAGCAGGAGATAGCGCTCACCGCTGCGTTGGCCGAGGCCGAGGTAGCCATCGACGCCGAGGCTGGCGAGCTCCAGCAGTTACGCAACGACACCGCTGCAGGTATCAACCAGGAACTGCTCAAGATCTACCAGGCCATCCGCGATCAGCCGGGGCGCATTGGGGTGGCCAGGCTTGTTGGGTCCACCTGCCATGGGTGCCATCTCGAGCTTCCCGCGGTCGAAGTAGACCGGCTGCGCAAGCTGCCCACAGACACGTTGGTGCATTGCGAGGAGTGCGGCGCCATCTTGGTGCGCTGAAGCACTGCCAAATCCGATACAAACAACAGCATGTTCTTTTGGTTTGCCGGGCTGAGCTTTGTGCTCGTCGCGTTGGTCTTTGCCAGCCCAGCCATCGACTACCGCCTGGTGATGGGCGCGTCTGTTGTTCCGATACTTGAAATGATCTTTGGCGGCCCTTGGGCGCTCCACACTTTGCTGGCACCGGTAACGGTCATGACCTTGGTCATGCTGATCTTTCGAGGCCGGCGCCTGGTGCAAAGGCGTTGGCTGGGCATCTCGATCGGACTGTTCATGTATCTGGTGCTGGATGGTGCCTGGACGCGCACCACCCTGTTTTGGTGGCCATTCTTTGGGTTCAGCATTGATCCGTCGGACACACCAACGTGGGAGGCACCAGTGGTACTTGTGGTCATGGAGCTTGTAGGACTTGCGGCGTTGGCATGGGGGCTGCGGCGCTACCAGCTGGACAAACCCGGGCCTCGCCAGCACTTCCTTGCCACCGGGCAACTCACCCGCTCTGCCATGGGCCCGCCGCCGGGTACCTGCTGATGGGCATCATCACGCTGCTCCGTCACGGCCGCACTGTCGCCAACGCAGGTGGCCTATTGCAAGGCCGTGTCGACAACCCGCTTGACGACGTTGGCCACCAACAAGCCCAAGCAGCCGCTGCGGCGATTGGTGAGGTTGACCGCGTCATTGCCAGCCCCCTTCTCCGAGCGCAACAAACAGCGGAATACTTGGGTGCTGAGGTCGAAACTGATGAACGCTGGATAGAGCTCGACTACGGAGACTGGGATGGACAACCACTCAGTGCGGTACCAGCCGAAGTGTGGGCGCAGTGGCGGACCGACCTGGGGCTCAGGCCCCCAAACGGCGAGACACTCGAAGAGCTAGGCGTACGAGTTCGTCTTGCCCTCGAAGATCTCGCGGGCCAAAGCACCGGTCATACGGTGGTGGTCAGCCACGTGTCGCCCATCAAGGCTGCGACGGCTTGGGCATTGGGGGTAGGCGACGAGGTGTCTTGGCGCACCCAGCTCACCACCGGCTCTTACACACAGCTGCGAGTAGATGGCGAACGTAGAGTGCTGGCCAGCTTCAATACCGTTCCGCCGCTACTGCCCTCCAGCGACGGTGATGGCTTGGCCGGTGACCCACGAGCCAGCTGGCGAGACTAGCCACAACACCGCAGCAGCAATGTCCACGGGTAGACCAAGCCGACCGAGCGGAATTCGCTTGGCCATCTTGGGGATGTCTTCTTCGGGCGTGCCACCAATGGTGGTAGTGGCACGGGTGGGCACGTTGCCTGGCAGCACAGCGTTAGCGCGAATACCCAACGGGGCGAGTTCGATAGCCAACGTCTGGGTCAGGCTGTTCATCCCGGCTTTGGCGGCCCCATAGCCAGCAAAGTTCACCGCCGCGCGGGTCGAGGCAATGCTAGAGATGCCAATGATGGAGCTACCCGGCTGCATCACGTTCATGGTGGCCTTGGCCGCCACAAAGTGGGGTCGCAAGTTGAGGTTGAGTTGCGCATCCCAGTGCCAGTCTGGGTAGTCGGCAAACGAGAAGTTGCCTTGATGTTCGCTGCCGCCAGCGTTGGACACCCACGAGTCCAGGCGACCGTGATCGCTCATAGCGAGGTCTACAAGATCGTCGATCGCGCTGGCATCGGTGATGTCGGCGGTCATGGCCACAGCGTTGCCGCCGCGTGAGGAGATCGTGGTGACCACTTCGTCAAGCTCGTCTTGGCTCCGTGAGGTGGCAATAACCGTGGCGCCGGCGTCGGCGAGGCCAATAGCGATTCCACGGCCAATGCCACGCCCTGCGCCGGTCACCACGGCCACGTGGTCCTCCAGACGAAACATGTCGACGAGATTGGATACTGGTACTTCTTCGGCCATGGTGCGCGCTCCGCAGGTAGAGGTCTCAGATGGGGGAGACGTGGAGGTGCATCCCCCACGCCCGGGACCCTACTACCGTCGACGCAATGCAGTTTTTGGATCGCGCCGGTGTCGGCGTATGGAGGAAGGCAGCGGCCAGCGGCCTGGGGTTCGCCATGTTGATCGCCGCATGCAGCGCAGGGTCAAGCGAACCCGAGGCTGCGCCGTCATCGCCGCCCGAAGCGGGTGCTCCTCCAGAATCCGAGGTCGCCGCCCCAAGCACCCCAGATGAGGCTCTAGAACGGTTTGTGGCGGCTTGGAATGCGCTGGACGCCCAGGAAATGGCAGCGCTGGTTGAGGGCGGTCAGAGCGGCGCTGAAGGGGACATAGCAGCCTTTTGGGGCGAGCTCGAGGTGGCAGGTGCCGATGTCGTGATTGGCGATATTGGGGTTAGGGACGGCAACACCCAGAGCTGGTCACTTGACGTCACCATGGAGCTTGACCGTTTGGGCGAGTGGTCGTATCCAACTGAGGTTCAGGTCACACAGAACGCAGACCGGTGGGATGTTGTTTGGTCAACTGCCACGTTGCACCCCGCTCTCATCGAAGGCCGCCGCGTGCAGCGTCTTAGGCTCTGGCCAGAGCGAGGCGAGTTGCTGGCGCGAGACGGCACCGCGCTTCGTACCGACGTGGCTGTGGTGGATGTTGGCCTAGAGCCCCAGCGCATCGAGGATCAAGACCAGACGCTTGCGGCACTCAGCGCGCTGGTTGATGTTGACGCAGACGATGTAGAAACCAGCCTGAACGCGCCTGGGGTGCAACCCGACTGGTTCGTGCCGGTCAAACAACTCCGCAAAGAGGAGTACGAGGCCTTAGCCCCAGCGCTCACAAACGTCCCAGGCGTTGTCACGAAGGAAGGCACCGACAGGTTGGGGCCAACCGATGGCTACGCGGCGCAAATGCTGGGAGCCACTGGCCCCATTACCGCCGAACAGCTCCAGCAATGGGGGGAACCCTATGACGCATCAAGCATCGTTGGCCGGTCAGGTCTCGAGCTCACCTACGAGGCAGAGCTCGCTGGCACCCCTACCGGCGAGATCCGGCTCCTCGATGCTGATGGTCAGCTGATCTCGGTGTTGCAGCGCTTTGCCGGGGTGCCGCCCCAGAACGTGCAGGTCACGATCGACAAGGCGGCTCAGGCAGCAGCCGAAGCCACACTCGACGGCGTCAGCCAGCCTGCAGCCCTGGTCGCCATAGACGCAGTCACCGGCGAAGTGCGGGCCATGGTCAGCAGGCCCGCCGACGAGTTCGGCCGTGCCAGCGGCGGCTCCTATCCGCCTGGTTCAACCTTCAAGACCATCACCGCCTCTGCCTACCTCGACACCGGGGCCACGCCAGCCACGTCAGTGCAGTGCCCGGCTGAAGTTAACGCCGGTGGGTTCGTTTTCAGTAACGCCGGGGGCGCCGCCCTCGGCACGGTCTCGCTACAGACGGCGTATGCCGCCTCGTGCAACACCGCGTTCGTGAACGTGAGCGAAGAGCTCTCCAACGAACAACTCATTAGCGCCGCAGAGGTGTTTGGGTTCGGGGTCGACTACCGCACCGGAGTCACGACAGTGGGGGGCGCGGTCCCTACGCCAGTCGACGCCGCCGAGCGTGGCGCTGCTGCCATTGGCCAGGGCCGCGTGACCGCTAGCCCGCTCCACATGGCATCGGTCGCAGCAGCAGTGTCGAGCGGCACGTGGCGGGCGCCTGTACTTGTCCTAGAGCCACAACCAGAGTCCGCAGCACCCTCAACAGCCCTTGACCCGGCCATCGCGGGCTCTCTACGAGACATGATGCGCGCCGTGGTGACCTCCGGAACCGGAACGGCCGCCGCAAGCGCCGGGGGCGACATCTCGGGCAAGACAGGGTCGGCCGAGTTCGGCGATGACGATCCGCCTCAGACCCATGCCTGGTTCATTGGCTACCGCGACGGCCTCGCTGTTGCGGTTTTGGTAGAAGGCGGCGGTGGGGGCGGGCGCGTGGCCGCGCCCTTAGCAGCAGCTTTCTACAGTGCTCTTGACAGCTAGCGGACGACGAAAGACCTAGTGCTGTTGAAGTTCGGCCTGGTGCATCTCGCGGGCTTTGCGCTTGACGCGCTTGGCCAACACGGTGACTTCGGTGTCGCTCAAGATGCCGGACTCGTAGAGCTCCTTGAGACGTTCGAGGTGGGCTCGGCCAACCTCTAGGGCCGTGGGGGTGGTCGCGGGGGCAGATGCCACCGTAGGGACCAATGCGGCGCCGTTTGTGCCGACTACCTCTGGCGACGGAGGCGGTGGGGCCTGGCCGGGCGCAGGAGGGGGTGGCCGCTCGGCAAGCGCAACTGCGCCGCCAGCCGATGTTGCTGCGGCGACGAAGTCGGCCTGCACGCGTTCGGGCTGCGGCGTTTGTTCGGGCCGCGGGGGAGTGGCTTTCATGGTAGGCGGCTCGTCCACGGGGTCGAGCGTGTCAATAACGCGATCAAGGAATGCATCGACGGCTGTGGGGGCGTAGCCGCCGCGCCGCACGGTCGCGAAACGGACGCTGTGCACGTACTGAGCGTCGACCTTCGGCGCGCCGTCGGCCGCTGCTTCTTCTAGCGAACGGGCGACGAGTTCAAGAAATGGGTCGACCTGCCGTGGGTCATAGCCACCACGACGAATGAGGGGAAACCTAATACTGCGTACATCAGCCGCAGTGATTGGTTCCGTGCGTTGCTTCGTTCTCCTCATAGCTCCTCATTGGGGGTTTGCCGTCGACGGACTGCCCATGTGAGGGCGCCGCCTAGTGCCACGGCCGCAGCGGTAGCTCCCAATGCGGTCGCCACTGTGCGGTCGGTATCTCTAGCTTCGCTTGTATTGACCCCATCGCGCAATACGGCTGCTGCTTCTGTGGCATCAACAAGCGTTTCGGTAGGGGTCGGCACCACCAAATTATCACTTTCGGTGGGATCTTGGCTACTGGGAGCGACCCGGGGTGTTGTTCGTGGGGTTTGTGAGGGTATTGGGGTTTTTCCTCGAAATGGGCCGGTGACCTCATAGGTGATGCCCGCTCGTCGGCCCTCGTGGCGCGGCAGGTCGCTGGCAAGCACATCACTGGCCAGACCCGAACCACCGCGCTGAGAACTGAAGAACAGCCGGCTTCCGTCAGGGCTAAAGCACGGGCCCGTCAGCTCCGAACCTGGATGGTCGTCCATAACCAAGCGGCAAAATGGCGCCAGTTCTCGGTTGGTGGTTACGAGCACCAGCTCCAATGGGTCAGAGAGATCCTCGGCCACGTACAGGTCGCCAGAACCCGGCTCTACTGTGCAGTTATCCAGCCCGTTGAGGACTGGGTCCTCAAACTGCCCCTGGTCATACACCAGCTCGTAGCGCTGCTCACGCAGGTGAATGGCGTGCACTCGCCCATCGTGTTTAGTGGTGAAATACACCAGGCCATCGTGATACCAAAGTCCTTCGCCGCCGTTAAACCGAGTCGCATCGACCTGGAGGCGAACACTTGCGCTTCGAGCCGTTGGGTCCGGAAGAGGCACCCAAGAGACCTCGAGCACGTCGTTGACCACCGCGGCTTCCAACGCCCCGCCATCCAAGTCCGGGTACGCGTCGGGCGTGAACCGGTAGAAGAGGCCGTCCGGTTGATCTTCGGTCATGTAGACCACGCCATCTACCGGGTCTACTGCTGCGGCCTCGTGCTTGAACAACCCCATGGCCGGTCGCCCAACCGGAGGCCTCCTGGCCTCGGGGTCTGCCTCCCAGACCATCCCTGCAGGCTGCGTAGAGCGCACGTCTGCGGACCCGGTGGTGTCGAACTCCTCGCACGAAAGCCAGGAACCCCATGGCGTGGGACCGCCAGCACAATTGCCCGTGGTTCCAAGCAGAATCGGGAACGAGCGCTCGACGTTGCCGTCGGCATCGAAGCTGATACTGCTGGCCCCGCCCAACTGTTGCGGGACGAACACCTCGCTGTTCACCACGTAATGCCAGCCGCCGCCCTCACGAGGGAAACACGCTGCCCCGTCGGGGTAGACCGGCCAAACATAATCGGTGCCCGGCACGGGCGATCCGCTCTCGGCCACCACGCGAGACCGAAAGCCAGGGGGCAAGATCAAGCCATTCTCGTCGGGCGCCTGGTTGGCAATGGAGCCATAGGGCCCAACACCAGGCTTCGCAGTCTGCGCCCACGCCCCACGGGGCAGCGATGCCGCCGAGACGGCGCCAACGCTCAAGGCTGAGTTGCGAAGAAACCGGCGACGATCCATGCAATAACGAGAGTATCGGGCAGACTGGGGGTATGACTGATGTGCAGACCAGCCCACCAGAAACCCAGCGCGACGAAGGCGACCATGACCGCTTCAGCCACTACGTCATTGGCGGAGGCGAGGCCCTTATGCGGTCTGCGTTAACCGGAGAACCGGTCACTGCGCTCTGCGGGAAGGTCTGGGTTCCCAACCGAGACCCAAAGAAGTATCCGGTGTGTCCGTTGTGCGAAGAGATCCAAGCACAACGAGATGACGGCCTCATCGACGGGTGAGCTCGACAGTCACCATTGTCCAGGGGTCAATCGTCACCGTCGACCCCGACCGGCGCATCATTCACAAGGGCGGCGTTGCGGTCAGCGCAAGCGAAATCGTTGCCGTTGACACGTTAGAGAACCTGACCCAGGCCTACCCCGACGCACCCGTACAAGGCCACGACAGCGACCTCGTCTTACCGGGCTACATCAACGGACATCAACATCTCACCGGCGACCGCCTCATCCAGTCGTCCATCCCCGACAATCTCGCGCCGGGCGAAGCCATTTTCACCTGGGTTGTGCCCGTGCATGCCGAGCATCGGCCAGCCGACGACGAGCTGTCAGCCACGCTTACGTTGGCTGAGTCGCTGCGCAACGGCATCACGTCAACCTTCGAGGCAGGAACGGTTGCCCACCCCCATTCGGTGGCCGCAGCAGCCCAACGGGTGGGGGCGCGCGTCACCATTGGTACCTGGGGATGGGACGTCGAAGACGGGCCATTCGCCGGCACCGTCGACGAGGTCCTCGACCGTCAACACGAAGTTCTCAACAGCAGTTGGGGCCCCCTGGTCACGCCTTGGGTTTCCCTGGTTGGCCACAACCTGATGTCAGATGATCTCATCACCCAGGCGTCGGCGTTGGCGCGTGAACATCACACCAAAATCACGTTCCACATGTCGCCAAGTACCGATGACACCGCGGCCTACCTTGAACGCACGGGGCGCGCCCCACTGGTGCACCTGGCAGACCTCGGTGTGCTCGGGCGGCACGTGGTGGTCGCCCACGCCGTACATATTGACGACAAAGAACTTCAGCTCCTTGTCGAACACGAAACCGCCGTGGTCTCTTGCCCGTGGGCCTACCTGAGGCTCGGACAGGGCATCTCCAACCAGTTCCGCCACCTCGACCTTTGGAAAGCCGGTGGTCGTTTGGCCCTCGGCTGCGACGCGGAAAACGCTGGCGATCTCGTCGATGGCATCCGCACAGCCGCACTGTTTGCTGGCCTCGCCAAAGACGTCCCTCGTGATCCTCAAGGTTTCGGCGCACACGAAGCCCTCGAGCTGTTGACCATCAAAGGCGCCGAGGCGCTCGGCGTCGACCATCTCGTTGGCTCAATCGAGCCCGGCAAACAAGCCGACCTCGTGGTGCACGACCGACGCCAGCTCGAATGGATTCCTGCCAGTCCAGACTCGGTGCTCCAGCTGATCTGGGGCTCCGACGGTCGGTCGGTTCGAGACGTGTATGTCGCCGGAAGGCAGGTTGTCAGCGACGGTAGTGTGGTCGGTCTCGACCTCAAAGACCTGGCGGCCAAAGCCGCAGAGGCCGGCGTACAGCTGCGACAACGAAGCGGCGTGCCACCAGCCAGTCGCTGGGGTTGAGCCAGGCCATTGACTGCGAGCTAGATCACTGACTGCGAGCTGTGCCACCGCAAGAGGCGACGCTCAGCAGCGGTTAACACAATCACCGACGCCACGCCGATAAAGGCCAACACAAAGACACTTCCCCAGAGTTGGTCTACCAATAGGCGTGACTGAGCGACACGTGCTGCGTTCCCCAAGCCCTCTTGGGAGTTGAAGAACTCGCCAACGACAGCGCCGACCAATGCCAAGCCGATGCAGATCCGTGCTGCTGAGAACAGATACGGGAGCGAGTGAGGGATCCGCAGCCGCCAGTAGACCTCCCAACGACTGGCATTGACCGAGCGCAGAAGTTCGTGGGTCTCGGCATCGATGGATCGCAGGCCAGTCAGGGCATTCGCTACGAAAGGGATCCAGGCAAAAAGCGCTGCTGTCAAGATCTTGGGCCATGGCGAGAAGCCGAACCACAACAAGAAAACGGGGACCAGCACCGCGATAGGTGTGGACTGGATGAGCACGATCACTGGCATGGTTGCTCGCTCCATGAAGCGGCTGTGAGCCATAACCGTTGCTACGACCATGGCTGCGATGAACGCCAACCAAAAGCCCCAGAAAGCCTCCTGGAACGTCACCAGGCCATTGCGCCAGTAGAACTCGGGGTTCTCGATCACGTGCCGCAATACGTCGCTGGGCAATGGCAAGGTTAGGGGTCGGACGCCTGAGATCCGGACGTACAGCTCCCAGCTGAGGAAGAAGATGGTGATACCGGTAAATGGAGCGATCGCCATCAGGAACGACCGGAGCCGCCTACTCGGTTCAGGTGGGGGGGTCGAAAATTCAGGTGCGGTCATACCGAGTCGAACCCCGCTTTGAGTGCAGATCGCACATCGCTGACGAGTGCATGAAACTGTTCGGAATCTTCAATGTCTTCTTGGCGAGGTCGCTCGAGGTCCACGTCAACAATCGTTCGAATATGTCCGGGCCTGTTGCCAAGAACGACGACCCGGTCGGACAGGGCCACGGCTTCTGGAATCGAGTGGGTGACAAACACTGCAGTGCTTCCCGTGCGACTCCACAGGTCAAGCAGAAGGTACTTCATGTCCGCTCGAGTGATCTCGTCGAGGGCCGAGAAGGGCTCGTCCAAGAGCATCACAGGCGCACCCAATGCGAACGCTCGGGCGATGCTGACGCGCTGTTGCATGCCCCCGCTGAGTTCGCTTGGGAACGAGTCAACGAATGGGCCCAGGCCGATGTCGTGAAGGAGAGCAAGTTGTGCGTCGGCCGCAATGCCAGCGGCGCCGGCGCGCTTGTTGAGCTGCCCAAGCAATGCCACGTTTTCTTTGACCGTTCGCCACGGCAGCAGCGCCGGATGCTGGGGCACGAAGCTGTAGTGCTTGCGTCGCCTTGCCTCCCCGGCAGACTCACCGTTGATACGTACCTCGCCGCGGTCGACTGGGATCAGCCCGCCGACAAGGCGCAGCATGGTCGACTTCCCACAGCCCGATGGCCCAATCAGGCTCACAAACTCGCCTGGGGCAATATCGAGCGATACATCCGCCAAGGCGTGCGTGATTTGGCCTTTTCGGCGGAACCATTTGGAGACACTGTCGAAGCAGATGGCCGGTTCGTTGATGGCTACCACCTGACGTTCACCTAGCTGGCTCCCAAGATTTCGTTGCGGAGCGTTTCGTCGCGCAACATGTCGCGCACGGTTTCCACGATCGTCTGTGTCTGTGCGTCGAACTCGATGTTGACGCGCGTACCAACACTGGCCCTACCGAGGGTTGTTGCTTCGAGCGTTTCGGGGATGAGGCTCACCGCGAACCTGTGATTCTCGCGCTCGACCCTGGAGATGGTCAGGCTGGCGCCGTCGAGCGCCACCCATCCTTTGTGGAGCAAGTACGGCATGGCGCTGGCGGATGCTTTGAACCACATGGTTCGGTTCGCGCCCACGGCCTCGATCTCATCGACCGAGACCGTGAGCGAAACGTGACCGGAGACAATGTGGCCACCTACCTCGTCTCCGAAACTCAACGACCGTTCTATGTTCACCTTGTCGCCAACTTTGACGGCACCAAGGTTTGTGAGACTGAGCGTCTCCTCGATGACGTCGAAACGCACCGACCCCGCGTCAATTTCGGTGGCCGTGAGGCAGACGCCGTTGTTGGCGACGCTGGCGCCGCGTTGCAGCTTGTCCGCGTTCGCACCGAGGTACACCGTGAGCCGGCGGACCCCATCGATGTCGTCAATGTCGGTGACTTCACACTGATCTTGCACAATGCCGGTGAACATAGAAACGGCCTACTTTCTTGGTTTTCTACTTGTTGAGTGGATTAGGAGGTTGGCCAAAGCAACGTCGTTCCGTCGTACACGCCAGCAGCACTGCTGGCGTCCACCATGGATTCCCAATCAGGAAGCTCGTCGAACACACCCGCAGCAACCATGGC
>JAUIIS010000396.1 GCA_030431575.1 Acidimicrobiia bacterium | reverse complement strand
CTGTTTCTCGCTCTTGGCCCTGCGGGCCGGGCCGCTTGGGCCCTAGTGACCTGCGCGGATAGGCGATGGTCACCGCACAGGTCCTTGCGCCTGTTTCTCGCTCTTGGCCCTGCGGGCCGGGCCGCTCGGGCCGTGGGTCCTGATGTCTCGGCTGGCTGTGCTCACCGATCCGCTAGGACCCTGACGCGAATGCGTCCTTGTCGACACGGGCAGCCTCGGCAATGGTGGAAGCCACCAACGCAACCTCTTCCCAAATGACGAGATGTCCCGCGTCGGGGACCGAGACCATCACTGCGCCAGGGATGGCTTCGGCGATGGCGCGGTTCTCGCTGTGCTTGGTGAGCCGGTCTTTGGTCCCGCAAAGCACTGTGGTGGGAACGCTGATCTTGGGGAGTAGATGGCGAACGTCGTAGCCGATCATGCCGACTGCGGCCCCAATGCGGGTTTCGAACGGGCAGCGACGATACGACGCCAGGGCGTCGTTGACCATGGCCCGGCTGGGGGTTGTTGTGCCAAACACGAACCGCGCCCCCGCGGCTGCGTGCGTGTCGTTGTCAGCGATGTTGCGGTAACGCTCTGAGTTGCCCATCTTCAGCGCGTTGCGTCGGTCGGGTCCCACAGCATCGGCAAGCGTGGCTACCAGAACCAGCTTGCCCACACGGTCTGCGCCGGTCTCGGGGCGAAGCGTCATCAGGCCAAGGGCGGCGACGCCACCCATGGAGTGACCCGCAAGGGTCACGTCATTGAGGTTCAGTGCAGTCAGCACCTGGCCAACGTCGGCGCCTTGACGCGCCGGACCGAAGCCTTGGGAACCAACGGTCGAGCCGCCGTGGCCTCGTTGGTTAACGCCCACCACATGGAAGCCGTCGTCCACCAGCGCTTGGGCCACCGGACCCCAGTCGTGGTGGTTGGACGTCAAGCCATGGACGAGCACCACAACGGGTCCGTCCTCGGGCCCGGCGCGACCCACCAAGAGTTCGGCGCCATCATCGGTGGGAACCACGATCTCGAAACCATCTGGGAATACGGGCGTGACCCAGTTGGGGGGGAGCGGAGCACTGTCGATGGCTTTGAGGAGCCTGCGCTCACCCGCCACCAAGGCCCCAAGACCTGCGGCCAGCGCTGCGCCTACAGTCAAAGCAACGGTGCGAAGTTTCATGTCCCCAGCCTAGGCCGATCAAGTCCGGGCCAGTGTGGCTACCTGGCCGGTGCTCGTGGTTCCCATGGCCCTTGACGTTGCAACACCGGCACCGTCGCTTTGCCCCAGCGCGCCCGCCTAGGAGTCGTCTTGGGTGACAGAGACGGTAACGGTGGCCGTTGTGGGGTCAATACGTTCGAAATAGCGGGGACCCGATGCGGTACGACCGGTGTCATCATCTTTGGTGATGGTCATGCGTTTGACCTCGACCCACACTGCCTCCTTGTCGCCAGGGACCAATGAAGCTTCGGTGTAGTCGACGCCATCGCCAAGCTCGAGCACCAGTTCTTCGATGATCCCAGTTGCTGGGTCCAAGATGAGGATGGGTGTGTTCTCACGGGCGTCGACCATGACAAGGCGCCCAGCCATAAAGGCGAGCTGGAGTTGTGGCCCACCGATTTCGCAGGTGTCCCCGCCGATTTCACAATCGATGAACTCGCCCGACCGTGGCCCGAGCGAGAAGATTTCCTCCACCACGCCGGTCTCCAAGTCGAAGCGCACGATGGTCTTTTGGAGAGCCATGAGGTTCTCGACTGTCGGCGACTTGTCGGCAACCCACCACAAGTCGCCATCGCCCACAACCAGGTCACTGCCTGGCTCTAGCTCCCACGACAAGAACTTGGCAATGGACTCGTCATCCCACTGGTCGCCTTCGCGTGCAACCGCAACGTCGGCGAACTGGCTGACGTCCACAAACTGGTCGAGCGAGGCGTACTTGGTGACCTCGCAAGGCACAGCCAAGGTCACGTCGCCGGTTGCGGGATCCACAAACAGCGGGTCGCCGCCAGTACCGGCACTGGTATCGCCCAGAAGACGTCCGTCATCCAGAACATAGAGCACAGACGCGTTGGCTGAACAGGTGGCGCTGTCGCTTGCCTCGTCGAGCTTTGCTCCAAACGACGCTAGCTCCTCGCCGGTCACGGGATCGAAGGTTCTGATGATTGGGTCGTCCTCGCCAGAGCTCCGTTCTTGCACGATGACTATTTCGTCGCTGGCTGCCTGGATGTCGAAGCTAAAGCGATCCTCGCTGTCATCGGTTTCGGTTTCGAAACCCAGCTCGGCGAGCTTGGACACCTCGCCTGTAGCTAAGTCGATGCGCACCAGACTCACGTCCTTGGCAAACTCTTGGCCATCACGGGTCGTGTAGCCGAGCGAGAATGCGGCGCTGGTGGTGGCCAGCGGTTGGTCGTTTCGTTCGACAAAATCGATGTTGTCCGACGTTGAGAGTTCGGTAATGGCGCCGGAGTCGCGGTCGATGGTGAACAGGCCCAACCCAAATGCGGGTTGGGAAATGACCAGGCCGTTGATTGGCCCGTTGGCCACCGCAGCCACTGGCTCTGAAGGCTCGTCATCAGGGGAGGAGGCGCTGGTATCGCCCACATCATCCACGTCGGCGCTGGGCACAGAGGCACTGGAATCGTCCCCGCCACATGCAGTGGCTGCCAGGGCCAACGCCAGAAGTGCGCCAATGGCTCCCAAGGCGCGGTGGGATGGTCGAGCTGCGTTCATTGTCATTCGAGACGCCTGTTCTATCCGCCGGTTACGTATGGCCCCGACGATAGTTGGCGGTCCGCTGCTGGCGGGGTAGGCACTGACACCAGAATGGCTAGGTGCTCTGGCCATTGCTAGGTGCTTTGGGTATGGCTAGGTGCTTTGGGTATGGCTAGGTGCTCTGGGTAAGGCCACCGTCGACCACAAGGACCTGTCCAGTGGTGTAGCGGTTGCGCACAAAGGCCAGCACAGCTTCTGCGCAGTCATCGGGCGTAGCCGAACGCGAGATCGGCGCATTGGCAGCCACAGCAGCGTGCTGAGCGTCCCAGCTCTCGGTCCAAGGGGTTGCCACCAGGCCGGGGGCTACCGCGTTGAATCGCAGGGGACCGTAGCTCTTGGCCAGCAGCGTGGTCATCTGGTTGAGCGCGGCCTTAGCCATGGAATAGGCCATGGAGGAACCGACGGGGCGCACACCAACGATCGACGTGATGGTGATGACGTTGCCATCCTCGGAGTTGCGCAAGTGGGGGATAGCGGCCTTAGTTAACCACCAGGTGCCG
>JAUIIS010000042.1 GCA_030431575.1 Acidimicrobiia bacterium | reverse complement strand
CCAGCATGTGCATACTCTGGGGCATGGATGATGCACTGGTCACTACCGAACGGCGCGATGGCGTCTTGATTTGTCACCTAGACGACGGCAAGGCAAATGCCTTGTCGAGCGCAATGATCCAGGCGATCACCGCGGCCATAGACGAAGCCGAAGCAGATGACGACGTGCATGCTGTAGTGCTGCACGGGCGCGAGGGGAAGTTTTCCGCCGGATTCGATCTCTCAGTGATGATGGGCGGCGACGCCACCGCTATCACCGCCCTGGTGGCCGATGGCGGCGAGTTGGTGCGCAAGATCTACATCGCCAAGGTGCCGGTGGTTGCTGCATGCACCGGCCATGCGTTAGCAGCTGGCGCGCTGATCCTGCTGGGTTGCGACGTGCGGATCGGGTCGGACCGGCCAAGCAAGATCGGCTTAAACGAAGTGGCCATTGGGATGACGCTGCCCGACTGGGCGCTGACTATTGCCGGTGAGCGGCTGAGTAAGCGCCACCTGCAACGCGCTATACCTACCGCTCGCATCACCGACGGCGACGGCGCCGTGGATGCTGGCTACCTCGACGAGGTTGTGGCCGACGGCAATGTATTGGAGGCTGCGGTTGCTCAGGCCGCCGACTTCGCCGGGCTTAGCGCAAAGGCCTATGCCGTCACCGTGCGCAAGATGCGCGGCGATACTGCGGCGAAGATGGCTGAAGAGATCGCTGCCGATCGGGCCGGCGGGATAGGTGCCCCGCTCGATTCTGGGAACTGAGTTGGCGGCATGAGCGCAGTGAGCAGTTGTCACCCCGTCGGCTCTCAACAAGGCCGCGCCAAGTAGTCACTGCGCTGTGCCAGTAGTCAACCCTGGGGGGCTGATTGAGGTGGCGGGTCTGGGTGTGCAGAGTCTGCGAACCGAAGGAGGTAGCCAAGCGGTGGTACCACCAAAACGAGGGCAAGCCCTGCAGCAACGAGAAGGCCGATGAGGGTTGAGCTGGCTCCGGCGGCCTCATCGATCGTGAGCTGTTCCATCAGTATCCACGGGTATTGACCGGCACCCCAGCCCGAGACCACCAGTGCGACTGCAAGCGCGGCGCTGACACGAGCGCGTCGGTAGCGATGGGTCCAAAGCTGGTACATGGCAGCGAACCCGGCCACAGCTGATCCAAGCACCAGCGGCAGTGCCCGACCAAGGAGTCCGTCGACCAGGGCAGCATCGTCGGTTGCCAAGACCGGAATTCCGGCCAACACAACACCCCCAGTGATGAGACCACCAACCAGGGACTTCTGCCGCAGTTGCTCGGCGAGGTCATGTTCGCTGCCCTTGTTGGCCTCGGCAGCCAGTAGCACGCCTGCGAGGAACGTGCAGGTGGAGACGGCGAGCACACCGCCCAAGATGGACGTGGGGTTGATCCATGACGACCAGACCGAGCCAGTGCCAGTGGCGGGCACGCGTCCGGACGCGATTCCTCCTGCGATGGTTCCGAGGAAGAACGGGGTCATGAGCGAAGACGTGGCAAAGACCACCCCAGCGCCCTGAGCCCAACGCAATGTGGGTGCGTACTTGCGGAACGCGAAGCTGGCCCCGCGGGCAACAATGCCGAGACCAGCAAGCCAGAACGGGATGGCCAGCGTCCGCATGAGTGCGGCAAATGCGGTGGGGAAGCCTGTCCAAAGAAAGACGAGCACGAAGATCAGCCACACATGGTTGGCTTCCCAAACCGGCCCAATGGAGCGGTCGATGAGACGACGCGTGGGTGCCCCGCGACGGGTGCCGCCAGCGGTGAGGTCCCACACGCCGGATCCAAAGTCGGCTCCGCCAAACACGGAATACAGGATTACTGCCAGGAACATGACAACGGCAACAGCTTCGGCGGCGTTCATCAATGGCTCGTGAATGTGTCGGCGGTTTGGTCCGCAGGCAGGTCGAGGCTGGGGCCGTACGGACTCTCGAGGTCTTTCTCGCCGTCGCGCCAGCGGCGGCTCATTGAGCGGATGACGCTGACGGCGCCCGCAGTCATACCGACATAAACCACTACGAGCACAGCGAGCGTGACCCAGATGTAGCCAGCATCGGTGACCGCGTCTTCGGTCCTCAGCAGCCCATGAACGATCCAGGGCTGGCGACCGACCTCTGTAGTGATCCAGCCAGTTTCCATGGCCACGATCGCTGCCGGGCCAGCCGCCACGAGGGCCCGCAAGAACCAGCGAGAGCCCAGCAGGTCGCTGCCATAGCGCCTCCACCTCCATCCAGCCCATCCGACGAAGCCCACTAGCGCAGTGCCAATGGCCACCATGGTCTGGAACGCCACGTGCACTATCCCAACCGGCGGCTGTTCATCCTCGGGCACTGCATCGAGGCCGATGACGGTGGCTCCGAAGTCGTTGGTGGCAATGAAGGACAACAGGCCGTCGATAGGGATCTCGATGGCCCCAACGAGCTCTTCGCCATTCCAATAGCCGCCGAGTTCGAGGCGAGCGCTTTCGGTGGTTGCGGCGAGACCTTCCATGGCTGCAAGTTTGATGGGTTGTTCGTCTGCAAGACGCTGGCCAGCAAAGTGGCCCACGATTGGTTGCATTGGGGTGGCTATTGCCGCGAACGCCAAAGGAACCACGATGCCCAGCTTGTGAAGGCGGTCGTGGCGTCCACGCAGCCATCCGAGTGCGTAGACCCCTGAAACCGAGAACGCGACGACCATGAACGCGGCAAGGTACATGTGCAGAAACTGCAGGCCGACAGCGGAGTTGAAGATGGCGGCGACGGGGTCGATGTCTGTGGGGACACCGTCCACCAGGTGGAACCCGGTGGGCGCGTTCATCCATGCGTTGACCGAAACGACCATGAACGAACCGGCGATTCCCGCAGCCATGATCGGTAGCAGCATGAGGCAGTGGATACGCCCCGGGAGTCGGCCCCACCCGTACACGTAGATACCGATGAAGATTGCTTCGATGAAGAACGAGATGCCTTCCATGGCAAACGCGAGACCGAGTACGTCTCCATAGGTTTCCATGAGGCCGGGCCACAACAAGCCAAGTTCCAGCGACAAGATGGTGCCAGACACCGCCCCAATGGCAAAAAGAACAGCGGCCACCTTCGACCACCTTTTGGCCAGCTCGAGGGCCACCTCATCGCCGCGGAGACCCTTGCGATGCATGACGAAAATCATGGCGGGGAACGCCATGCCAAAGCAGGCGAGCACGATGTGCCACCCCAGCGACAACGCCATCTGATTCCGAGCGGGGAGAAGGGCATCTGTTGCTGCGAACGCCTGGGCGAGGTGGATCATGATGTGGTGCTCTGCGGCCCACCCTAGCGACCAGCGGGGCGTTGTTGAGTTCGGTTGGGCTGGCGTTTGTGCCACCGCTCGCTGTGGTCATTCGGGCCGCTTCGGTGAGCGATTCGGATTAGGTTCACTTTCGGTCCCGCGGCGTTTGGTCTATCTTCCGCATAACAAGTGTGGCCCTAGCGCGGGACGATAATGAGCGAAACAAGGCGAATAGCGGGCGCGCCAATCGGTGCCGCCCAAGAGGCGGGACCAGCAAATCAGGGGACCGAGGGAGCGGACCTAACCCAGGCGCTCATCGACCGCGACACGTGGACTGACGCCGAGGTTGCGGCTTCAGGCATACCCATGGAAGACGTTGACCTGGTCAGCGTCGGTGGAGGTCTCGGTTCGTTTGCGCTTGCAGATACGTTGCGCATCGCAGGGTTGGGGACCGGCCAGATTCGGGTGTTGGGCGACAACTCCAGTCCAACGGCAACTTATGAGTACCTCGCCGCCAACTCGCAGATCCCTGAACACGAGCGCCTGCGATCAGATGCAGGCTCGGTTATGGACAACATCTGGGGCTTCCCCAGCTATGCGCTCCGCGAAGCTTGGACGGACAAGTCGCTGAAGGCGGTATGGCAGGTGGTGACCGAACCCATCCTGGCCGAGTACTACACCCCACGCGCTGGCCAAGTGTATGCATCGGTGCGCCGAGAGGCGGCACGGATCGGTTGGGAAGACATGCTGCGCCTCGGGTTCGTGCGCATGATCCGAAAACGCGAAGGCGGCGGCTACTTCGTGGTGCACACCCCACAAGGCGGCTCGGGTGGAGCTAAGCGACACATCTATCGCACCAACTTTGCACACATTGCTGTTGGCTACCCAGGGGTTGCCTTTCTTCCTGATCTTCAGGAGTACCGGGAACGCACCGGCGACTACAGCCGGGTGGTCAACGCCTACGAACCGCACGACCACGTGTACGCCGAAACACGAACTAGACCGTGCACGATCGTGGTTCGAGGAAGCGGCATTGTGGCCTCGCGAGTACTGCAACGCCTCTTGGATGACTACGAATCTGGCGCACAAATTCGGGTGATACACCTGTTCCGCAACTACGTAGATGGGCCTCAGGGCGACGACCCCAAGTTCAAGCGTCCGGGCCGCAACGGCTTCGCCTACCAGGCATTCAACTTCCCGAAGTCGGCTTGGGGAGGCCAACTAAGATACGCCCTCGAGGAGCTGGAGGGTGACGCTCGCTCGGAGTTGTTGGACAAGATGGGCGGAACCAACACGGCGCCGCGCAAGAGCTGGTCCGATCAACTGGAACGGGCCCGAAAGGCTGGGGCCTACGACCAAGCCGTGGGCAAGGTGGTGTCGGTTGAGGCCATGGACGACGGTTCAGCGATCCGTACCCGAGTAGCCACCTCAGCTGGCGACGAGCACGTGATCGACGCCCAGTTCATCATTGATGCCACCGGACTGTTGGCCAGAATTGAGGAGCATCGCCTGATGGCCGATCTCCTCGATCACAGTGGCGTGGGCAAGAACCCGAAGGGTCGTCTCGATGTGGAACGCCACTTCGAGGTCAGGGGCGCAGCAAGCGGCCCGGGCCGGCTGTATGCGTCGGGATCCATGACGCTTGGCGGCTACTACGCCGGTGTCGACAGCTTCTTAGGGCTGCAATACGCGGCGCAACGAATCGCGGACAACTTGGCCGAGCAGGGGCTCGGCAAGAAGCTCGGGACAGGCCGCTCGGTTCAACAATGGGTCCGCTGGGCAAGGAACAAGACGCCATGACACCAACACTGTTTGGACGAATACAGACCCGACTCTTTCTGGTGGCCACGGTAGGGGTGCTGTGGACGCTGCTGATCGGGCCGGCGCTAGCGGGCATGATGTCTGACCCCGACGCCACCACGGGTGACGTGTACCGATTGGCGTTTGGCGCATTGGTACTCGTGGCAGTGGTAGGCATTGGTTGGGAGCTCATCTATCACGCGCTCCAGCAGTACCGCTGGGAGAAAGACTGGCCCACGTTCTTTGGACTCGTCACCGGACTTCCCGAAGGCATTGTTGTTGCCTTGTTGTTAGGCGCAGGGTTGCCTTGGGACGTTGGCGATGTGCCCCTCGGTGCATACACCGTTCACTTCGCGACAACCTGGGTGCTTATCTGGCTGGTAGCCAATGGGCCAATGCAGGTGCTGTTCCCGCGCTGGCGTTTTCGTGGTGGCCAGCTGCTGTGACCGGTTCGGGGCGGCTCGACATTGGCCAAATCGTCGATGCTGGTCGGTCTGCGCGATCGGAGACGGGCCGTCGTAGAGCCAGAGCCGCCTTAGGGGTGTCGTTTGGCGTCCTGTTTGTCTGGCTGATCTTTGTGAGCGTGGGAGGCCACTGGGGTCGCGTTGGCGACCACTGGGCTTCGGCGCTGACCATGGTGTTTGGCAGCTTCGTGGCTGGCTCCACCCCTCAGGGCGGGGGAGCGGTTGCGTTTCCGGTGTTCACCAAAGTGCTGGACATCGACACAGCGGTAGCTAGGTCGTTCTCGCTCTGTATCCAGGCGATTGGGATGGTGGCTGCGTCACTGTCGATAATCATCAACCGCCGGTCCGTGGAATGGAAGGCCGTAGCTGTCGCGGCGCCGGTGGCGATTGCATCGTTCCTGGCAAGCGCCTACTTGTTGGGTCGGCCCGACGACCCGTTCTGGCCAAGCCGACTGCCGGGCGCTTACGTAAAGGTCACCTTCACGCTCATTGTGGCGGCCATGGCAGTCGTGATCTGGATTGGCTACCGCGCTCAGATAGTGGAGCGCATTCACGCCTTCCCGTTCAGCGGGCCCAGGGTCTGGACAGCACTGGTGGTAGCAGCGATGTTGGGGGGCGTGGCGTCGTCGCTGACTGGATCGGGCGCCGACGTTTTGGTTTATGTGATGGTTGTCGTGATTGTTGGCGTTACGCCACGAGTGGGCGTGCCCACCAGCGTTCTGGTCATGGCGTCGGTGTCTGTGGCTGGGTTCTTGCTCTACGGGGTTGTTGATGGTCAGCTCAACACCCTTGTTCAGGGCGACGCCGTGGTGGCTGTGGGAGGTGACTCGGTGACCTTTGGCCCGGAGGGACAGATTGTGTACGGATCCGGCGGTGTGGACGCATCGCAGTACGACCTCTTTGGGCTGTGGCTCGCCGCCGCCCCAGTGGTGGCCTTTGGGGCCCCGCTTGGCGCGTGGGCCAGTTCCTTGGCCACTGACCGACAACTCGTTCGGTTCGTCATTGGGCTAGCGGCGATCGAAACGATTTCGACGATCGTGTTCCTCGACGGTCTGATTGTGAACCCCGACCCGGCCCTGATCACGTATGCACTTGTTGGCGGCGTCGTGACGGTTGCCGGCCTTGCTTTGTTGCGTAAGCACCGACGCAGGCTGCTTGGCCTTCCGGCGGTCAATACCGACGATGCCTTTACGCGCGACCGGCTAGATACCGGGCCAGCATTTCGGTCACAGTTGGCAGAAGCTGATTTGCGAGAAGAACAGGACAACGCATGACCACACTGGGCGACTACGAGTTGTTGTCTGTCATTGGGGCAGGCAACCACGGCGTGTTCTATCAAGCCAAACCGCCTGAGCGTCTTGCAGTAGACGACGAGTTGGTTGCGGTTAAGGTCCTGACCCAAAACGCAACCGAGGCAGACTTCGAGCGATTCGCTCGCGAACTTCAGGTCTTCGCGTCTGCCTCCACTCCACATCTCGTCACGTTGCACGAAGCCGGCCAGCAGAACGGTCGCCTGTTCTACGTGATGAAGCACTACGAAGAAGGCCCGCTCGGGCCAGGGACGCGATCACAAGCTGCGACTATCCAAGCCCTCGCCGATGCTGCCAAAGGAGCTCATGCCCTCCACGAGATCGGCGTTGTGCACCGCGACATCAAGCCCGGGAACATCCTTGTCGACAACGGCCGCGGATTTCTCAGCGACCTGGGTTTAGCGTTGGTGTGGTCACCCGGAGCGACCACCACCGGAGTGGGCCCCGTTGGCTCGGTGCGCTACATGGAGCCCGACCTCATCTATGGCGAACGAGCCACCCGCAGCACCGACATTTGGTCGCTGGCGGTAACGGCAAACGAAGCGCTGAGCGGCGAGCCGTGCTACCCGGACCTGCCCGATACCTCGGCGCTCGAGATCTTTCGGCACGTACTTCACACGCCGCCGCTCATCAGTGAACATCTGACGCCAGAACTGCGTACTGCGATAGCGCGTGGACTGGCACCAGAACGGACAAACCGCTACCCAACCGCAGAAGCCTTTGCCTTGGCTTTGGAAGCGGCGGGAGGACAAGAACAATGACAACCTTGCGACTACTCCCCGGACCGGGCGCCGTCATCAGGAAGAGCGACCTCGTCGTGATGGCCGTAGGCGAGATCACGGGCGGCACGGTGGAGGGACTTCAGGCAGCCATTGGCTCGGCCGACCTCGATGCAGCGTTCGGGGCGGCCGTCTCGTACCTGCAGACAGCCGGGGTCGACGGCGGTGGGGTGGTTCACCTGGACAGACACGGGTCTATGGAGGTGTGGGCCACCGGGGCTGTGCGTGTCGTCAGCGACACCGAGACCCACGACGCCGCTACCTACCTTGCAGGCTTGTCGTTGAGGTTCCCGGTAGGGACGTTGCGCAGCATTGCGGCTATCACCGCACCAGCCGAGCCTGGTTGGCAGTCGATCGAAAGCGGCGCTGCGTCAGGCGCAGGTTTTGTCCTCGTGGGAACAGACGATGCTCCCGTGGATGCCGCTCCGAGCGCAGGCTCCCACGCAAACCAGTCAGGCGCAGAGCTTGCCGGCGCGGCTGAGCCTGCGGAACCAGAGCCACAAGAACACGAACCACAGGTTGCAGAGCCCGAGCCCCAAGACGACCAGCCGTTCGTGGCCGTGTCGCTGAGCGAACCCATCGACCTCAGCGATCTCCAACCGCTGCCCACCGCTGACGTTGAGGTTGAGGCCGTTGCCTCCGATCAGCCCGCCTACGCAGTTCCCCAGATCGTGCTGGGCGTGCTCTCACCTGGCGGACACTTCAACCATCCCGAAGCCCGGTATTGCAGCCGCACCGGGGTGAAGATGGGCGCCAGCGCAACACGTGCGCTTACCGAAGGTGTTCGGCCTCCGCTTGGCGTGTTGACCTTCGACAACGGCAGCACCTACTCGGTGCAACACGACACCGTTATTGGGCGAGAGCCAGAAACCGACGAACGGGTCGAGAACGAAACAGCTGCGCCGCTTTCGGTCCTGGGCGACAACCAAGAAGTGTCGCGCCGTCACCTCTTCATGGAGCTGGTGGACTGGGACGTGTTCATCACCGATCTCGACACCGCCAACGGAACCCACATTCGCGAAAGCGCAAACCAGGAAGTCAGGCGATTGGTGCCAGGGCAGAGAACAGCGTTACCTGGTGGCGCCGAAGTGTTTATTGGCACCACCAGGTTTCAGTATCACGAGCACCACGTGCGCTAGGGCTAGATGGTTAGACCACCGTCAACGTGTTGTCTGCTTCAAGGCGAGTTCCGGCTGCGTCTTCGAACCGCAACGCTCCGTCGCAGTCGATGACCCTGACCTTGTAGGACCCGGTCACCAGCGGAATGCCCAGGGTTTGCCCAGGTGGGACAACATCTGAGAGCCGGTTGAGGCCAAAGGTCAGCGCATCGGTTGGCGCGAACTGAACCACGCAGATGTCGGTCTCGGTGTCGTTGATGAAATCGATAGTGAGCTCGTCGCGGCCGCCACCGACGTAGATGGAATGCGAGAACACCGGGTCACCGTCGACAAACCAGGCCATTTCAAACAAGCCGCCCCCAATGCCTGCATCGTTTTGGTAGCAAGCAAAAAATCCGCCTTCGGCAGCGCCTTGGTTGTTACCAACAAAGCCTTGTTCGGGGATGGTCTCTCCGTCGACCTGCCACACCACCTCGACGGGCGCACCTGGGGCCACGTTCTGGTACTGCCAGGTGAGGCACAAGAACTGCTCGGTGCGACGCACTTTGACCAGGTCATTCACGGGGAAGCCATCTTGCACACCTGTAGCCCACACCGGGCTTGATGCCGAGGGGAGCGGTTCTGGCTCTACGGGCTCGGTGCCTGGCGGTGGGCCCTGGTCGATGGGGGACGCCGTCCTTGCTTGTTCGAGCAGGGGCAGCGCAAGGTTGATGGGCCTGATGCCGTTGATGAAGCCGCCAATGGGGATACAGCTGTCGTTGTTGTCGATAGCGCCGTCGCCATTGGTGTCTTCGACGACTCGGCAATCGGTTATGCGCCCGTTGCCTGTGCCAGCAATGGTGGGCACGCCTACGATTTCGCCTTCCTCGTTGGCGGCCAAGCCGCCGCTGTTGCCGCCCGAGATGGTGGCATCGGTCTTGAGCCAGCTCCGATCGCCGACCCCGGGAAGCGACACAAAGCCGCTGACGGTGCCTTCGGTAAACGTGATGGTTTCACCGCCAACAGCGGGGTAGCCAATAACGCGGATTGCCTCGCCCAGCCCAACGGTGTCTGAGTCGCCAATAGCGAGGGTGGGGAAGTCGGGGGTGAAGTCGCTTCCGTCGATGGTGCGAGCGATGCGTATGACGGCGAGGTCAAGTGCACGGTCTTGCACGAGCAGGTCGGCCTCAAACAAGAAGTTGGCCGGAAGTTCGGGCACGTCGGTGATCCCCACCGCAATACTGTCGTGCGGGCAGCCTTCGGTCTGGTCGATGACGTGACTATTGGTCAAGATGGTGCCGTCTGCTTCGAGGATGGTGCCGCTGCCAGTGCATACGGGCTGGCCGTTCAGTCGCAACTGAATGTGCACAACCGACTGGGCTAGACGATCTGTGGTGGGAGGCCCGGTCTCTTCTTCTGGTTGCTCCTCTGGCTCTTCCTCGGCAGGTGTGGGGTCGGCCTCAGCTTCGGCGGTGGGCTCGGGTTCTTCGCCTACATCGCCGTTTTCTTCTTCGGGCGTTTCTTGCTCGGGTTCGGCGGTTGGGTCTGCGGTGGCCAACGGCTCGTCGTCGCTGTCGCCGCCGCTAGAAAGCAGCACAAAGCCCAGCACAGCAACGGCAACGATGATGGCGATGGTGCCACCAATCAGCATGGCTGACGGGCCGGAGTCTTGCTGGGGTGGCTCGGGAGGTCGGAGCGCACCGGGCAGCGGTGAACCGCCTGTTGGTCCCGAATTTGTGCCGGGTTGATCGTCTGGACCCATCCCGATGGTTTCGCCTGATGTCATGTATGTCCCTTTCCGATGAACGGACTAGCAGAAAGTTGGAAGCTCCAATACCACCGTCGTGCTAAACGGTGGCACGATCGTGCCCGGTGCGACGCTTTGCCCAATGATCGTGGTGTCGCAATGGTCGGGCCATTCAATGCTCATGCCCTCGATCTCCTCGATGATGGCGATGGCGTCGCTGAGCTGGAGGTTGGTGAAGTCGGGGACAACACAGGGGTCGAACAACAACTCGACTCTTGTACCCGTGGCCACCGGGCTACCACCGGCGGGGTTGGTGCCCGCGACGATCTGGTAGCAGTGATTGTTGAAGAAAGGGCTGAAGCCAGCGGCGGTGACCGCGCTGACGGCGTCGTCGACGGGAAGGCCGCTGACAAGGGGAACCGTTGGCAGCGGCGGTGGCGTTGCCGTGGGGAACGGCGTCGCTGTGGGCACCGGGCTTGGAGTCGACGTGGGACTTGGCGTGGCCGTGGGCTGTGATGCCGGTGTCTGCGTTGGTGCATCCACCAGCGAAACAGCTTCTCTTGGTTCTGGGGGGTCGTCGCCGCCACGGGTGGCAATGACAACTATGGCGACCAACAGCAGTGCTGCGGCCACGCCCAGCAGACCAAGGCCTAATTTCCGTTGCTGGTCGTGGTTGGCTGTGGTGGTGGCAGCTGGGACTGGGGTGACGACGGATGGTTCTTGCGTCGCCGGAGTCGGCGGGAGAGTAGGTACTGCCTCTGGAGCCCGGGACCCGGCGTTGACGCCGCGGAGCCGATCGGCGAAGGCAGCCATCGTGGCGGGCCGGTCGCCCGGGTCCTTGGACATGGCTTGCTGGAGCGTGTTGCGTAGGTCGGCCGACGCGTCGCTGCGGCGGACAACGGGAACCGGGTCGATGGCGACTTGGCGAATAATCTCGAGCGCAGACTCTTCGCCTGTGGTCGTGTAGGGGGCTGCTCCTTCAAGGAGTGCGTAGGCGGTGGCCGCCACGCCGTAGATGTCTGACTTCTCGGTTGCGGGTTGCCCGTCGAACACTTCGGGCGCTGCATAGGCGGGGGTGGCGCGAATAGTCGTGGTTGCGTGGTCGTCTCCTGCAATAGCCGCGATACCGAAGTCGACCAGCTTTGGCCGCCCGTACTTTGAGAACAAGACGTTGGCTGGCTTGATGTCGAGGTGGAGCACGCCAGCCTCGTGGGCGCCAACGAGCGCTTCGCACAGTGCCAGGGTTATGGACACCGCCTCATCTACAGGTAGTGGGCCCTGGGCCAGGCGCTGGTCGAGCGAGCCGCCTTCGAGGTACTCCATGACTATGAAGGGTTGGCCATCATCGGTGAACCCAGAGGTGTGCACGACGCCGATATTGGGATGCCCCGACAGTGTTCCCATAGCCCGCCGTTCACGATCGAAGCGACGCTTGGCGCTGTCGTCGAGCGCGCCAGTCAGAACTTTGACTGCAACGGTGCGCCCGTGGGCTTCGTCCGTGGCGCGATACACCACACCGAAGCCACCGCGGCCTATCTCGTCATTAATCGTCAGCCCGTCGATCTCAACTGCCACCGCAACTGCACCCTCCCGCAGGCGTGAGTGTAGTCAGCTGAGCTGGACCCGACCCAGCTATCTGTAGGTCTGTGGAACTAGGAGGCTGCTGAGCAATTCATGACCGCCCAGTACACCGCTCCTCGCTGCCACCCACTGCGTTCCTCAAACCTACATTCCACCATCGGGAGTGTCGGTTTGCGCGCCTTGTGGTTGCCAACGACGCCCGGCACCCTGGTCGACAGCAATTACTCAGCAGCCTCCTGGTTGGATTGCTGCTGCGTGAATGGCGCGTTGCACTCGGGGCCCGTTGGGATCTGGCTGCGTTCGCGTGATCAGTCACGATCTAGTGGTCCGAGGCTTGCGACGGGCTCCGGGGTCACCAGCTTGCGAGCGCGGGCGTCGTCGACGTACCAGTCTTCCCCACTTGGCAGCTGCCCGGTCCTCAGCGCGACTGAGCCGCTTTCGATTGCCGTGCCCTGGCTTGTCCAGCCGGTGACTTCGACCCCATCAATGAGAAGACGTGTGTCGCCGAGTTGGTCAGTCCAGATCTCGACCTTCACCCAGGTGCCTGTATTGAGCGTTCCCTGCGGTCCGGCATCGGTTGTTTCGCTGGCACCAGTGCGTTGACGCAGTTGCCAGCCACTGGGGCCGGTCAACGCTGCCTCGAACTGGTCTGTGGGGATGGCAGTTGCGCGCGTTCCGGCGCTGAGATCGATGGCGGTGTCTGTGCTGACCCACCAATATGATTCGAACACCACACCGGGTTCATCGATCCCTGTCGCTACGGCCCAGGCAGCCGTGCCGGAATCTGGGCTCTCGGGGGCCTGCAGGGCGAAACCCCCGGAGCGGGTCTGGGTGCCGCCTACTGTCCAAGGCTGGGGCAGTGCGGTCTGTTCGGCACCGACGGTGATGGAACTGGCGGGATTGGTGGCCAACGTGTTTCGTGCGTTGACTTCGGCTGACGAGACCGTGCCGTGCCTGACGATGACGTGGTCTATGCGTCCGTCGAAGCTGTTGCTGGTGTCGGATCGGCTGCCGATACTGAGCTTGGTGCTTGGATCGGTGGCGAGTTGACCTACTGCGGGAACAACGTCTGCGACGGTGCCGTCGACCATCAAGGTCAACTCCGACCCGTCCCAGACGGCGTCGATCGCGGCCCATGTTGCAGGGGTCACAGACCCGCCGCGCGCGACAACCGCGGACCCGGACAAACGCAAGGTCGCTACAGCTTCACCCGTTGTGCCGTCGACTCGGAGTTCGTAGAGCACGTTGCCGGGTGCATCAGCTTTGGAGAGGACCGTGTGCTGGCCTGTGGCCGCGTCCAACTGAATCCAGGCTCCCAGAGTGAGCTCCTGACTGTGAAGATCGACGGCTGGGCCTCGCAGACTCGCGCCACCGCTGAGGTCGACAGCACTGCCGACAAGGCCGGGTTGGCCTGCGTTTGCGCCAGCGCGGGCGCCGACGTCGGATCGACGCTGGGAAAGATCCAGTATTCGTGTCGCGGAGGCGTCCACAACAGTCGCTGTCGTCGAGAACTCAGATGTGGCAGCCAGGGTTGGGCTGGCGGCAGGATGAGGCTGTCTGTACGGCGAAGGGTGCTCGTTAGAGCAGGCCTGGACGGCCGTGTCTCATAGTCGAACGCAACGGTTTGGGTGGTGGCGCCGCGTAAGCGGTCACCGCCGAGCTAGGCAAAGCAGTCGTGGATCCACGGGTACAGGTGGGTACGGATCTCGTCGGCGGCTTCAACCAGAAGGTGGTCGGCACCGGGCAAGATCTGGACGTCACCGTAGCCCGCGAGCATTTGCACCATTTGGCTGCTCTGGTGGGGGAGGATGCGGTCGGCGTCACCGTGGTACAACACAAACGGCATGCCGTCGAGGTGTTCGGCACCTTCGCAGCCAGCCGACTGGGTGGCAAAGACTCCAACCCCAACCGTGGCGGGTTTAAGGGCGAGTGCGGCTTGGATAGCTATGGCGCCGCCAAACGAGTGCCCGAGGAACAAGAAGCGTTTGGCACCAACCTTGACCGCTGATTCGGCTGCTGCTGCCACGTCGATGAAGCAAAGGTCGGCATTGTTTGGCTGGCGATAGCTCACGCGCATTACCCCCATACCTTCGGTGGGGAGTTGCTGGGCCAGTTCGTGAAACAGCGCTTTGGCTGGGCCGAGCACCCCGCCCATGGCACCGCCCATGCAGATCACAACGTCCTCAGCCGCGGGGTCGCCGGCCCAGTGGATGGTGAGCAGCCCGCCCATGGAGTAGAGCTCGACGTGGCGGCTACCGTCTGCGTTGAGGCCTTCGTCAACTGCCATGGGGGCCACCATGTCGAGTGGCCCTTGAGGTTCTCCGTGTTCTGTCACCTGCCAAGGGTCCTGCGTCAGGTCAATGCCGTCAAGTGCGTTGGTTTAAGAGGGCATCGTGGGCTGCGGCCGCTAGCATGTCGGCCTGATACCCACGCATGGCTTCTCGGCCAGCGTGGTTTCTGCGCCGGTGCCCGAGCGGCCCAAGGGAGCGGCCTGCAAAGCCGTACAATCGCGGGTTCAAATCCCGCCCGGCGCTCCATCTGGTGGCCCCGAACCTGCAAAGGTCGGGGCCACAGTACGTCGTGGCCCAACCTCTGAGGGTGGCCGCGATACCCTCGGAGGCCATGAGTGACATCTCACAGGGACCAGGTTGGTGGCAGGCCTCAGACGGCAAGTGGTACGCGCCTGAGCTCTACCCCAAGGACTGGAAGCCCGAACCCCAACCCACAGCGGCCGACACAGCGACATCCGGTGCCTCGTCAGAAGCTGAGGCCGCCCACGCCCGTTCCGCCGCGGCCGCGCAGGCTGAGGCAGACGCCCAAGCACAAGCCGCGGCCGCCCAGGCTGAGGCAGACGCCCAAGCACAAGCCGCGGCCACCGAGGCAGCGGCGCAGGCCACAGCGCCGGTGCACCCAACGTGGGAAGCCGACCCGGCCCACGACAAGGTCGAAGCCCCATCAGGGTGGACAACGCCCGGCAACCAGCCGGCCGCCGCAGCCGAAACCGCTGTCGTGCCAACCACTACGCCTGACCCCACGCAGGTTCAGCCAGCGGTAGAAGCGCCGCCTGCGGCACCTCGTTACGCGGCACCAGCATCCGCTGCACCCACGGGCGCCCCACCTGCGGCCTTCACGCCGCCAGACGCTGGCCCGTACTCGCTCGAGGAAGAAGTATTCGTCGACAACCCGGACGATGTCATCGCCGGCGACCCCGGGGCCGGCATCTTCGCCCTCATCGCGGGCGGGTTGTTGGTCCTGGCGTCGTTCATGGACTGGGCCATCGCTGGAGGCACCCTGACCGCTGGCGCTGTGAACGGCCTCACCGGCTCAAACGGCTGGGGCACCCTTGTGTGCGGCCTAGCTGTAGCCAGCTGTGGCGGACTCTTGCTCATGGGTCAACGCAAGCCGTGGGTCAGCGCGCTCATGGCCGTTGCCGCCCTGGTGGCGCTTGGCCTCGGCATCTTCAGCTACCTCGACATCGGTTCAACATCTGACGACTTAACTGCCTTGCTGCTCGAAGCCGAGCCGCCCGTAGACCTGGCAGTGGCCGAAGGCGCCGAGCTGGACTACGACACCGGCATGTGGCTTGTTCTCGCCGGCGGCGTGCTGTCGCTCATTGCCTCAGGCGTCGCCTTCACCCGCCGTCAGAAGTAGCAACGCGACAGCAGCGAATCTCACTCCAGAGTGGCGTGAACACCCAATGTCGCTGCTACGATCATCGGCCCGGGGCCATTAGCTCAGTTGGCTAGAGCACCTGCATGACGCGCAGGGGGTCGGGGGTTCGAATCCCTCATGGCCCACGCCGTTCGCCTTCGGCTCACTAACGGAGTTTTGGCTATGCCAAAACATCCCAGCCGACACGGACTCAGGCCGGAATGTGCCGTGGGGTTTGGGCGCTGTGCTGTCGGGTCCACGCCGTTCGCTTTCGGCTCACTAACGGAGTTTTGGCTATGCCAAAACATCCCAGCCGACACGGACTCAGGCCGGAATATGCCGTGGGGTTTGGGGGCTGTGGTGTCGGGTCCGCGCCGTTCGCCTTCGGGTCACTAACGGAGGTTTGGCTATGCCCTGGAGCTGTTCTACCAGGTGTCTAGGTCGCTCTGCAGTCCGTCGATCAGGCTGGCTGAGAGGACGTCGGGTTGGTCGAGTTGGATCCAGTGTGCTGCCTGGTCGATACGTTGGTAGCGCCAAGCGTTGTCAACTAGGTGGGCAGTTCGAGTCACGAATTCCTCGACCAGGTGGGGGTCGTCGCTGCCCCATATCCCCATGGTCGGCTGCGTGAAACGTGGCAGCGGCCGACTGGGCGCCAGCATCGTCTCCGGGCGCGAGTTGGCCCTGTACCAATTGAGTGCAGCCGTCAGTGCTCCGGGTTCGGACAGCCGGGCAATCACAGGGTCAGGCTCGGGGTGTCTGCCCCAATTCCTGAGGTTTACCCAGTCGTCTTCTGTGAGCCATTGCTCGGCAACACCGGCGGCTTGGAAGAACTGCATGTACCAGGCAAGTTCGAACTGGCGTAGGCCAAGAGTTCGAAATATGCCCGGATGGCCAGCGCTGATGAGCACGAGTCGGTCGACGCGGTCTGGGGCGAACATCGCCATCGACGATGCCGTCGCAGCACCCCAGTCGTGGCCGACGACCGAGGCACGCTGGTGGCCGAGGTCGTCGAGCACGGCGACCATGTCACCCATGGCGAGGTGCAGGCGGTAGGCCATCGGGTCATCAGGCTTGTCGGAGCGACCGAAACCGCGTTGGTCAACAGCCACCACCTGCAACCCAGCGCTAGCAAGTGCCTCGCTCTGGGCGTCCCACAAGGTGTGGTCGTCGGGGAACCCGTGAATCAGCAGGACCGGCTGGCCTGAACCAGTTACCGAGTACGCGATCTTGGTGCCATCCTTGGACACCACGCTCTGCAACGCCATGAAACGAACCTCCAGGAGCCTTCGTCGGAGCGTAGCCCCATCCCGAAAGTGCTGGTCGGGGACCGCTGTTCGCCCGAAGCGTTCCGCGGGGTTTGAAGGCTGTCCGTGACGGCCCACGCAATAGCCCCTGCTCAGAGGCGGTCCGCTCTTCGAGTGGGTCGCCTCACTTGCTTTCTAACGGCGAACTTGGCTAGTGCTTCCTCGCAGACGAGCGTCGAGTCCGCTGAGGCTTTATCGAAAGGGCTGTTCTTCTCCCGAGACGGGGTCCCATTTGCTCCGCTCGGTGGCGAATAGGTCGCCCCCATAGACGTGGAGTGCCCGCATCGGGAAGCCGCCGGAGTTGGCGATTCCGTGGACGGCGTCGGGAGGAAGCGCCAGGCACTCGCCTTGGCCCAACACAGCTCGGCCGGTCTCATCGATCCCGTCCGAGGTACGACGGTAGAAGACGTTGTCCTCGGCGCCTTCGTAGACGCCCACGACGGCCCAGAGCTGGTGGTCGTGGGGAGGACTCACGAACCCGGCTGCGACCTCCAGGCCCATGACGGTGAGCTTGTCCGAGCGGTGGATGACGGCCGGGCGACCGGGCTCGGGTCGGAGATCCTCGATTGCCTTTGACAATTCTGCGGGTGCCTCGACTAGGGGGCGCATGGCCTCGGCGATGCGCTCACCGACATCAGATTGACCAAGCAACGCCTCACACGTGGTCACGAACTCATCCAAAACGGTCATAGCTGCACAGTACTCTCATGCCGTGCCTCCGAGTTGAGCGTCGCCAGCTAATGCAGCACGTGCGCCTGAAGTCTCGGGATCACCCAAACTCTCGACTAGATAGCGTCTTGCTCTTGTCGTCGCGACGATCTCGGTCGGACGTCGCACGCTGGCCGGCAGCTCGATTGAGGCTCGGTTCGAGGCCCTCGGCTTCCGCCCAAGCACTGGCGACTCGCGACGCCTAACTGCTTGCGTTGGCTTGGATGGCTAGAAGCGCTATGTCGCTGCGGCGTTTGATGCCGGTTTTGCGCATGATGTTGCGGACGTGC
>JAUIIS010000041.1 GCA_030431575.1 Acidimicrobiia bacterium | reverse complement strand
GAACCGCTCGGCGCGCTATCGCTCCAACCTGCCAGGGCACCTCGGCTTCGGTGTAGGTCAGCATTTCTGCATGGGCTACAAGATGGCGCGCCAAGAAGCCGTCATTGCTTCCAAACGGTTGCTGGAACTCATGGGTGACCCAAAGCCCAAGTTTGGGGACCACCCTGGCTTGCGCGGCGGGTTCCCCGACACTGGAGGGTTCCGTGCCCCCGACGAGCTTTGGATTCAGTGGTGAGCCGGCGCATCGTCGTAGACGACGACCTTTGCCTGCTGGCAGGCGAGTGTGTCTACAACCACCCCGAGTACTTTGCGTGGAACGACGACGAAAGTGCGGTGCTGGTAGTAAAGCCCGACATCGTCACCGAAGCCGACGAAACCCATGCCAGCCAAGCCATCCCGATCTGCCCCGGTGGGGCTATTTCCATCGTCGAAGACTGAACCGACACCAGAGAGACCCGCGGCCGCAGGAGGGCGCAAACGCATGGAGTACGTGACCAACTTGATGGACGTCAACGTCAATCCGGCCGAGTGGGGCCGCCGACGTGAAGGGCAGGGTTGGCATGTTCTGTCGGTGGCCGACCACTTCTTCACCGAGACCAGAGGGTTCCCGCACGTGTGGGTGACCGCTGCCGCAATGGCCCAAGCGACCTCGACGATCACCATCACCACCGCATTCGTGAACAACCTCTTCCGTAGCCCTGTGGAGGTCGCCCAAGCCGCACTGCAACTGCAAAACGTGGCCGACGGCCGGTTCGAGCTAGGCCTAGGAGCGGGCTGGGCCCGAGCCGAGATGGAACAGGCCGGCCTCACGTACCCCGAGCCACGAGACCGGGCCGGTGCGTTCATCGAGTCGGTGCAGATAGTCCGCCAACTCCTGCACACCGGTGCCTGCACCTTCAGCGGCAACTACTACAACGTCGACATCGACAAGCTGGGTCCGGTCACCGATTCGCCGCCGCCTTTGGTTGGCTCGGTAGGCGGCCCCCGCACAGTGGCCCACGTGACACCGCATCTCGATCGCGTGGAGATCAAAGCATCCAGCGCTTCCACCAGGGGAGGGGGGCTTGATCTCGCAGCCATGGCGGCTATCCCCGATGAGCACCTCATCGACATGATTGCCAAGGTCCGCGCCGTGAACCCCAACATTGAGATCGGCATGTTTGTCCTTTGCAACGCTGGGGAAGACGAGTTCACCAAGAACGTGTCGGCCACCATGGGCGACAACCTTTACAGCCGCTTCTTCGGCTCACCCGGCCACGTCGCGGAAGGTTTGGCTTGGCTGGAGAGCCTCGGTGTTAGCCGGGCCCAGCTCAGCCCGTTCCAAGACGAGTCCCTTGACCGCCTAGCCCCACTACTGCTGGGCGACTGACACCACACGAGAGGACCCACTAATGGATGTATTCGAGGCAATGAGCACCTGCCGTGCCATTCGCTACCTCAAACCAGACCCGGTCGACGAAGCCTTGATCGAACAGGTCATCACCGCTGCCACCTGGGCGCCCAGTCCCGGCAACTCCCAGGGCCGAGACTTTGTGGTTGTAACCGACCCAGCCAAGAAACTGGCCATAGGTGAGGCGGTGTCAGCGGTCATGAAAGACCGCGTGGCAGCCATGGAGCGGCCCGACAAAACCCACCGGTTGATGCTCGATGGCACTGGTCATCTCGTTGAAACCCTTAAGCGCTGCCCGGTCTTGATCTTTGTATGCGGGCAGACGGTCTACCCCTACGAATCACCCCGCGAGTCCTTTGTGTGGTCATCCATCTATCCGGCAGCCCAAAACCTCATCGTTGCTGCACGAGCACTGGGACTGGGAACCGTATTCACCACGTTCCAAGGGACAGCCGAACCGGTCATCCGAGAACAGCTCGAGATCCCAGACGATGTCCACATTGGCTGCATGATCCCCATGGGCTGGCCCGACGCCAACTTTGGCCCAGTGAAGCGTCAGCCATTTGAGAGGGTCGTCCACCGCGACACGTGGCAGGGCAACCTGCGCACCTATCCGCCAACTGACTGAGAGGCCCAGCGCCATGTCCGAACTCATTTTGTACAACGTCGACGACGGTGTGGCCACGCTAACGATCAACCGGCCCGAAAAGAGAAACGCCATGACCTTCGCCATGTTGGGCGAGTTCACCGAGCGGGTTAGTACCGTTGGCGATGACCCCGATGTGCGGGTGCTCGTCCTTACCGGCGCGCCAGGGTCGTTCTGCGCCGGCACCGACCTCGCCGATCTGGCATCCATCCCCGGCGAAAAGCGCGGCCTGCGAGGCACCGCAGAAGAAACCGACCGCTGGTGGCCCATAGTCGAGTGCCCGGTACCGGTCATCGGGGCAATCGACGGGCCTGCCTTTGGCATGGGCGCCGAGTTCTCGACGCAATGCGATATTCGGATCGCTTCACCCCAAGCCCGATTCTCATGGAACTTCGCACAGCGCGGCTTGGTGCCAGATACCGGTGCCGGCAGCTGGCTGCTGCCCAGGCTGATAGGGCCGTCCAACGCGTTGCGGTTGCTGTACACCGCCGACGTGCTCTCGGCCGACGACGCGAAAGCCTTGGGCTTTGTGCACCAGGTCGTGCCCTCAGAGGACATCGTGAACGTGGCCACCCAGATGGCCAGGGACATCGCCAAGAACTCGCCGTTCTCGCACCGCCGCATGAAAGCAATGGTGTACGCCGGGTTGAGCGGCGATCTTGGCGATCACATGCAACGGCACACCACCGCCATGGCCGAGTGCTTTGCCAGCAACGATCACCGCGAAGGTGTGGCTTCGTTCCTCGAACGTCGCGAGGCCAACTTCACCGGTACCTGATTCCAGCGGGCGGGCAACTTGCGCCCGCCCTACCATTGGCGCACCGACCACCCAGCAAACGAGGACAGCGCCATGGCATGGGACTTTGAGACAGACGCCGAGTACCAAGAGCTCTTGGACTGGGCCGACGAGTTTGTCACCAACAATGTCGAGCCCCTCGACCACGTTTTGGGCAACCCCTACGACAAGGGCGACGAGCGGGCCATGGCCGCCCTGCGGCCGCTGCAAGAACAGGTTCGTGCCAAAGGCCTGTGGGCCTGCCACCTTGGCCCCGATCTCGGTGGTCCCGGCTACGGCCAAGTGAAGCTGGCCTTGCTGAATGAAATCCTGGGCCGCTCCGCTTGGGCCCCATCGGTCTTTGGCTGTCAAGCCCCAGACTCGGGCAACGCCGAAATCCTCGCCCACTACGGCACCGCTGAGCAGAAAGACCGCTACCTCGGCCCGCTACTGGCCGGCGAGATCTCGTCGTGCTACTCCATGACCGAACCGCACGCAGGCGCAGATCCGGTTCTGTTCCGAACCTCGGCAGTCCAAGACGGCGACGAGTGGGTCATCAACGGCGAGAAGTGGTTCTCGTCCAATGCCCGCTTTGCCAGCTTCTTCATCGTCATGGTGGTGACCAACCCCGATGTCAGCGCCTACAAGGGCATGTCGATGTTCATCGTGCCCGCAGAGACCCCAGGGGTCGAAATTGTACGCAACGTAGGCCTCGGTACTGAGGAAGAAGGCGAAGGCACCCACGGCTACGTTCGCTACACCAACGTCCGGGTCCCAGCCGATCATCTCCTCGGCGACGAAGGCGGCGCCTTCGTTATTGCCCAAACACGCCTTGGCGGTGGCCGCATTCACCACGCCATGCGCACCATTGCAATGGTCCGCAAAGCGTTCGACATGATGTGCGAACGAGCCGTCACCCGAGAGACCCGCGAGGGCACGCTGGCCACGCTGCAAATGACGCAGCAAAAGGTGGCCGACAGCTGGATCGAAATCGAGCAGTTCCGCCTGTTAGTGCTGCGCACGGCGTGGTTGATTGACAAGCACCAGGACTACAAACGTGTTCGGGGCGACATCTCCGCGGTGAAGGTGGCCATGGCCAAGGTGGCGCACGACATTGTGGGCCGGGCCATGCACCTGCACGGGGCCATGGGTATCTCCAACGAGATGCCGTTCGCACGCATGCGCATGACCGCCGACATGTTGGGCTTGGCTGATGGCCCAACCGAAGTGC
Organism: Acidimicrobiia bacterium; assembly: GCA_030431575.1. Classification (GTDB taxonomy): domain Bacteria; phylum Actinomycetota; class Acidimicrobiia; order Acidimicrobiales; family UBA8592; genus JAUIIS01. The sequence continues at coordinate 13,979 of JAUIIS010000041.1, read as the reverse complement.
ATCAGGTGACGTTGGCTCGCCAGATCCTCAAGGGCTACACCCCTGGCGACCCCATCTTCCCGTCGTACCACCTGCCAACCAAGCGGGCCGCAGCCCGGGCTCGGTTCGAAGAAATGCTCGAACACGACATCGCCCAGCACTAAACCCCCGCACCAGCCCCAGAACACACACGAGAGGACTAACGAGTTATGCCGGTTACACCAACGGTCGAAGAACTCTGCGCAATCGAAGCATGTCGCGACGCTGCGCGCCGGTACTGCCGAGGCGTAGACCGCCTTGACCCCGAGTCCATGCGCTCGGCGTACTGGCCAGAAGCCACCGACGACCACGGCACGTTTGTGGGCAACGCGTACGAGTTTGTTGACCACTGCATGGAAAGCCACAAGCGGTGGTCGTGGACCATGCACAGTATCTACAACCACGTTGTAGAGCTCGAACCCGACCAAACCCACGCCAGGGGAGAGGCCTACAACATCACCACGCTTCAGCGCCTCGACACTGGTGAGCTCGATGTGTGGTTTGGCCGCTACCTCGACCACTACGAGCGGCGCGGCAACGAATGGCGCATCATCGAGCGCGTCTGCGTGCACGAGGGCGACCGCACCTTTCCGGCAGGCACACCCATGCCAATGGCCACCGACAAGTTCCGCCAAGGCAGCTGGGACCGTCCAGCTGGTGGCCGCCCCGTCGGCCCCTAGGAGACCTACTGATGCGAAGCCCCAAATGCACAATTGCTGCTGTCCTGACCTGCGTGGCCCTCATTGCCGGGGCATGCTCGAGCGGCGAAGACGGTGCGCCACAGAGTTCGGGTGAGATTGCTGACCCACCTGCCACCGAGGCGCCACCGGCGCCTGACGGCGACGCTGTTGCGGAGCCCGATGAGGCAGCCAACGCGACTGTCGAAGAAACCGTCGAGGCCTCTTTCGAGCTACGGCCCAGCGTCAACCAGATGCATGTGCTGGGTGCAACCCCGGGCGAGGAACTCCAGCTCGTCGATGCCGATGGCACCGCGCTGAGCGGCACTGTCGACGAGGCGGGTTCGCTGCTGTGGCGCGACATCGACGCCGGCACCTATACGGTCCGTAGCACCGCCACCCCCGCAGCGGTCTCGGCCGAGGCAACGGTGACCGACGTAGACGACGTGCCTCCACAAGACTTCTACAGCAACCAGACCATCGGCGAAGGCTTTGGCTACGTGACTACCCGCGACCTCACCACGCTGTCTATCAATGTGTCCTTGCCCGGCGGGGACGGGCCGTTCCCAACAGTGGTGGAGTACTCGGGATACGCCCCATCCAACCCAAGCGACGGCACCTTTGCCCAGCTCTTCAACACCCTGGGCTACGCGTACGTGGGCGTCAACATGCGCGGCACCGGCTGCTCGGGCGGTTCGTTCGAGTTCTTCGAACCAGTCCAACTCACCGACGGCTACGACATGATCGAGGCCATAGCCGCTCAGCCGTGGGTGCTCTACAACGAGGTAGGCATGGTGGGAGTGTCCTACCCAGGTATCTCGCAGCTCTTTGTTGCCAGCACCCAGCCGCCCAGCCTTGCCGCCATCACACCGCTCTCGGTGCTTGACGACTCCACCAGGTCGACCTTGTACCCAGGCGGGATTCTCAACACCGGTTTCGCCGGTGCATGGTCCGCCGAACGAGAAGCCGACGCGGAACCCTACGGGCAAGGCTGGGAGCAAGAACAGGTCGACGCAGGTGACACCGAGTGCGAGGCCAACCAGTTTCTTCGCCTGCAAAACACCGACGCCAGCCAGCTCATCGAAGACAACCCCTACTACGTGGCCGAGGTAGCCGACCCGATTGCGCCGGTCAGCCTGGTCGACCAGATCGAGGTGCCGGTATTCCTCGCAGGAGCGTGGCAAGACGAACAAACTGGTGGCCATTTCCCAGCCATGCTCGACGACTTCACCAACACCCCGCACCTCTACGCCACCATGGTGAACGGCTCACACACCGAGTCCATCTCGAACCCGGCCATCTTCGAGCGCTACGTGGAGTTCCTCGAACTCTATGTAGCCAAACGCACCCCAAACCTGGGAGCGGCATCGGTTGTTGCTCCCATTTTGACGACGTCGCTTACCGGTGTTGGTGGTCTCACGCTGCCCACAGGCGACCGATTCGCAGGTATGGAGTACGAGCAAGCTCTGGCGGCCTACGAGGCCGAAGACCCCATCCGGATTCTCTTCGAAGATGGTGCCGCCGAGGACGCACCTCCAGGCGCGCCGCTGCCGAGATACGAAGCCAGCTTCGATGCGTGGCCGTTGGCAGAAGCCGAGCTGGTCTCGTGGTTCTTGCAACCCGACGGTCGCTTGAGTCCCGAAGAGGTAACAGGGAGCGCTGAACCGAGCAGCTACGTTTCCGACCCCAACAGCGTTCCCGCGACCTTCTACGATGGCGGTTCGTCCGGGATCTGGGCGGCTGATGTTGCCTACGAGTGGCTCCCGATCCCAGAAGGTTCAGGTGTCGCTTGGATGACCGAGCCACTGGCCGACGACACCGTCATCATCGGCTTTGGTTCCTTGGACCTTTGGCTACGTTCCAGCGCGGAAGACACCGACCTCGAGGTCACCATCACCGAGGTCCGTCCAGACGGCCAAGAGGTGTACGTACAAAGCGGTTGGCTCCGGGCAAGCCATCGGGCGCTCGACGAGGCCGAGTCGCGACCGAACCAACCGGTGCACACCCACCTCGAAGCCGATGCAGCACCGCTTCCTGCCGGTGAGTTCAGCGAGATGCGCGTTGAGATCTTCCCGTTTGGGCATGCTTTCCGGGCCGGATCCCAGCTGCGAGTGACCGTGGATGCGCCCGGGGGCGCACGGCCAACCTGGGCGTTCGATACCACGTTGCCTGGCGGCGACACCGTCGAGATCGCACACGATGGCGACTACCCCTCCAAGCTCGTCCTCCAGGTGGTCCCGGGTATCGAAGTCCCCGAAGGGACGCCTGCCTGTGGCGCGCTACGGTCGCAACCCTGCCGGCCATACGTTGCGTTAGACGGATCGTGATCAGGGGCTGGTCGGCCTCGATCATGGCAGCTGCGCTACTGGCAGGGTGCAGCACCAGCCCCCAAGCAACTCCGGCTGCCACCGCCGAAACCCCAATCCCTACTGCAACCCCAGTTCCGACCGAAACTCCGGATCCCACTGAAACTCCCGCGCCGTTCGCCACTTCGCCAACAGCCTCGGACTGGTGCGAACAAGCCGAGCGAGTGGCGTCACCGGTAGTCGCAACCACCGAGCTGAGTGAAGCATCGGGTCTTGTAGCAAACACCGCTGGCGACGGGTTGTGGTCGCACAACGACTCAGGCGACACGGCCAGCGTCTTCGCAGTCGGTCTCGATGGCCGCGACGAAGGTGTCTGGGAGCTCCAGGACACGGCCGCTGTCGACATCGAAGACATTGCTGTCGCACAAGGGGAGCGAGGTACGACCTTGTTGCTGGCCGATATCGGCGACAACGCAGCACAGCGCGCATCGGTGGTCATCCATACCTTCGACGAGCCGGACGACTGGGGGAGTGGAGGAGTTATCAGGGCTGTCGACAGCTTCATCTTGCGCTACCCCGACGGTGCCCACGATGCAGAGGCGTTCTTTGTCGACCCACTAACCGGTGACTGGGTGATCGTCACAAAGGCCACAACCGGAGACATAGCCCAGGTTTTTTCGACCCCGGCGCCGATCGATCCTCGTGTCGAAACCGTCCTCGTCCAAAGTGACCCGGTGGATCTCAATGGGCTCGCCCCACTTGACCTCGGGGGGTTGGAGTCGGCGGTGACCGCCGCCGACATCACCCCAAACGGCGACCTCGTGGCGCTGCGCACCTACCTTTCCATTGTGCTGTTCCCCCGCGAAAGCGGCAGCCCCATCGCGTCGGCGTTCGACGCTACCCCTTGCCTTTTGCCGGCTCCGATCGAGACACAGGGCGAAGCGTTTGCGTTTGTGTCGCTGCCACAGACACGGTTCGGGTACGCCACGGTTAGCGAAGGGACGAACCCGCGGCTCAACCTCTTTGGGGTCGAAGTAGCGGACTGACGGCCCTGAATCCGCGCAGGACCTACCATTGCCGCATGACGACCCGGACCTTCCCCGCATCGCCCACAGACCTGACGCCAACTTGGTTGTCCTCGACGCTTGGAACCCCCGTCGACGCAGTGCGCTTCGAGAACCTTGGCGAAGGCGTTGGGGTGTTGGGCGAAGTGACCCGGCTGCACATCTACTACCCCGACGGGCCTAGCGACGAACGCCCCGCGACCCTTATTCTCAAGACCCCGGCAACCGCCGACGAGAACCGGGTGCTGGCCACTCAGTATGGGTTCTACAGCCGCGAGGTCAACTTCTACAAGGAAGCAGCAAGAGAGAGCTCGCTTCGGGTTCCAGATTGCTACTTCGCAGCGATGGACGACTCAAGCTGTCCGTTCGCGTTGATCCTCGAGGACGTGGTGGGTGCCAGAGTTGTCGATCAGCTGGTGGGCCCAAGCGTCACCGAGGCCGAGATGGTGATCGATGGCATCGCTGCGCTGCACGCTCGCTGGTGGGATAGTCCAGACCTCGATGCGCTCGACTGGCTGCCCCCAATCAACAACGACCTCTACCAGGGCTTTGCCGAGGTGTTGCCTCAGCTCATCCCGGTGTTGGAACAAAGGTACGGCGACCGCTTGGAGCCTGAGGGGTTCGGGCCGCTGAACCAGCTGGCTCCGCTGTATACCAACTTCTTGGACTACTGGATGAAGACGGGTCCCACCACCTTTATCCACTACGACCTGCGCACCGACAACATCCTCTTCGACCCGCCATCGAACCCCGGCTCCATCTGCATGTTGGACTGGCAGCTAGCCGTCAGGCACAGAGGCACTTTCGACATGTCGTACTTTTTGGGCCAGTCGGTGCCCACCGAGTTCCGGCGTGCCAACGAAGACACGCTGTTACGTCGCTACCACGATGCTTTGACCGGTCTTGGCGTAACTGGCTACAGCTTCGAGCAGTGTTGGGACGACTACCGGCGCGGCATGTTGATGCACTTCGCCGCGGCTACCCAAACAGCGGTGCTCGAAGGTGGCAACGATCGCGGCCAGCGGCTTCTGGACTCCATTGTCACTCGAGGGTGGACTGCCGCGCTTGACCTGGATGCGGCAGCATTCTTGCCCGAGCTCGCTTCGCTTTGAGCGGTCAGCAGCCGTTTGCGCCTACGACTGCAGCAGCTCCAGGAGCTCTAGGTCTTCGATAGCGGCAACGTTGCGTTTGATCATCTCGACCATCCAAGCGTTGCCGCGCTCGTTGGTGGCATCCAGGGTTCCGGCGATGGTCGCGGCATAGACCCACAGATACAGCACAGCCACGCGGTAGTCCGACCAGGCATCGTCGAAGGTGTAGCCAGTTACGCCATGGCGCTCAAGGGCGTCGACATAGCGTTGAATGATGGCCTTCTCGTTGGCACGGCGAACCTCAAGCTGGGTGCTTTGACACAACAGGTAGGCAACGTCGTGAATTCCGCGCCCCCGGATCGGCCCCTGCCAATCCACAAAGGTCATGGGGTAGTGATGTGGCTCTTGTGCAAAGAACAAGTTGTCCATGCGAAAATCGCCATGCAGCAGGGTGCGAGGCGCCTGGTCGAGCTGTTCCTGGAGCGATGGGACTGTGGCGAGGTATGCATCCTTGACGTCGCGCAGCCACTGCGGGATGTGATCGCCAAAGATCTCCACCATGGGGTCCCAGCCCGCGGTGGCGCCCCCAAGCATGTTGGTGGCGTTCTCCGAGTTGGCGCTGCGCGGTAGCCAGTCGTAGCGGTCCTCGTCCATCTTGTCCCAGAACGATGCGTGCAACCGGGCCAAAGCGTCGACCGCGGCTTCGGTTTCTGCAAGGGTGGCTCCTACGATCTGATCGCCCGTGCGGTAGTCGGACAGATCCTCCAAGATGATGACAAAGTGGCCGTCGTCGTCCTGGTGCGACAAGAACACCTTCGGGCCGTCGGCATCGCTATGTGGGTCAAGCTCAGCGAAGTACCGGACCTCGCGGGTGTACACGTTGAACTGGTGCGCCACGGCCTTGTTCTGGTCGTTCTGCGTAGGGAACTTCACCACCACAGTCGACGGAGCGTCGGGACCGGGTTCTCCTGCGTAGCTCAGAGCAAGAAACTCAATCTCGCTGAGCATCCCCACGCCCTCGCCGACCGGGGTAGCCGAGATGCTCTCTACGGTCCCGGACTCGAGAAGCGATCCGTGCTGATGGAGAACCTCGGTCACCCAACCAGGAGTGATGTCGGCAGGAGTCGGCGGAAGCGGGGTAATCGCCACGATGGTGACCTCGTTTGGAGTAGGTGAGGCACGTGCCGTAAGTGGCAAGTGCCACCTACGGTTGTAGCAGAGTCTGGTCCGACTAGTCTTTGAATGTCGTGTTTCGCGAGGGGGACGCGCAGGTGCCATCCAACAACTGGTTGGCCCCAAGGAGTTGAAACAGTCATCACTGAAATCGGAAGCCGATCAGGCGAGGCGCACACGACCGACCCCAAGGCAACAACCGCTACAGCGATCCGCTTGCAAGATGTCACCAAACGGTTCGAGGGCTCAGACAGCGACGCCGTCTCGTCGCTCAGCCTCGACATTGCGCAGGGCGAGATCGTCACCCTCATCGGCCCGTCGGGGTGCGGCAAGACAACCACGCTGCGCATGATCAACCGACTCATCGAGCCCACCTCTGGATCCCTTGAGATCAATGGCGTCGAAGTAACAAACCAGCCCATTACCGAGCTGCGTCGTGGCATCGGCTACGTGATCCAGCAGGTGGGCTTGTTTCCCCACCGCACCATTGGCCAAAACATCGCCACCGTCCCCAAGACATTGGGCTGGGACAAGACCCGGACCACAGACCGAGTCGTCGAACTCGCCGAACTTGTCGGTCTCGAAGAATCCATGCTGGATCGCTACCCCGATGAGCTATCCGGGGGCCAGCAACAACGAGTCGGTGTTGCGCGAGCGCTTGCTGCGGACCCACCCGTCCTGCTCATGGACGAACCCTTTGGCGCTGTTGACCCCATCGTCCGCGGCCGGCTCCAAGATGAGTTGCTGGCGCTGCAAGCGCAAGTCAAGAAGACCATCGTGCTCGTGACCCACGACATCGACGAGGCATTACGTCTCGGCGACAGAATCGCGTTGCTTAACGTGGGCGGCATTCTTGAACAATACGCACAGCCCGACGAACTCCTGCGAGCCCCGGCAAGCCCGTTTGTCGAGGCCTTCGTTGGTGAAGACCGTGGCATGAAGCGTCTGACGCTCATGACGATCAACGACCTCGCCTTTCGCCAAGGTCCGGTGGTGTCAACCGAGGCGAGCACCGACGATGCCCGAGCCGCAGCCACAGACGAAGGCACCGCCTGGTTCGGTTTGGTTCAGAGCGAGCAGTTCTTGGGCTGGGTCAGCGTCGATGCCCTAGAAGGCGCCACCTCCCTACGCGACCTCAGCCCGCAGCCACCTGCAGCACAAGTCACTCCCGACAGCACCCTGCGCAACGCCATGGAGCTCATCATGACGTCGCGCACCTCCGTGGCCGTCATCAACAACGGGGGCAAGTTCGGTGGCGTAGTCACCCTCGACTCCATTCGGTCCAAGTTGGCCGAAGATGCCTCGTGAGCGTTTTAGGCCAGGCCCGCAACCCCATCATCCGGTGGGAATGGATTGTCGACGAATGGGACCAGATCTATGAGGCCCTTTTGCAGCATCTGCAACTGACGTTTCTATCGGTTGCGTTGGGTGTGGTTGTTGCTGCTGTGCTTTCGGCTGTGGCGCTGCGATGGCGCATTCTGTTCACCCCGATCTCTGCGTTCACAGCGTTCTTGTACACCATCCCCAGCGTTGCCCTTTTTGGCCTGTTGGTTCCTTACTTTGGACTCAGCAAGGCAAGCGCCGTCATACCCCTAGCCGCTTACACCCTGCTCATCTTGGTTACCAACACCGTCGCCGGGTTCGATGCAGTGCCAGCCGCGGTCCGCGACGCTGCTGATGGCATGGGCCTCACACCGACCGAACGGGTGCTCAAAGTAGAGTTACCGCTTGCGTTGCCCTACATCATCACGGGTTTGCGCATTGCGGTGGTATCCACGGTCGGCCTGGTCACCGTGGCCGCCATCATTGGTCAGGGGGGACTGGGGAGTCTCATCCTCGACGGGCTACAGCGCGCCTTCTGGACGCCAATGACCATTGGTGCAGTGCTGTCCATTGTTCTGGCGCTCGTTCTCGACGCGCTCATCTTCTTTGTCGGGCGATGGGCCACACCTTGGTCGCAGCGGGCGGGGGGTGTCTGAGATGAGCTTCGCGCAAGCAGCGGTGCCGCGCGACATCGGTGTCTTTGAATTCCTCTTTAGTAGCCAGTACTGGACGGGCGAGGCTGGCATCTTGACCTCGCTGTGGGACACCGTTGTGCTTTGCTCGGTGGTTGTGGTTGTAGCCACGCTCATCGCCGTGCCCCTCGCAACCGTGTTGGCCCACTATGGAAGAGGCGAACTCTCGGTCACCTGGATCGTCACGCTGAGCAGGGCCGTACCCACCTTTGCCATCGCTGGATTGTTGGTGCCTGTCTCGCTGCGTCGCGGCTGGGGCTTTGAGCCATGGCCCATCTTCATTGCTCTGCTCCTGCTGGCCTTGCCGCCCATCTACCTCAACACCTATACGGCCATCAAAGGCGTGAATCGTGGCGTTGTCGACGCCGCTCGGGCCATGGGTTTCACCGAGCGCGATGTCGTATTCAAGGTCGAAATGGCTTTGGGTACCGCAGTGATTCTCGCCGGCGTTCGTGTCGCCGCGGTGCAAGTTGTGGCCACCGAACCCATCAGGGCGTTCCTTGGGGGCGATGGCCTCGGGCGCTACGTCAGGGACGGGCTGGGCCAAAACAACGACAACCTGTTGCTCGCTGGCGCCATCTTGGTTGCCGGACTTGCTGGGCTGACCGGCATCACCTTCTCGCTCGTCCAACGATTCGCGTTGCCTCACGGGGTTGCGCGCCTCGCTCGCCAAACCGGTAGCCGGTGATCCATGCAGGCGATCGCAGAATCCCCCAATAGGCTCAAAAACCTTCGCAACTATGGAGATAATCCAATGAAGAGAAACCCCCTACTCCTCTTGGTCGCCGTCCTGGCGCTGTTCGGCCTCATCGCGGCCGGCTGCGGTGATGACGACGACGCAGAGGAGACCACAGAATCAACCGACACAGAATCCACCGATGGCGAGTCCACCGATGGCGAAGATGCCGGCGAAGAAGTCGACGGTGACGATGGCGGTGAAGAAGCCGCAGCACCCGAGGGTCCGACCATCCGCGTGCGTGGCCAAGACTTCTCCGAAGCGGTCACCATTGCTGAGGTCTACGGCCAGTTCCTGGCGGCCAAAGGCTACGACGTGGAGCAGCTGACCCCAGCGGGCTTTCGCGTCGAGGCCATTGATGGCCTCAAGAACGGCGACCTCGACCTCATCGTTGACTACATCGGCGGTGCGCTCACCGCACTAGCTCCCGACGAAGGCGCTTCAGCCGACCCGGACGAGATCGTGGCCATTATTGCGCCTCTGTACGAAGAGTTTGGTTCGACCCTGCTGGATTACTCGCCTGCAGTCGATGGCGATGCTCTCGTTGTCCGTGGCGACAACCCGGCCAACACCATCTCCGACTTGGTGGGCACCGACACCGTCTTTGGTGCCTCGGCGCAGTGCTTCGAGCGTCCGCAGTGTTTCATTGGCTACACCGACGCCGCTATCTATGGCATCGACTTTGCTGACACCAAGACCATTGAGTTCGGCCCGTTGCTGGGTGAAGCACTCAGCGCCGGTGAAGTTGATGCCGTCGTCTGGAACTCCACCGCTCCCCAAATCGGTGAGCAGGGCTACAAGGTGCTCGAGGACGACATGGGCTTGCATCCAGCCCAGAACATCGCGCCAATTGTTTCCACCGAGGTGCTCGACGCGTACGGCGACCAGCTAGCAGCCGACCTCAATGAGCTCAGCGCAGCCATCACCACCGAAGATCTGGTGGCTTGGAACATCGAGACCGACATCAACTTCCGTGAGTCTGACGAGGTTGCAACCGAGTGGCTTGAAGCCAAAGGCTTGATCTGATCTAGCCTCAAACACAGTGATTGAGGGCCCGGGAGACTTCCCGGGCCCTCAGGTTTTTTGCTAGCTAGCCATGGCAGCTTCGACGACATCGAAGAGCTGCTCAGAGAGCTGGCCTCCGAGTTGCGAGCTTTCTTCGATGACCAGGTAGGCCCCGTAGCCATCCTCGAGATCCAGCCATGGAACGCTGCCGTAGGCGCCGCCGTCGGTGAGCCGCCCGGTCTCGCGGTCTAGCCACCAGCCCATGCCGTAGCCCGAGCCGGGAGCGAATGCGTCGCCGTTGTACACCTCGCCAATGCGATCGCTGTGCATGACGGCCAGCGCTTCGGGGGAGAGCACCGGGGTGTCGCCGCACATGCCGTTGTTGAGGTGCATCATCAAGAGCTTGGCGTAGTCGCCGGTGGTGACGTAGGCGCCGCCCTCCATGTTGGGGTTGTCGGTGGCTTCCAGCACGCTGGGGTCGCTGTCGAACTCGTCGGGGTACTCGAACCCGCCAGCACCGATTTGGGTGAAATGGTTGTTGTAGCCCAGCGTCTCGAGCCCGCACGGTTCGACGTAAATCTCGTTGATGAGCTCTGCCCAGGACTTGCCGCTGACTGCCTCCGCCACCGCACCCGCAACCTGCCACTGGCCTCCGCCATAGCGGAACTTGGTGTCGGGCTCGACCACGTCGGCATCATCGGCTGGTGTGCTCAAGATGCTCTTGCCGCAGTCGGTAAGTGTCCCCGCCGCTAAGTACTGGCAGATGTAGGGGGCGTAGGTAGGGTCGTCAAGCAGGCCGACAAGACCCGAGCTGTTGGACAACAACTGTGCGGTGGTGATGCTGGGGTCCGCTTCAGGCCAGCCAGCTTGTTCGCCTGCTGGGGCATCGATGTCGAGCAGCCCGTCGTCGGCCAACCGTAACAACACACCGGCGGTGATCATCTTCGAAGAAGAAGCAACCAACGAGATCCGATCTGGCCCGAACTCACCCCAGTACTCCTCGTGCACGACGCCCTCGTCACGATCGACGATGATGAGGCCGGCGCCATTCAGCTCGTTGTCGGCCACGAACGCCTCAACAATGGGAGACACCGCGGCGAAGTCACGCTCGCCCGCCGTGGCTGCTTCCTCGTTGTCGATAGCTTCATCGTCGGTCTCGGCGGGTTCTTCCGTTTCGGTGGGTTCTTCGGCATCGGTAGCTTCATCATCGGTCTCGGTGGGTTCTTCTGCCTCAGCGGGCTCTTCTGCCTCGGCAGGAGCTTCGGTAGGCGCAGGTTCCTCAGAAGCATCGACATCGTCGCCTCCGCAGGCCGCGAAGAGCAGGCCAAAAGCCAGCAGAGCGCACGTGAGTTGTTGGAGACGGGTTAGTCGCATGGGCGAACGTTAGCCCGAGGAGCTACCGCTAGCGATCAGCGGGTACAACCCATCGGCACCCTGGCCAACCGCAAGGTCACCCACCCACCGGGCCCATTCTTGGACGCCGCCGTACTCGCTGCGCCAAGTCCACAGCCTGCGGCTGTAGTGGTGAAGCGGATACTCCTGGGTCATGCCCATTGCGCCGTGCGCCTGATGTGCTGCCTTGGTAGCCCGAGTGGCTGCCTGGTTGGCCACCAACTTCGCGCTCGCTATCTCAAAAGCAGCATCGCCATCTTGCGCCCCAAGACCAGCGACCTCAGCGGCCATTCGTGTCAGCGCCGCATCCTGTGCAGCCCACACCAAATGCTGCTGCACTGCCTGGAACTTGGCGACGGGGCGCCCAAACTGGTGCCGTTCATTGGTGTAGGTGACCGTGAGTTGGCTCATCTTCTCGATAGCCCCAGCCATGAGGGCGACCCGGCTAAGCGCGCCACGCAGGCGGAAGCTTATTGCGTTGACCGAATCAGGCGCAGCGCCAACCTGGGCCGGCGCTCGGTTGAAGACGAGGGTGTCGCGAGGTTCTCCCGCCAGCGACGGATGCGGCTGCACCTCCGCATCCGTGACGTTGACCGATACCACTTGTTGGTCATCCAAAAACACCAGCTGCTCGGCGCTGCGGCCCCACGGCACCATGTGGGCGACCCCAGAGACCGAGCCATCGGTGTTGAGCGCGATGGTGTCGCGAGTGTTTCCGGGAACCACCGTGACGATCCCCTCAGGCAGGGCTAGGTCAGCTTGGCTCAACAACCAGCCGCCCAGCATGCCGGTTTCAGCGGCCGGTACCGGCGCCGCGTAGTAGCCAACCAATCGCAAGATTTCGAGGGCGTCGACGAGCGTGCCGCCCGAGCCCCCACACTCCTGCGGCAAAGAGACCCAGGGGAACCCGGTTTGGGCAAAAGCTGCCCACAGTGCTGGAGCGCCGCCCATGTCTTCTGCCCGCTGGATCGCGTCGTGGGTGCAGGTGTCGGCAAAGAACCGGCTAGCCGTGTCGGTAATGAGCGGATCGACGGTGTTCATGCTGGCAGCCCCTCGAGTCCCTTGGCGGCCACCGAACGAAGGATCTCTATAGTTCCACCTCTGATGGTGTTGCCAGGTCCGGTGAGCACACATTCCGCGAGCAGGCGGTGGAAGAGCGAGTCGGCGTCTGGTGTGAGTTCCTCGTCGACGAACTCGACCAGTTTCTCAATCACTTCAAGCTCAAAGCGTGTGCCCATCTCCTTTACCAGCGCCGACTCGACTGAAGGGGCTTCGCCTTCGTCGATAAGGCGAGCTACCGACAGGGACAGATTACGTAATGCCCACCACCTCGCCGTCAACTCGCCGAACAGCTCACAAGCCCGCTGCTCCATTTCCGTGCCCTCAACCTCGCGCAGCAGCTGTTCGACGGTTGAAAATGGCGAAAGCCAACGGTCTGGGCCACCGCGTTCGTAGGCCATCTCGGCGGTGTTTTGGTTCCATCCCATACCCGGCTCGCCCACCACGTTCTCATCGGGGACGAACACGTCAGTGAAAGCCACCTCATTGAAGTGATGCTCGCCGTTGAGGAACGGGATCGGCCCGATGTCGAGACCAGGACTGTTCAAATCCACCAACATCTGGCTCAATCCCTGGTGTTTGGAGCCACCTTCCTCTAACGGGTGCGTCCTTAGGAGGCAGATAAACCAGTCGTTTTGGTGGGCGCCGCTTGTCCAGATCTTGGTGCCGTTCACAATCCAGCCACCGTCGCCGCGTTCGGCCCGCATGCTCACCGACGCAAGGTCCGAACCGCTGTCGGGCTCGCTCATACCAATAGAGAAGCCCAACTCGCCGCGGCAAATGGCTGGCAGAAATCGCTTGCGCTGCTCGTCTGTACCGAACTTCAAGATGACGTTGCCCGTTTGCCGGTCGGCGACCCAGTGATGACCAACCGGCGCTCCCCAACGCAACATCTCTTCAACGACGATGAACCGGTCAACAGCCGACCGGTCGCTGCCTCCCCATTGCTTTGGCAACGACATCCCGACCCAACCGCGTTCGGCCATCTTGGCCGAGAAGGCCCGGTCGGCTCGCGCCGACATGCCCAGGCCTGGCTGGTGGCTACCCGGCGGCAGCTCTTGGGCGAGGAAAGCCCGAACCTCGCGTTGCAGTTCGAGCTCAGCATCGCCTAGTTGGGTCGGGGTGAAGCGCACAATCGTTCTCCAGACGGTCGACGGCCAGGCTAGTGCCGCATCAGGAAACGGTTGCGACGTTCGAACGAACCTCCTCCTCCGCCATCAGCTGCCTACTCGCGAGGTCTATTCCGTATGAGCGGTCGCAGCGATCGTGCGTAGCAACTCCTGGCCCAACATGAACGCTGTGTTTCACCGCTGGCCCATCGGCACTCGTCGCTGTATGGTCGAACTTGTGGACACCCCAGCCAGCTTCTTCGACGAGATGCTGGGGTTCGACGCTCAAACGCGAGATGTCTACAAGAGCTACCACGACTGGTTTGCTACCCAA
>JAUIIS010000040.1 GCA_030431575.1 Acidimicrobiia bacterium | reverse complement strand
GACATCTTCTTTTTGGGGCGCGAAGAGATGCTCCAAGCCGACGCCGGTCAACTCAGCGCCCGAGACATCGACCAACGAGTAGCAGCGCGCCGCCGCGTCTACCAGCGCTATACGCATGCTGAGCCTTCCAAGTATCTCCGGGGTTGGGAGACCTTCGACGACAGCCAACTCGGCGCCGACGGCAGCCTCAAGGGCATTGGGGCGAGCACGGGAACAGTCACCGGAAGGGCTCGTGTCTGTCGAGAGCTGAGCGAGATCGCCAAGATTGAGCGCGACGATATTCTCGTAACCGTGGCCACCGACCCGGGATGGACCACAGTGTTCTCGCTCATCGGCGGGGTTGTGGTCGAGACTGGTGGAGTAGTTGCCCACGCGGTGATGATCTCGCGAGAGTACGGTCTGCCCTGCGTGGCCAACTTGAGTCAAGCGTGCAACCTCATCCCAGATGGGGCAACCATCACTATCGATGGGTCTACGGGGCGGGTTCACATTCACGAACAGGTCGAGTCATCGAGCTCGAGCCAGGAAGACAACTAACTGTGTCCATTTACGATCCCTTTGATTCAGAGACGAAGAAGAACCCCCATCCCACCTACGCCAGGCTGCGTGAGGAGGAGCCGGTGTCGGCCTGCCCCGCGCACGCATTCCATGTGGTCAGCCGCGACGAAGACATCCGGGCCATGCTGCGCGATGTCGATACCTGGTCGAGCAAGTTTGGGCCCGGTCTACCCTTCGCAGAACCCAACTCCGGGGCGCTGGTAGGTGTCGATCCGCCCGAGCACACGTTCCAACGGAAGCTGATCGGCGCAGTGTTTGGCCCGCGTTCGATTGCCGGCTACGAGGATCAGATCGCAGCGCTGGTCGAAGACATTCTCGACGAGCTCGAACCGAAGGGTGGCGCTGATCTGATCCCCACATTCGCCGAGCGCATCCCGCTCGTGGTCATCTGCCGGCTGCTGGGGTTCGACGACGCTCCCCTGGAGACGTTCCGCCGCTACGTGCACGTGGCCACGCTGGGGGTGCTTGGCGAGGCCGACCCGATAGAGCTAGAGCCGCTGTATGCGGACACGATGGCATACTTTCGCAGCGAGATCGCTCGACGTGCCCAACTCATTGCCGAGGGAGCCACGCCGCCAGACGACCTCACGACGCAGCTGATGATCACCGAGATCGACGGTCGCACGCTGGACGAAAACGTGCTGTTGGGCTTCATGTCGTTCCTGCTCATCGGCGGGAGCGGCACGACGACGATGCTCATCGGCAACGTGGTGTACGAACTCCTGCAACGCCCAGGGATGTGGGACCAGCTCCGTGCCGACCGGTCGCTCGTACCGGTGGCAATCGAGGAAAGCCTCCGCTACGACGCTCCGGTTCACGGGCTCTTCCGAACCCCAAACCACGATGTCGAGCTTCATGGCCACACCATTGCCCGCGACACAAAAACTATGGTGCTCTACGCCTCAGCCAACCGGGACCCTCGTGTGTGGGACGATCCCGACGAGTTCCGTCTCGATCGCGACCAGCGTCAGCTCCAGCGCCATCTGGCTTTCGGGTATGGCACCCACATCTGTCTCGGGGCGCACCTCTCACGCATGGAGACTCGTCTGGGTCTCAATGGGCTGCTGAATCGATTCCCGACATTGCGCATTGACGGCGACCCAGTCGACACCGAACCCTCGGTGCTGAAGGGTTTCGACCATCTTCCGGTTGCCTGGGACCTCAACGACGCCGGCCGGTAGGCCAGCTGGGCGCCTTGGAGGTACCGCCTGATGGGCAGGGTAATTGCCGGCCGCATGCCAGCTCAGGTGAGCAGCGAGAAGAGTTCGTCGCGGTCGGGGCCCAGCTTGGGTAGCGGCGGCCGCTGGTCCATGGTCATGAGCGCTTCAAGGGACGCGTTCATAACGGCTTCGTCTTTCATCAACTGTTCTGGGTGATCCAGCATGTTGAACGAGCGGAAGAACTTGCGGTAGATGTCGGGGTCTGATCGGACCGCTGGCAACAGGCCATGGTGCACAAACTCGCGGGCCTTGCTAGCGGCCTCGTCTGGTTGGTCACCACTACGCATAGCCGAATGGAGCTTCATGCGGTCGCCGTCTTGTCTGCACGACTGGCGGTAGTGCGGTTCTAGGTGTTCGGTCATGGCTTGGTCTAGTGCCAACGCCACCGCGGCGTGGTCGCGGCCGTGTTCGGCAAGCGCAGCCGACAATGATTCGGCCCAGATGCCGGCCATGGAGCAGCCCTTGCCGTACCAGGGGTTGGTGGACAGGGCGGCGTCGCCTATGACTACGGCGCCGGTCATTGCCGGGGTGCCGTCCACCACGAACCGGCGGATGCGGTTCTCAAGCCGGGCCTGCACCTCTACGTCGGTGATGGGGGAGGCCAAGCCGTCGGCGGTCCAGGGCTGGAGCGGGACCAGTTGCCTGATCACGGCTTCCCACGCCTCGGCATCACGAAGTAGCGCCAACAACTCCCGGTCCACTGTGGGTACCCCGAAGGTGATGGAAAAGGTGTTGTTGTCTCCGTAGAACCCGGCGAAGGCCACATAGCCAAGATCGCCCCCAGCGCCGTGCTCGGTAAGCACCGGCACCTCTTGGCCCTCGTTCAGTCGGTAGAAGCGCGACAGGTACACGATGCCTGACGGGTGTGTTTCTTCGGTCGGAGCCACAGGTCCGTTGAGATCGCTGACCCAGGACAGCACTGGGGAATGGCGCCCACCGGCCACAACCACCAGGTCGCTCGCAAGGTCACCGTCGGCCAACTGAAGCCCGTGCACATGCGAGTCGGTGGCCAGCAGTCCACGTACGTCAGCGCCGCCTTTCCAGGTCACGCAGGGTTCGGCTTCGACGATTCGGCGAAGCACCCATTCAAGGGTGAGGCGGCGGCAGCACATGAGGGCCAGTTCTTCGTCGCCGGGTCGTCTGGTCCGGTCATCAATGGCTGCGGGGAGGGTGCGCTCTATGGAAAGCTCGGTCGCCCCCTGTTCCGCCAATGCCTCTAATACGTCCGGGGCGCGGCGGCCAAGGATGGACCGCAACCTTGCCAACAAGGCATGGGACTGGCGGGCGTGTGCCACGCCGCTGCGCTGCCACTGATCGAACGCCTCGTCGGCGGTAGCTGGGACGTTGGTGTCGTCGCGCTCATAGACGGTGACGTTGTGGCCGTCGCGGGCCAAGAACAGCGCTGAGAGCAGGCCGGTCATACCACCGCCCAGGACGGCAATGTTTACCTGTTCGATTGGCTCAGCCACTACAGGCTCCCCAAGAAGTTCAACAATGCGGCGTCTACTTCGGCGGGCTGTTCTTGTTGGGTCCAGTGCCCGCAGCCCTCAAGAATGATGGACGCATGGAGCTTGGGGAGTGTGGTGGGGAAGTTCTCGATGGCGGTGGCGCCCAGCATGGTGGGGCCGTCCCGGTCGCCGCCAACGAACAGCGCTGGCACCTGAATGGCGCATCCTCGGTATGCGGCGAGGTCTTCCCAGTCACGGTGCACGTTGCGGTAGCGGTTGAGGCCGCCCCGGAACCCGTTGCGTTCGAAATCGCCCACGTAAACGTCGAGATCTTGCTCGCTCAGCCACGACGGCATGTCGTCGGGAAAGTGCATGCGGTCTTTCATCTGCCCGCCGGGCGGGATGGTACCGATGGTGCCGCGCTCTGGGTCTGGGGGTGGCGCGTCACCGGAAGCGGTGAAGTAGAAGCCCAGCAACCACTGCCGGATGTCGGCTTCTATCTCGGCTTCTGCTCGGCCGGGTTCTTGGAAGTACTCGACGTAGAACTCTTCGTCGCCGGCCAGTGCTCGCATCATCACCAGCGGCGAGACATCCGACGGGGGAGAGAACGGCACCGACAAGCCTGCCACCGCACGGAACACGTCTGGCCTGAGAAGCGCAGATGTCCACGCAATCGGTGCGCCCCAGTCGTGGCCCACAATCACCGCTTCTGTTTCACCGAGCGCCTTGACTAGTTCGACGTTGTCGGCCACCAACCGCAGCATCCGGTAGTCGTGCACCTCGAGGGGCGACGAGGACCGGCCGTAACCGCGCACATCGATGGCCACGGCCCTGAACCCGGCGTTGGCCAGGCTGGTGAGCTGATGGCGCCACGAGTACCACGACTCGGGGAAGCCGTGCACCAGCAACACCAGAGGGCCGCTGCCAGCCTCGACGTAATGGAGGCGGACGCCGTTGACGTTGGCGGTTTGTGAGGTGCAACCCGTGGGAAGGGCCATCACGGCGCTCATCGCGTGGCGATGACGCCAGCACGGGCGCTGTCGATGTAGCCGTCTTGAGCCGTCCAGGTCACCGCACCGTTCACTACCACGGTGTCCACGCCTTCCTGGCGGCGGATCCAGCGGATGCCCTCGCCAGGGAAGTCCTCTGAAGCGACTTCGGGTCCACGGGCAATGGTGTCGGGATCGAACACCACCACGTCGGCCGCGTAGCCAGGCGCTAGCAGGCCCCGTCCTTCGATCCCCCAGATGGTGGCGGGGTCCAACGTGATCTTCTTGACGGCTTGTTCCAAGCTCATGGAGCCAGTGGTCCGCACAAACTCGGAGAACAGGTAGCCGGTGTCGCCAAAGGTGGAGAAGGAGCCCACATGGGCGCCGCCGTCGGACGCGCCGACGTGGACGTTCGGATCGGCCAGCATGGCGCCGATGGCTTCAGATTGATCGTGGCCAATGGACTCGCGAATGAACCAGGTGCCGAGGTCTTCATCGATGACAATGTCCACTACAGCCTCGCCGTGAGTGCAGCCGCGTTCCTCGGCGATGTCGTCGATGGTGCGGCCCACCAGGTTGGCGTTGCGTTCGTGCACTACCTGGCGCACCACAAACTCACCCGCACCAAGCCCGCTGCGACGCTGCTGGATGGCGTCCATCTCGGCAGCCAGCTTCTCCTTGTCGGCAATGACGGCGGCCACCTTGTCGGCATGCTCGGCAATCGAGGCCACTTTCCACCACGCCGGCATGGTCAACAGCATCAGGCTGCGCTGATGCAATGTGAAGCTGATGTCTATCGGGCGGGTCTGCATCTGTGGCCACACGGCCGCGCCGCGTTGGCGAGCCGCTTCCACCGCATCCAGTACCCGCTGCACTTCGTTGGGCGCCGCCGCGTTGTGGAACAGCGGCGAAAGTGTGGTGGTGATCTGGTGGGCGACGGATAGTTCGGCCAACTGATTGACGCGAGCAATGGTGAGGTCGGCGTCGTAGAACTCGTGAACAATCTGCAACACGGCGCTGTGGGCGCCAAGCACAGCCGCCAACGCATCCAGCTCTTCGGGTGCAGCCCAGCGGCTAGGCACCGGCTGGTAGGTGTCGTCAATGTCCACAAAGCTGGTGGATAGACCGATCGCCCCTGCTTCTAGACACTTGTCTAACAGTGCGCACATGGCCGCGATCTCGTTATCGGTGGCGGTCCGGTTTCGGGCGTCGTCGCCCATGACCGATAGCCGAATGACCGAGTGGCCCACCAGCGGCGCCACGTTGATGGCCAAGTCTTGGGCAATGACGTCCAGGTATTGGCCAAAGTCCTCACCCCAACGCCAGTCAACACCGGCATCAAACGCGTCCTTGGGCATCTCCTCGATGAGACGGAACATGCGGCTAAACGCCTCACGCTGGTTGGCGGGCAATGGGGCCGGTGACAGCGAACAGTTACCGGGGACCACGGTGGTCACCCCGTGCTCAATAGCCGGGAATGCGTACGGGTCGAAGCACAGCTGCGCGTCGTAGTGGGTGTGCGGGTCGATAAACCCGGGAGCGACGGCTCGCCCGGAGGCGTCGACGTTGTGCTTTGCCTCACCGGCGCGGCCGCCCACCGACACCACCTTGCCGTCGGTTATGGCGACATCGCCGCGCCGGGCCGGTAGTCCAGAGCCGTCGACAATCAGCCCATCTCGGATGACGAGATCAAACATTTCTTCCTCCAATGCCGGTGGCAGGACTGGTGGCGGCGGTCAGCGCTGGCAACACCACGGTCCAGTCCTGTCCCACCAGGTCCTCGATTGAGCGCACGCCTGCCGCATCAAGCGACGCCGTGCACGCGTCTTCATCTAACGAAATGGTGGTGGTGCCGCCGTTGTCATAGGTGAGCTCCACCAGAATCTCGGCCCGACCGTCGTGGCCGCCCACCACTTCGGCACGGCTAATGACCGTCATTGCGCCTTCAGCGGTGGCTCTACAAACACGAGGTCGCTGGGCAGCACCGATCCGCGGCCACCAGGCCGTGCGGCCAGGTGCAGGTTCCACGACAGCAGCGTGTTGGGGTCTTCAACTTCCGGGCATTCCCGTGCAGCGATAGCGGCCAGGTCGTCTCCAGGCTCAGGATGCACGTAGCGGCGCTGGGGCATGGACAGATGGTATCGAAGCGCGGCGAATCGCGCCGGTGCGACCGAACCGGGCTTAGGGCTACGCCTCGGATCGGCCACCGGTGCTCTGGTAGGCGGAGCTGTCTTGGAGCATGAAGAGGTGTCCGCCGGCGAAGAACTCAAGCTGCGCGCCAGGGATGGCTCCGGTTCACTGCTCCACATTCGAAGCTGGTGCCTGCAGGTCCTCACGCGAGCGGCTAGTGGGACAACCGGCCCTGCTTGCGCGTTCAGTCGCGCGGCTTTCGTTGGGCCCGCAGTACAACGTCCTCGCTGTGATGGCTGTGAGAGGCCGATCCGGGCGGGCGTTCTCGGGTCTCGTTGGTGACGATGGTCCACGCTGGGTCTTCGCCAAGCACCGCAGCGATCTGATCGATCCCCACAAACGAGAGTCGGTCCCATGGGGAAGTATGGTCGGCGTCCGCGGGGTGCCCGTGTGGGGCGTGACCTACCATCAACAGCGTCCCGCCAGGTGCCACCGCATCGAGCAGATTCTGGATGCCGCGGTGGTCGCCCGTTCTCGGGATCGCCGAGTAGAAGAGCGACACCAAGTCGTACGTGTCGTGCCCGAAGGCCTTCAGGGCGTTGGCGTCGGTGGCGAGACATCGCAATGCCAGCCCCTCGGCTTCGGCTTGAGACGCGAGTCGACTTAGCCCCGAGGTGGCGATGTCCGTGGCAGTGACGTCCCAGCCTTGTTGCACAAGCCAAAGCGCGTCGCCGCCTTCGCCCGCGCCCACGTCCAGTGCCCGTCCAACGGGCAGATCCCCCACCTCTTGCACCAAGGTCCCGTTGGGAGCACCGCTCCAGATCTGGTCTCCCGAGTAGCGTGCCTCCCACTCGGCCTCACCAGCGGCTACGCGACGGTCCTGGGTCTGATCTTCAACTGCGAGATCCATTGCCACCATTGCGCCGACGTGGCTGCCGTTTGCGGCAGCGCCGAGCACCTGGTGGCTCGGGTCCGTGAGGTTGCCCACCGCGTAGAGCCCCTGAACTGACGTCTGGCCCATGGGGTCCGTCACCACGTAGTCGGCAACGCCCAGGGGGTGGGGCTCGGTGGAAAGGCCGAGCGGCTCGAACGGGTCAACCCGGCAACGGAGGTCGGTGGTGATCAGGACCGCATCGGCGGCGATGGTCCGCTGATCAGAAAGCTGGACCCCTGTCAGTGTTGCTTGGTCGTCCTCGACGATGCGCTCGACAGTTCCTTCTAGAACGGTCACCTCGTTTGCGGTAAGGGTTGCGAGCTCCGTGGCATCGATGTCCACGTCGGGGTCTACGACCAGGGTGAGGTGTGGGCTGAGGTGGGCCCACAGGCGTGCCGGATGCAACCCGATTGGGTGGGTGATGATCTGAACCAAGCGTTCACCGCGCACCTCGTAGCCATGGCAAAAGGGGCAGTGGATGACCGTGTCGCCCCAGTGCTTGGAGATCCCCTCGATTCGTGGGAGCTCGTCGACGACACCTGTTGCGGCTATCACCCGGCGGGCCCGGATCTCAACGGCTCCGGCGTCGAGGACGAACATGTCACTGTCGCGTTCGACGGTCCGAACGCGGCCGCTCAACACTTCACCGCCGTAGCGACGCACCTCTTCACGGCCAAGATCGGCTAGCTGGCCGGGGCGGGCGCCGTCTAAACCCAGATAGCCGTGCATCTGGGATGCCGCGGCGTTTCGTGGTTGCCCACTGTCGACGACGATGACGGAGCGGTCTTGTCGTTGGATCTGAAGCGCCGCAGCGAGGCCCGCGGCAGAGCCGCCCACGATGGCGACGTCGCACAGACGGCGGATGGCAGGTTGGTCGTGCTTCTCACTCATGTGACGACACTACCGGGTGAGTCAGATACTGCATAGGAACTTGCTATATTCGCAAAGGCGTACTGGCGGGCTATGAGGAGCAGGCAAATGACAACTGGCAACGTGGAAACAGTCGTCCGAACTCGACTACGAGCGCTCCGCCAAAGCCTCGGGTTGTCGCTGGACGATCTCGCCGAACGAACCGCTATCAGCGCATCCACCATCAGTCGGATCGAAACTGGCAAGCGCTCTATCAGCCTCGACGTGCTTGTCCCGCTGGCCTCGGGCCTACAGATCGACCTGGACACACTGTTCGAGACCAGCCACGACGACGACGTCGTGATCCGGCCGACACCCCAACACGGCATGGGGCACACCGTCTGGTTGCTTAGTCGGCCAACCAGCAATGCCATCATGTTGCGCATGCACCTCAAGCCCGAGCGGAAGAGGCCGGAGCAGAGAGTTCATCCCGGGCACGACTGGTTCTATGTCCTCAACGGCGCCGTCCGCCTGTACCTAGGCGACCGCGAGATCGTGGTCGAACAAGGCGAGGCGGCTGAGTTCGCCACAATGAGCCCGCACGCGTTGGCAGCCGATGGTGCCCCTGCCGAGGTGATGATGGTCTTCAGCCGAGAAGGCCAACGAGCCCATTCCCAAACATAGGCGTACGTGCATATTTCTTGGCTGGGTGACAAAGGGTGTCACCCAGCAACAACAGAACGCTGGTTGGCGCGGGTTTAGGAGGTCGCGACCCTGGGTAAAGCCCTTGTAGCGGCGGATATCCCGACGCTTGAAAAGGAGTTCACCGTGAGTACGACCGGATGGATCATCTTGGCCCTCGTGGTCGCCCTGCTGTTTGGCTTGTCCTTCGTGGTCAAGGCGGCGCTTTGGGTGGCCATCATTGCCGCAGCAGTATGGCTTGTTGCCTTCCTTCTGCGTGGCGCCAACCGATCAATGACCTGACGCAGCCTCACGGACTAATCGCCGTGACCGCCGGCCCGCCTCCACCGGTAGGTCGGCGCTTCAGCTTTGCGCCCTAAGAACGGCCGACGAGGTAGCTGTCGCCGGGCTCTTCGACGAGTGCCGTCGCTGGGACGCTCTCGAGTTCGTCACGCATCAGTTCACGAACCGCAGCCACCGGGTCTTCGTCAGCGAAACGAGCGCTGTCATCGAGACGCGGTGTCTCGCCAGTGGGATCGTCGAGCCAATACGACGCCTCCATCGCAATGCCATTCGGGTCGGTGAAGTAGATGGACTCCATGAGGCCATGGTCGACGAGCTCGGTCACGTCGCAGCCGTGGTCCAAGAGTCGCTTGCGGAGATCGATCACCGCGGCGCGATCCGGCAAGTTCAGTGACAGATGATCGAAGTGGCCAGCTCGCGGGTCGAAGATGCCAGCTGGTTTGGCGAGCGCATCGGTCTCGCGGCCGTCATATTCAAAGAACGCCACCGTGGAACCGCCGACGTCAAAGAAGTAGTGCCGGAAGGCGTCGGTGCGGACAGTGGCGACGAGAGGGGCGCCCATTGCACAGTGCCAGAAACGCACGGTGGCATCCATGTCGTTGGTGATGAGAGCGAGATGATTAACACCCGACCAATTGCTATCGACATGGGCGGGATGTTCGGGCACGTCTGTGTCTGCGGTATTCACGTTGGTTGCTCCTCAGTTGTGGCTAGGTGCGCCACGCCCAGCGGGCGCACGCCGGGGGCCTACCCAGAAGAGTTGGAAGTCAACCCTGCAGCGATGGGATTCTTCAGTGCTGGAGTTTCCGGCTCCCACCTGGTCACTTCGCTCGACGAAGACATCGTCCATCTCGGTATTACGTCGTCGACGCTCGAGGCTTGGCGTAGTCACAGTTGAGGCCGCAGGCAACGAGTCCTCGTCCGCCGTTGCACGCTCGATGCGCCGGCGGTGCTTGCTCGCCGTGGAGCGCTCATCGCGGACTTCCGCAACGCAAGGCCCCCCTGAAGGTCAGTCGCGGAAGACAACGAGGGGTAGATAGAACCAGGCCCACCCAAGGACCGAGGTCACGGTTCCAGTTGCGACGGCAACCCAAGAGTTGGCAAACACAAACGTGGCCACGAGGAACACCGTCGCCACGATGGCGACTCCCATGGCGACGGTGCCCGCAATCGTCACCCAGGTGGCAATGACGAGGTGACGCTTCGAGTTGCGCGGCAAACCCGAGGCTGGAGCCCGAACACGTTGGTGGACACTCGGTGCAATCAGGAGCACCGAGGCGATCGCCGAGGCGAAGAACGCAACGGCGTAGGATGCCACGGTTAGGGTGTCGAACTGACTGAACTGCTGTTGAAATGGCGCTACCAGCAGAAACCCGAACAACACCTGGACCCCGGGAAGTGACGTCCTCAAACCGGCTAGGAGTGCCTGGAACTGTTCGTCCACGGTGCCCTCGTCGCCTGCTTTGTCAACGGTGGGTTCTTGGTCGGCCGCTGTCATTGTTCGTGTTTACCCGGATCCGGTGTGGTCAAACCTCATCTCGGCGCCATGCCCTCGCGAGCTGACTGGTTGGTGGAGTGGTTTCAGACCACGGCGCATGGGTAGTCCCTAGATAGAAGCCGATCAAGGAACTGATATGACCCTCACCGACGCACTCGCAGACCACCCAGCCAGAGCAAGCTTCGACCTCCCCGAGCTGCTCCGAGCAGTCGAAGCTTGCCAGGCATGCTCGACGCTTTGCGCCACCTGTGCCGACAGTAGCCTCGCGCTCGAAGACGGCGTGATGAGCGACTGCATCCGGAGATGCCTCGACTGCAACGTCATTTGTGCTGCTACGGCGACGATTCTGGCCAGGCCGACGCCAAACGGTGAGGCCTGGTCAGCTCAGGTGCGGGCATGCATTGCCAGCTGCCGCGAATGTGCTGTCGAGTGCGAGCGTCATGAACACATCTCATGTAAGTCGTGTGCGCAGGCATGCCGTGCCTGCGAGCAGGCGCTTCAACAACTGCTGGCGGCCGCCGCGTGATTCGCCAAGGACGTGAAGACACCGGGCCGGAGTCAGGCAAGCCGAGTGGTTCGGTCGCCCGACGTCCTTGCGTGCGGATGACCTCCGCGGGCCCAACAGACCAGGTCTGGCTCACACAGGAGCGACGGCCACCAGGCGTTGACGACGCCACCGTCACTGCTACCGGAAAACTCAGCGAGGCCGTCGAATGGATCGAACGGGCCAGAGGCGCACTATATGAGTTCCATCAGCTCAGTGGACGCGCTGACCTTCTGGTTGGCGAAGCAGCTGAGGAGTTGGCCGAAGCCGGACACGCTGCACAAGCTGACCGCCTCAAAACAGAACTGGTGGGGCGGAACGTGATCGACGGGCGCTGGACCTTTCAGATTGTTGAAGAGTACGACGCTACGTACTGGCGGGTGGCGCGCGAACTACGCGAGGCCATCGAAAGCGACCTCTTGGATGGGATGCCGCACGTGTACGAGTCGGAGTTGAAAGAGTCACGTCGCAGCGCCGGTTTGCGTCATCACGAGGCGAGACCCGCTAGTCGGGAGTCAGACAATGACCACCCACCATCCACCGATCGAACGCGGAGTTCTTGAGCAAGATTGAAGCAACCAACAACAACGGCGAGCCTTCGCCTCCAATCGGAGCTGACACGGTGATGGCACTCACCCAACGAGCGGCCGACCGGTGAGCAACTCGTGACGTGTCGCCCAGATGGAGCGGCGATCCCGGTCTGGTGTGCTTCCGATTCAGGTGGAGCGTCCGGAGAAGGCGACAAGTCGCTCGATGGGGCTGGCGTCGTCGGCCACGGGATGCTGGACGGCGAACACATCGCCGTCGCGCATCTCCTCGGTGATGGCCTGGCGGGCGAACTCGTCGACCTCGCCCACGAGTCCGTCATCGAGTTCCCATACCTGTCCGGTTGACGTCGCAAGGTCCCAACCGTGCACGAGGCCATCGAAAGCGACGAGGCGTGCGAAGACCGCGCCGGGCATGATCCCGTCCGGGGTTTGGATCGAGCGGTCAAGCGCTCCGGGGGACTGCACCGCGTCGAGCAGCGCCTCCATCGCGGCATCAAAGCGCGCAATCTCGCTGGACCCGTCGGATTCGGCGTCACTTGTCGGCGGCTCCTCCCCGCGGAACATGGGCGCGAACGCTGATGCCAGTCCGGTCATGTGCCCCAACACCCCCGACACCGTGAAGTCCTTGCACGGAGTCGGCCCGTTGAGCTGAGTCGCGTCGATGCCGGCGCCTACCGCCCGGAGCTTGGGGATGATGACGGCGAGCTGGTCGTTGCCTTGCATAGTGGTGCCTTCTGTCGAGTTCTTCATGGGATTCGTCCTCAGCCGACCATCGTGGCGAGCATGTGGTCCATAACGGCGCCGTGTTCGGCCTGGGGGCTGAACAAGATCACCTCGGCGTCGCTGGTGACACGCACGCTGTGCCCTGGCGGCCAGTAGAACAAGTCCTGGTCGCTGCAGGTCTCCTCGCTCCCGTCTGTGTAGCTGACGACAACTGCACCGCTGATCATGAAACCCCAGTGCGGAGCGTGACAGGCGTCGTCGGCGAGACCCACCAGGAGCGGGCCGATATCGGTCCCGGCGGCGAGCGAGAAGTACTCCGCACCCAACGACGAGAACGCCGACGTGTCGCCGAAATCCACGGCCTGTCGGGCGATGGCGCCGGGAACGTCGATCTTGATGGGGATGTCTGTCTTGGAGATTCGCATGGATTGGAGCATCTTTCGTGTTCCACCGGCGCCGAACGGTCCGGCGGGTGCTGGTCTCACTCAACACCGAGAACGTCTCGTCAGCTAGTTCCAATACTGAACCGCTAGCGTGGGTCGATGAAGTCCTACGGCCAGTACTGCCCAATCTCGCGCACCGCCGAAATCCTTGGTGACCGTTGGACCATCCACATCGTTCGCGACCTACTCACCGGCACGAACCGCTTCAACGAACTGATCCGAGGCAATCCAGGCTTGTCGCGAGCGCTTCTGACCCGGCGACTCCGCCAACTCGTGATCGCGGACGTCGTCGAACAACACCCCGACGGCTCCTACCAACTCACCGAGGCCGGTCGGGCCCTCGAGCCGGTCGTGTTTGGACTCGCGGCCTGGGGCGCACAGTGGACGTTCGGCGAGCCCACCGCCGACGAACTCGACCCCGACCTTCTGGTGTGGTGGCTCCACCGCCAGCTGGATACCACGGACCTGCCACGCCCCCGCTTCGTCGTCTACATCCCATTCGAGGACCACCCGAGCCGCTACTGGATCGTCGTCGAGGACGAAGCCTCCATCTGCTTGGCCGATCCCGGCTTCGACATCGACGTCACCCTGCACACCGATCGGACGGCGCTCTACCGCACCTACCTAGGCCGATGCTCCCTCAGTGACGCTCATCGACGTGGTGAGGTCGAGACTTCTGGTTCTCGCGACGGGGTCAAAGCGTTCTTCAACGCGTTCCGCCAGTCACCGGTCTCAACGATGGTCGCAGCAGCGAGCACACCCCGAGAACCCACCACCTAGGTGCACTCAGCGGCACGCCAGCTGTGCCAGGTCGACGCCGTGTTGCGCCGCCTCGACGGCCTCTGTTCAGCATCGCCGGTGGTGCGAGCGTGGATGCCTGTACCCCCGGGTGATCTGGGCTAGGTCGGCCAAGCCATTGGTAGAGGCAATCTCCAACGCCTGTCTCGCCACAAGTGAGACCGGTTGGCCAGATGTGAGGGAGGGTTCGAAGGTCACTTTCGTCGCCACCAACGTGATCTCCCCACCGGCCTCCATTCGGAGATCTTACGGCGACTCCGAGGCCGTGAGCGGTCTGGTCGTGGTGATCTCACCCGGGTGAGATCGGGCGCGGGGCGATGCCCCCTCACGCCCGCCCCAAGACAATGAGGGCGTGAACGGTCAACCCGTGCTCACCAACCCAGCCACCGAAACGAGAGGCAACGAAATGACCATTACCCACACCCATCCGGCACTGACTCGCTCCGTCCGATCAAGCAACGCAGCTGGCGGTATCGGAGCACTCATCGCCGCTGGGCTCATTATCCTCGTCCCCGGAGTGTCGGATGTCGGCATGGTCTTCGGGCTCGGTTCCATCGTCTGGTTCGCGTGGGCTGGCGTCGCCCTGCTCCGCTCGACCGACAGCCCGATTCCAGCCGAAGCGGTGGCCCGATGATCACCGTGGATGCTCTCACCAAGACCTACGGTGACCGTCGAGCCGTCGACAGCCTTTCGTTCGAGGTTCTTCCCGGCCGTGTCACTGGCTTCGTCGGACCGAACGGTTCTGGCAAGTCCACCACGATGCGGATGATGGTCGGGCTCACCCGGCCCGACGCGGGCTCGGTCTGCTATGACGGCGTGCCCTACCACCGGTTGGAACGGCCCGTCGCCTCTATTGGCGTCGCGCTCGATGCATCAGCTCACCCCGGCCGCACGGCCCGTAATCACTTGAGGACGCTTTGTGCGATGAGCGGGCTCCCGGCATCGAGGGCCGACGAGGTACTCGCCGAGGTCGGCATCGCCACCGTCGCAGACAAGCGAGTAGGTGGGTTCTCTCTCGGCATGCGCCAGCGGCTGGCCCTTGCGGGAGCGCTGCTGGGCAAACCTGAGACGCTGCTGCTCGACGAACCAGCCAATGGTCTCGACCCCGATGGAATCCGTTGGTTGCGCGCCTATCTGCGTAGCTACGCCGACCGTGGAGGCGCAGTGTTCGTTTCCAGCCACTTGATCACTGAACTGTCGTTGTTCGCCGATGACCTGGTGGTCATCGGTGGGGGGCGGCTCTTGGCCAACGCTCCGGTCCACCAGATCGCCGACACCGCTGAACGGACCGTTCTGGTTGAGACGACGCAACGCGACGAACTGATCGACTTGCTCAACAAACGGGGACTTGGCGCCACCGAGACGGGCAGCCGCATCAGCATTACCGGCGCGTCCCGTAGTGCAGTCGCCCAGCTCGCACTCGATCATCAGATCCGACTCGACGAACTCGTCGACCATCAAGCCTCGCTCGAGGACCTGCTCGTCGACCTAACCAGCAATGCCGCCGAGTTCACCTCGGCCTGAGCGATCGCAACCCAAACCACAAGGAGCCACGATGACGACCACTTTCGAATACTCAGCACCGAACCAGATGCTGGACCGTCGAACCCCAACCCATGACCGCGAAGGCGGCTCGGCAGGTTTCAAAGCTGCCTGCCGGAGCGAGTGTCTGAAGCTGACAACCGTCCGATCGCCGCGTGTGATCGCCGCACTCACCGTGGTGGTCGGCGGATTCGCTGCGTTCGCTGTCGCTCGCTTTGTCACTGATGAGGTCATCACGGTCTCGAACGTCTTCGGCTTTTCGGCTGTCTTCACCGCCGTGTTCGCTGCGGTCAGCGGCATCTTGATCCACACCGCCGAGGCCGAGTCCCGTACGATCACCCAGACCTTCGCCGTCCAGCCCCGGCGAAGCGTTGTCGTGGCGGCGAAGGCCGCCACGGCCGCAGGCTTCACTGCGTTGCTCTGCCTAGCCGGCCTGGGAGCCGGTGTAGCCGGGGCAATGTTGGCTGGCGTCGAAGCTGGCGACACCTCCACCATCCCCGCCACCGTTGGGTGGGCGACAGGTTTCGCCGTCCTCGCAGGAATCCTAGGCCTCGGCATTGGACTCATCGCTCGTCAGAGCGCCGCCGCCATCTCCGGCGTTCTGGTTTGGTGGCTCGTCGTTGAGAACCTCGTCAGCGTGTTTGCCCCCGAGCGTGTCGTGCGGTTCATGCCGTTCGTCGCCGGCAATGGCATGCTTGAGATCGTTGACGACGGCGAACGAATCGCCCTCGACCGACCGGCCACCACCCTGATCTTCGCTGCCTATGCAGTAGTCGCGCTGTTGGCTGGCTGGGTCGTGACCAATCGCAGCGACCCATGATTCCGCAACCGATGCCGACGACCGGTCCCTCCCGAGCATCGAGCTCGGCTGGGTGCTCTCTTTGATCCAATCTGCCGCCGACCCGGTTGTCACTGGTCCGGCGTGCTGCGACAGTCACTTCGTCTCACGAGTCCGGGTGCGTTGGCTGTCGACAGCTGGTTTGACAGTGATGACGTTGTAATGAGTCGCGATATCAGTTCAGGAGTCGTCGCAAGAAGCGCAAGTACCGAGCAGGTCCAGGCGGTGGGTATCGATGTCGAAGCCGACTCGATCTGCAACTTGTTGTAGTGCCCCGTCGAGGCTGGCCTCTGCACGAGCATCGAGGGAAAAGTCGGCAACGTCACCGCAGGCTGAGCAGATGAGATGGTGATGATGCTCTGTCAGATGCTCGGCTAATTCGTAGCGCGCAAAATCGTCGCGGGTGGCAATGCGAGTTACGGCGCCGACCTCTTCGAGGATCGTCAGGTTGCGGTAGACGCTGGACTGGGGGAGGGAAGGATCCGCAGCAAGAATCTGGGTGATGGTTAGGGGGCCATTGCCGGTCTGAAGCACCGCCACAAGGCGACGGCGACCCCTGGTATACCGCTGGTCTGCCTGGCGAAGAAGCGCTGACACCTCATCGTCGATTTCCGCATTTATCTCGACTGGTGGCATTCGCAAAGGCTATCTGAGAATGAGAATGGTTGGAGTGGTCACTGGCTGGGCTGAGACGGCAGTCAGTGTGAGTGGTGTGGGTCGTCGAGGATCAGCTCGTCGCCGATGCGGATGAAGTGTCCGCCAAAGGCCTGTCGTAGGTGATGTTCGGTCAAAACCTCGTCGGGTGGCCCGACGGCGATGGGCGCAGTGTCGAGCAGTAAGACTTGGTCGCAGCGGCGGGCATCGTCGAGGTTGTGTGTCGTGATAACCACGGTTCGGCCAGCTGCAATCTCGGCGTCGACTACGTCGAGGATCACGGCGCGCGACACGACGTCGAGCCCGTTGACTGGTTCATCGAGCAAAAGCACGTCGGTATCTTGGGCGAGGCCCTGCGCTACCAGTACTCGCTGCCGTTGCCCGCCCGAGAGTTCATGGAACTGTCGGCCCGCTAGGTCGGCAACGGCCAATCTCTCGAGCGCTTCCTCAACAGCGCGCCGGTCGTTGGGTCCGAAGCGCTT
The DNA here is from genome assembly GCA_030431575.1 of Acidimicrobiia bacterium. Classification (GTDB taxonomy): domain Bacteria; phylum Actinomycetota; class Acidimicrobiia; order Acidimicrobiales; family UBA8592; genus JAUIIS01. The sequence continues at coordinate 841 of JAUIIS010000040.1, read as the reverse complement.
GAAGAGGCCAACCTTTGGATATCGGGCCAGCGAGACGGTGTCGCGAACGGTGATGGGGAGGCTGCGGTCTACATCGGTTGACTGGAGGACTAGAGCGGGTCCGGCGCCGGTCACGTGCGCTTCGCCGAGGCTGGCAGGCAGCGTCCCCGCCAGGGCGCCAAGCAGTGTGGACTTGCCCGAGCCGTTTGGGCCAATGACCGCCAGTGACGAGCCAGCCTGCACCTCAAGGTCAAGTCCCGCCAGCGCGACGGTGTCGCCGAATCGCACCTCGAGGCCACGGGTGATGATCGATGGAGTCACTGTCACAGGCTAGATCGTGTCGGAACGAAAACGATTCTCGTTCCAAGTTGTGAATCCGTTGCATGAACCGTAACGTTCTCAAAATGATAGTGGTTCTCACTCTGGAGATTGTCCGTTGAAGTCGATGTTTCGTGTCGTTGCCCTAATGATCGCCAGCCTTGGGCTCGTGGCCGCCGGATGCGGGAGCAATGAAGTCACTGGCGAAGAACCCGGAAGCGCCGTCGAATCCGATGCTGAACAGCCAGTGATCGTGGTGACCACCAACATTCTTGGCGACGTTGTCGAGAACCTGGTCGGCGATCAGTTCGATGTCATCACGATCATGCCGGTCGGCGCGGATCCGCACGACTTTCAGGCGTCTGCGCAGCAGGTAGCTGAGATTGGTGACGCCGATGTAGTGATCGTCAATGGCGCTGGTTTCGAAGAAGGCCTGCTCGACGTTATCGAGGCCGCGGAGGCCGATGGCGTCCTTGTGTTCGAGGCGATTAAAGCCGTCGGGACCATCGAGTTCGGCGAAGGCGGTCACGATCACGGTGATGAA
>JAUIIS010000395.1 GCA_030431575.1 Acidimicrobiia bacterium | reverse complement strand
GTCCCCGTCTTTGTGCGCCCAGTCCCGGGCGCTATCAGCTCAGGCTTTGGTAATCGCGTGCACCCGGTCTATGGCACCTCAAGAATGCACACCGGCCTCGACTTCAATGCGCCGTCCGGGAGTGCCATTGGCTCGGCTGCCCAGGGCGAAGTGATCTTTGTCGGCCCGTTCTCTGGCTACGGCAACACAGTGATCGTGCAGCACAGCGGCGGCTATTCCAGCCTCTACGCCCACATGTCGGGGTTCAACACCTCGGTCGGATCCAGCGTCAGTGCCGGCGACACCATTGGCTTTGTTGGCTCGACCGGTTTGAGCACCGGGCCGCACCTACACTTCGAGATTCGCCTCGATGGCGGGGCCATCGACCCCGCCCCCTACATGTAGCTAGTGCCGTGTCTGGGAACGTAGGTGGTGTTGGGGCGGAGATGCTGTGACGTCCGGCAAGGCCCGGGCAACCGTGGACTCGGTGTCCGGAATGGAGGTTGCGAGTACGCAGCCGGTGGCGGAGAAGGTTCGTTCGAACAGCGCAAACGTTTCCTGATACGGCACTAGTGCTGCGTCTACGCGGCGGGGCGTCAGTCACCCTTGTAGGACGCCAGGGTCGCCTGAACCTGTTGACTGAAGGGCGTGTAGGTCAGGCCCAACTGTTCCTCAGTATCGGCGGCGTCGATAACAAATGTCTCCTCAAACTGGTATCGGACTTCGGGCAGCTCGCGCATGAGTGGGATGAAGATCCCGGCAAGACGAATCACGCCGGCAGGCACCGAACGTACCTTGGGTGTGGCCACCCCTGCTGCGTTCGCCAGCGCAGCAATCATCTCGCGTGCGGACTTTGGTGGGGCTGTGGGGACGTGCCAAACCCTGCCCAACGCAGCGTCATTGGTACCCGCGACCGTTATGGTTTCACACACGTCGTCAATGTAGGTCCAACTATGTAGCGCGTCCGGGTCTCCAAGCAGACTGGCAGACTTGCCCGCGATCACTCGAGGGACTACCCGGTCTCCAAGGTGTGCGGTGTCGCCGAGGCCGGGCCCGAAATAGTCGGAGGCACGGACCTCGACCACCCGAAGCTCTCCGGCTTGATGCGCAGCGAGTGCTTCGCGCCACATGTCAGTCCGGATCTGACCTTTCTTTGACGGCGGGGCCAAAGCGTCGGTAGCAGACATGGGTTTGCCGTTCGGGGTGTAGCCGTACAGATTGCTGATGGTGACGAGCTTTGCCCCGGCGACCTTGGCTGCGTGCAGGAAGCTGGCGGAGAGTGGCGGCCAGAGTTCTGCCCACTTGTGGTAAGGCGGGTTTGCACAGTTGTAGAGACTCTCGGCGCCGGCACAAAGTTCCGCGAGGCGTTGTTGATCAGTCGCGTCAGCAGCAATGGCCTCAACGCCGTGTACTTCGGACCTGGTGCCCGACCGGCTGATCATCCGGACGTCGTGGCCGGCCTTGGCCAAACGTTCGGCCGTCCCACGACCTACGGCTCCAGCTCCGACAATCACATGCAGTGACATGGTTCTTGCTTCCTCATCTTCAGGGAGAGCAGTGCTCTCTGTTTCACGACATCATAGAGTCCTGCGCACGAAAAGCAAGAGCACTGCTCTCATTTCTTGTCAGTGCTCTCGCTTTTCAGGCAAACTAGGGGCATGCCCGAATCCGCCCCCACCACTGCTAGAGCCCGAGCCCGTGCAGAACTCACCGCCGAGATCACCAACACCGCCAGACGACACCTCGCCGAAAAGGGACCTGGCGAACTGTCACTTCGCGCCGTCGCCCGAGAACTCGGCATGGTGTCGAGCGCGCTCTACCGCTATTTCCCCAGCCGCGACGCGCTTCTCACTCAACTCATCATCGATGCCTACAACGCCCTCGGCGAAGCCTGCGAAGAAGCCGAGCGAGCTCAGCGCAGAACAGACCTGATCGGACGCTGGCGCGCGGTATGCCATGCCGCCCGAGATTGGGCCATTGCCCACCCACAGGAATACGCGCTCATCTACGGCAGTCCGGTCCCTGGCTACGCAGCACCCAAAGACACCATCGATCCAGCAAGCCGACCGCTCGCGCTTCTCATCGGTCTTATGGTCGAACTGGACGAAGCCGAAGTTCCGGCCTCGACCGATGTCCCCATACCAAGACCTCTAGCGACGCAGCTCTCAGCAATGCGCGCCGAGCACGACATCCCCATCGACAACCGACGCCTCATGGCCGGACTCTCGGCCTGGACACTCCTCTTTGGCCTCATCAACTTCGAAGTGTTTGGCAGGTTCAACAACACGTTCGAACCAGCCGATCAGATCTTTGACCACCAAATCGACCGGGCGGCCCTAGCCGCAGGGATACCTCTCAAGAACCGTTAGTGCTTGAGACGGCCGACATAGCTTCAGCGCTGGCGGCGACGAGGCAACATGTTGCCAACAGCGGCACTGGTGGCGCGTCCGGGGAAAGGCACGAACCTCCGCTGGCGTTCCACAGGCAAAGCGTCGCGTACGAAGATCCGCCAGCCCACAATGGCTCCGCTCACGAAGAAGCATGCGGTTATCGTCCAGAAGAACAGCGAAGGCCCAAATGCAGCCATGAGTCCAGCAGCAACAAGCGGACCCAAGATCGCGCCAGACCCGTTCACTCGCACCAAGGTGGCGCTGGCACCCAGAACCTCGCTCGCCTCTAGCCAGTCGTTCGTATAGGCAACCGCTAGCGAGTAACACGAAAACACGGCGCCACCCAGCACCGTCATGAGCGCTAACCCAGCTAGGCCTGCAGGATCGACAAACAACACGCCCAGCGGCGCTAGGGCACCCACCGCAGAAACGGCCAAGATCACCCCGCGCCTCGGGAAGCGGTCCGACGCCCAACCCACCGGCCATTGAAAGATGACCGCCCCCAGCATTGGCGCAAACAGGAATGCAGAAATGCCAGCGTCACTCATGCCAACGGTGGCTGCGTAGACGGCACCCATGCCAATCAGAGCGCCAGCGCTAGCTCCGGTCCAAAACGACGCGGATACCCCAATAGGCGCCCGAAGAAGCAGATCTCGCAAACTGAACCCAGTAAAGACCACTGCCTTCGGATTCGCCTGGACTGACAGCGCCACCGGGACAGCCGAAAGCGACACCGCCACCGACGCCAAGATAAACAAGGTGAACCCGGTGCTGTCGTTGAGGTTCAGCAACAACTGGCCCGCACCGATACCGCCCATGGACACAATCATGTAGATAGACAAGATGCGCCCACGCGTCTGGTTGGTTGACGCGCCATTGAGCCACGATTCCACAACCACATAGAGCCCGGCCAT
>JAUIIS010000039.1 GCA_030431575.1 Acidimicrobiia bacterium | reverse complement strand
GATCCCGGCGCCGATCATCACACCGGTGCCAAGCGACACCGCACCTGGCAGGGTCAGGCTCCCGGCGACTTCCTCGTGGCTCTCGCCGTGGTCGCCGGCGGCGTGTCGCTGCGGCGACACGTCGTTATCCACAGCGAGTTCGCCGCCGAAGAGCCGGCCGACCCACGTCATGCTCCGCCGGAGTGGCGTACCTCATCGTGAGTGTCGTCGTCGATTCCGGTGGGGTTCGGGCGATCGCGATCGGAGTTGATGAGCCAAAGGAGCGCTACAAACATGGCGCCACATCCGAGTATCGCGATGGCGATCGCCCATCCGATGCCGTAGCCCAGCGCCGCCGCCGCAACGGCAGCACCGGCGATCAGCCACATGTGTTCGGAATGCATTCGTGAGTGATTCATCTGCTTCTTCTCCAAGAGCGAATCGGGGTCTCTCTCTAGGAAACCTGATGAATAGGAGTGGGGGGTAGGGGCATAGGTCCCGAGAGTGATCCGATCGGTTACGTGACCTCGATGGTGCCCATCATGCCGAGGTCCTCGTGGTCGAGGATGTGGCAGTGGTAGACGGTCCGGCCCGTGATGCCGGTGAAGGGAACGAGAATCCTCACCGACTCCCCGGCGGGCACGTTGATCGTGTCCTTCCAACCCGTTCCGGGTGGAGCGTCGACGACGAGGAACGGCCAGACATGCAGGTGGATCGGATGATCCATATGTGTCGGGTTGAGGATCTCCCACTCCTCGACTGTGTCCAGGGCCACGCTGGTGTCGGTCCGATCGGCATCGAAGGTTCGCCCGTCGATCGTGAAGGACATCATCGCTCCACCCATCATCGTGCCCATCTGTTCGCCCAGCTCCAGGACTCGCAAGGCAGTCGCCACAGGCGGTGCGAATGCGCCGACGTCCACCAGCGACGTGGGGAGCAGCGCGGCTTCGCTGCGGCCGCGAACGGTCATGGTTGCAACGACGGTTTCGTCGGTGGAAGTGGAGTCGATGCCTCCCATCATTCCGTCACCCATCATTCCGCCGCCCATTCCCGGACTACCGCGATCGTAGGGGAGGGCGCGAACGGCGAATGTCCCCGGCTCGGTTGGAGCGATGAGCAGCTCGGTGCGCTCGCCGGGAGCGAGAAGGATCTCGTCGACGCGTTCGGGTGCGCTCAGACGTCCACCGTCGGACGCGATGCGATGGAGTGGGTGGTTGTCGAGAACGAGACGGTAGTAGCGAGATGCGCTGGCGTTGACGAGACGCCACCGTTCGAGCGTGCCGGCGTCGACGGCCAGGCCGGGTCGTTCGCTGCCGTTGACGAGGATCTTGTCTCCGGAGCGGCCCATCATCGCGTCCATGGCTCCGGCTTCGAGAATGTCGGGTTCGTTGCCGATGGGTGGGTCTGACAGCACCCAGAGCCGCTCGGAGGACGCAGCGATGTCCGGGAGGTCATCGATGTGGTCGTCGATGACGATGGCGCCGGCGAGTCCTGCTGCTACTTGCTTGGCGACGGTTCCGTGGGCGTGTGGGTGGTACCAGAACAGTCCGCTGCGGTGCTCTGGCGGGATGTCGTAGGTGTAGGTTCGGGACTGACCGGGCGGCACGCGAACGAAGATGTTGTCGGAGTCGCCGTCGGGGGACACGTGCAGTCCGTGGGTGTGCAGGTTGGTGTCGTCGTCGAGTTCGTTCTCGAGATGGACCACGAGCCGGTCGCCGGGTCGGACCCGCAGCGTCGGGCCCGGGGTGGCGCCGTTGTAGGTGTAGGCGTAGCGGGTCCCGGCGTGCCACGGCACCATCGTGGGTGCAGCCCGAAGCGTTACCTCCAGGAGCCCGCTGCTGCTAGAAAGCACCTCCGGCTCAAAAAAGGGCGTCCCCGTAGGGGCTAAGGGTCGGTCGAGGCCAGTATTGGCATCTCCAGAACAACCGGCCAACCACATGCCGCCGCCGCCAACGCCCACCACGGCCATGAAGTGCCGACGGGTCATTCTGCCGAGGGTCACCCTATGGTCCTTTCCGAGGCGCCCAAAGGGATCGAGCATCGGAGGGGTTTAGGACGAGGTCTTGTGGCTCGTTGATCCGGAGCGCCGTTGCGAGTCAAGGGCGGAATTGCCATGGTTCCTCCGCTGTTGGGTAGTCGAGGTCGTTGAGTCGCAATGTGTCGCGCTGGCCTGTCACTGGCAGCGAGACGACTTCGTGCTCGTCATAGGCTGCGGTGAGAAAGTAGCGGTCGCGTTGGTCGCCAATGGCGCCGGCTGGAGGTGTCGTGTCAACAGCCAAGGCGATGACCAACCCTGTGTCGTCGACAGTGGCGATGAGCGTGGGGGCAGTCTCGGTCAGGTCAACCGGCACCGCACCTTGGGACTCGAGCTCGGCTCGGTACTTCTCAGGATCAACCGTGATCCGGTTGAATCGCTTGTTCACCGTGACTACTCCGTCCTAACGTCGATTCGCTCGGTTGCTTTGGTCTGGGTGTCGTTGCCCATTTCAGCTGCAGTAGCTGGGTCGCTGGTGATCGTGTCCGGGCCCACCCGGGCCAGCCGCGTGAGGATGATCGCTGCGACAACGACGAGTGCGGCGATGAGGGTGACGCGGCCGGCGCCGATCCGTTCGATGGTGTCGACGAGACGCAGTCGGACGTCTTCGATAGTGTCGATAACCGGGTCTGTGCCCAGGTCACCGTCGTAGACAGCGAGTTCCCACCGTCCGTACCAGATGGCGTAGCCACCGGCGAGGACCATGAGGCCGCCTCCGATGCGGGGAGCGATTCGTGAGATGCGCCGCATGTGACGTGCGATGGTGGTGTGGGCGAGAGCTGAAGCGATGCTCAGCAGGAGAATGACGACGCCCATCCCCAGTGCGTAGGCGACGTAGCTGGTCAGCCCCTCCAGGAGTGAAGCGTCAAGGGCGGTTCCGGTGACGGCGAGGAACGGGCCGATCGTGCACGATAGGGAAGCGATCGCGTACGTGACGCCATAGCCGACCATGACCCTGAAGTTGTTCGATGCCGTCGACAATTGTGGGCCGCGGATCGCGACCCGGGGTTTCCACCCAGCAAGGGCGGCAATGCCGGCTGCAATGAGGAGGCCACCGATGACGATAGTGACCCACGGAAGCTGCCGCCGTGCTTCGCTTGCGATGCTGTCGATAACGAGTCCGACCGTTGCGAAGACGATGACGAATCCCACGGAGACGGCTGCGGCGACGGCGATGGCCCGGAGGACGCGGTGGTCGGTCCGCTCGGCGACCTCGTCTCCGGCCACGAACACGCCGATGTAGGCCGGGAGCAACGAGAACCCGCAGGGGTTGAATGTCGCGACCATTCCAGCGGTGAATGCGAGCGCCACAGATGCGCTAATCATGAGACCGACCTGACCATTCGGTGATCTTACGACAGACTGTCGTAATGATGAACGCGACCCCCAGTCGAACGATCGCCTCTGACACACCGCTAGCGGGTGGAACCAACGCTCGTTGTCGCAAGTTGGATGCGAGCGGTGCCCGCCATGGTTGACACGATCGATAGCAGGCAGCGGTTCACTCCACGACGACTGACCGTGATTGCAGCCGTGCTCATGGTCGGGATCTGGGTTGGATGGACGGCATTGGCCGAACCGGAGCTGCCCGACTTCGAGGCGTCGGGGGATCCTCTGGAGCTGCCCGATCAAGGCTCGTTCCCGGCGGTCACTACCGATGAGTTCGAAGGGATCCTGGTCGGCTTGCGTGGCCAGCCTGTTGTTGTCAACATCTGGGCGTCTTGGTGCGCCCCATGCCGAACCGAGATGCCGCTTCTGCAGGATGCTGCAGATAGCTATCCTGGCGAAGCTGTCATTCTTGGCGTTGCATCGAACGACGACCCGGGTGAGGCCAAACGTTTCATCGAAGAGCTCGGGTTGACGTATCCGAACGTGTTCGACGCCAGCGGCGAGATCCGAGTGGCGCTGGGCCTCATTGCCTATCCGACGACCTACGTGTTCGGCGTTGACGGGACGCTCGTAGCTCGGGTTAATGGAGGGATCTCCGAACAACGCCTGGCCGGGCTCATCGAGGACGCACTCGGGTGATCGACTATGGCCTGCTGGTCAGCATGATTATCGCGTTCGGTGTTCCGTCACTCTTTGCCTCCTGGTGGCTCGTGTCGGGCCGCGACGGCCCTGTCGGGTTCCTGGACGTCGCTGTGGGCCCGGTCTTCGCTGGTCTGGCCATGGGGCGCCTCACCACACTTGCTTTGGATGACCCGAGCTCGATCGGGAGCATCTCTGACATGCTGATCATCCGTAGTGGTGTCGAGTTTTGGCCCGGTGTCGCGGCAGCTCTCGCAGCGGTCCTCGTGAGCGCTCACTTCGGCCTGGTATCACCATCAAGAAGAGTGGCCGAGCTCGCACCGCTTGCCATGATCGGCTACGCGGGCTACGAGGCAGCGTGCATTTTTCGCGACGGGTGTTACGGGCCCAGGAGCACGATTGGTCTGCGTCCACCCGGTCTGACCACAACGATGCTTCCCGTTGGCTGGTTCATGGCGGCCGCTGTAGGCGTCACTGCGATCGGTGTGCATACCCTCCTCACTCGTGGCCGCCCGCCGCTCGTTGTGGCGCTGGCGTCTGCGGCGGCGGTCGCTTCGGTCCGTGCGGTTGGCTCAATCTGGCTACCTCATGTGGGTGAGGGGCTGACCCGACAACACCTCAGTTCCATTGCGGTTGCTGTCGTGTCGCTGGCTGGTCTGGCCATAGTGGTCGCTAAGGACCGGCGGAGCCGCCTTGTGGTTTCGCGGAGCGCGGCGTGAGCGGTCGCAATGGCAGTTGTGTTGGCCGCTGCTAGGTCTAGTTACGCTGTCGGCGGCAACCCTCTATCAACCCTGACTGAGAGGGAGGTGATTGTCGAGACATATGGATGGCTAGACGGCATCATCGGCATCATCGGCATCGTCGGACGGGTCGCCGTGCTTGCTGCCGGAACCGGGGTTCTGTATGTGAGGGAACGAAACGGGATACAGCAGATGAGGTTCTCGAGCGATTGCCCATTTTGATTGGCTGCTCGGTTCTGGCGTCGCCATATTCCCGTAGCAGCCCCATGCGGTGATCGAGATACTACGCTGTGTCGGAGATCGCAGGTTTGCGAGGAGCTACGGCATGGCTGAGCGGCGTCCAATGGGGGCACTCGAGGATGAAATGATGACCTATCTATGGGCTATCAGCCGCCCCGCGACGACCTCGGAGGTACAGGAAGCCGTCGCTCCCCATCTGGCTTACACGACGGTGATGACGATTTCGTCGCGTCTGTGGCGGAAGGGGCGGCTGTCGCGGGCTCGAGTCGGACGAGCATTCGAGTATGAGCCGGTCCGCACCGAGGCGGAGCATCGCGCTGCGAAAATGCAGGGGACCTTGGATGACGCAGGAGACCGCGCAGCGGTCTTGAGCAACTTCGTCGACGCGCTCGACCCTAACGACGCGACCGTGCTGAAGATGCTCCTCGAACGGGGTCATTGATGTCGGTGCTCTGGCCGGCGTTGGTCACGATAGTGATAGCGGTTGTGACGGGGCTGATTCCGGTCCCGCTCCGGCCTTCCGCCGCCGTCTGGGTGTTCGGCGCGGTTGCGGCCACCGCTGCCACCGTTGCTGGGCTCGCGCTGCTGCTTGTGTCGGCTGCGTTCGTCGCTGCGCTGCCCGGGATTTCTGCCGTCGTTGAATGGTGCCCCGTGATACCGGTCCATCACCGGGTTGATTGGTTCGTCGGCGTTCCTGCCCTCATCGGCGTATCCATTGCGGCGTTGCGCATGAGGCGACTCCTCAAGCAGCGACGCTGGGCTGTCGAAGGCACGCAGGGCAAGCACGTGGCCGTGTTGGACACCGATGAGCTTGTCGCGTTTGCTGCGCCAGGCAGTCCTGGATGCGTCGTGGTCTCCTCTGGGCTCCTTTCGGTGCTAGAGCCGCGCGAGCGACAGGTGGTCTTTGCCCACGAGCGAGCGCACCTCTCGCAGCACCATGACCGCCACCTTCTCATCGCTTCGCTGTCAACTGCTGTCGTGCCTCTTCTCGCGCCGCTGGCTCGGCGACTCCGTCACGCAACCGAGCGCTGCGCGGACGAAGCCGCAGTGGCCGCAATGGGCGGTGACCGCGAAGTCGTTGCAACGGCCATAGCTCGTGCAGCTCTCGCGGCATCAGGTGATACGGGCATCGTTCCTTCTTTTGGGGGAGGTTCGGTGCCAGCACGAGTGGGCTCACTTCTTGGCGCAGAGATCAGTCCCGTGCGAGTCGCCCTTGGTGCGGCCAGCGCCACTCTGACCTTGGTGGTCATGGTGGGAACTTCGAGCATTCAGCTCTTTCACTTCGCTGAACTGGTTGCGCACGTTTGCGGCTGGTGACAGCAACGTCAATTCTGCGGCCGTGCCGAAGCCCCTACGCTCAGCGCTAGGAGCGCTCAGTAGGTGCCCCAGGCCGAGGCCAGCGTGCCTTCTACGACAGACTGTCGTATGCTGTGGAGGACGTGGTCGGGGCGGAGCGTCTCTTCCTTCCGCAGCTATTTCACACCTGAGGTGCCAATGATTCCCGATCGTCGCTCCGTGACCCTAGTCGTGCTCGTCCTCGCGTTGCTCCTATCATGGTCTGCGCCCGCAGCTGCACATACGGGGTTCGACTACTCGGACCCAGGCGACGGCGAGACAGGTAGCGCGCCCGTGACTGAGATTACGCTCGCCTTTACAGGGGCCGCCGAGCCCACTGGTGAGGGTTTCCAGGTCCTGGGCCCAGATGGACTACTTCGTTCCCCGATCCAGCAAGAGTCGAGCGACGGGTCCACGTGGGTGTTGCGCTTCAATCCCGCGTTGAGCGGGGGAACGTTTGGTGTGAGGTGGACGGTGAAGGCCCCTGACTCTCATCCGATCGATGGGAGCTTTGCGTTCACAGTGGCGGAGCGCCCGTCGGTTGCAGTAACACGCGAGCTTGCAGACGATGGGTCTGTTGGCCAGTCGGCGGCAGAACTTGAGGGTGGCACGCTCACGACAGATGCCCTGGATACCTCACGCGACCGCGTGGAGCTGAACGAGTTTCTCAGTGCCGGTGAAGGGGCGACTAACGCGGCGGAGCGGTTTGGGGCCCTTGGGCGCGCCATTGGGTTGCTCGGAGTTGCCCTCGCTGTTGGAGCCCTCGTGTTCGCCGCCACAGTGCTGCGGGGCACGCGCGGCGATATCCACTTTGTTCTCCTCTGGGTCAGGCGCGGCGGTCTGGTCGTGATGGTGGGGGCCCTGGTGGAGCTTGTTGCACAGCTTGCTGTCGAGTCCGGCGGCGATTGGCAGCAGGCGTTCGCACCTTCGATAGTGACGAACGTGCTTTGGGGGTCATTTGGCGTTGCCGTAGGGCTCCGGCTGCTCGGGGGTCGGGCGCTGGTCCTCTTACCTGATACCCACGTCGCGCGAGCGGTGGACGCGCCAGACCGTGTCATTGCTTTGCGGGAATTCGCGGCCGTCGCCAGCCGAGAACTTGTTGGCGCCAGCATGCACGGGCCTCCACCTGGCGCTTTAAGCAAGGGTGATGTCCCTGAGTCGCCCGAGATCATTCGCGGGGCGGAGCCATTCGTCCACGTCGACGACCATGCGTGGGTGCCGACTACGGACTCACTCGCCGCGTTTCTCGGCGCCGCCGCCCTTGTGGGTTCCTATGTGTTCGACGGCCATACCGTGACCAAGGGAGACAGAGGATTCACGGGCCTTCTCGACATCGTGCACGTCGGCGCGGGCGCTGTCTGGGTCGGCGGCGTGGCGATGCTCGCGGCGGTGCTGTGGCGGCGCCAACGCGATGGCCGCGAGCTTCGATCTCTGCAGCTAGCGCTCCGATTTTCAGTCGTGGCCTCTATTGCCTTGGTTGCGGTCGGCGGTGCTGGACTCGCACTTGCCATCACCATCCTCGACAGTCCGGGCGAGCTGTGGTCCACACCTTGGGGTCGCATCCTCGTGGCGAAGATGGCCATTGTCGGGGTCGCTGCGGCGATGGGCGGATACAACCACAAGGTCCTCATTCCCCAAATGGCAGCGCGGCCCCATAACGTAGGGTTGGAGGGTCAGTTCCGTCGTGCGGTCACCACTGAAGGCATGATCCTGGCCGCCGTGCTTGTTGTGACTGCCATTTTGGTGGGGGCTGCCTCTTGAGGGCCCATCGATTATGATGCCTCGCCACTGGCCCTGTTGACAACGGAGATGGAAGCTCGCATACCTGATTCCCAGTGGCCCGGGATGTGGCATCCAATAAGGAAGTCTCCGGGTTCCTCGAACGCGACAAGGAGATCGCCTGACGCTCCGGCGTCAAGAATAAGCGTCGGTGTATCGCCATGGTCGCCGTGCAAGTCGCTCTCGCTGTCATCGTCGGGGGCGGTTGTGTCGTCGTCATGGGCGGTGTTCTCGCCGCTTTCGGTGTCGTCGTCGTGTGGGCCGTCGGTGTCATCGTCGTCGTGTGGAGCGTCGCTGGTGTCATCGTTGTCGTCGTGGGAGGCGCCGGTATCCTCGGCTGGTCTCTGTGCCAGTTGGACGTCAATGTCGCCGATGATCGCCTCGTGTTCGATCGTTCCCTCGTTGTCGAAGATGAACCGAATCGTTGCACCAGTGGGAACCTCCAAGCGTTCTGGCCCATATCCGAACTCGAACATCGACAATCGCACCTCTATCACTTCGATCGCAGCTGCGGCAGCGTCGATCTTGTAGGGCACGGCATCTCGCTCAAGCAAAGAGACGAAGGGCCGCTTGGTTGAGACGACACCAGTCACGCTTGCCTCTTTGGTGGGTGCTGAGCAGGCTGCCAACAGAAGGACGCCTGCTCCTGCCAATACTGCGAGCTTTCTTACCATCACGCCAGGCTCCTGAGACTTGAAGTTTGCTTCAAATTTGAAGAAATGCGCTCGGGCAAAGAAGGGTATAAGGTCCCAATAACTACAGTGTGTCGCAATATTTGGTTGGGGTCGCCGCCGTCCGCGCTCGGAGGCTCAGCTCGCTTGACTTCGTCGGCCAGTATCCTCATGGCCTGACTGGTTCGGACGCGCCGCCGGCCCGCCTGGGCGGGCAGCCTGGCGGGCCGACTTGCGTTGCCCTGCAAGTCATGGCGTGTGACCTGTGATCGCAGGGCTCGCGGATGGCTGGAGGGTTACGTGGCCACCGCTCTCGCACTGTACTACAGATAGTAGTAAGAATGGTCGGCGGTCCATGCCCTTTCTTGGCATAGTGCTGCTCTTTGCACTTTCGGCTGACCGCGAGTCCTGAGCTGAGATCATGATGTAAAGTCCTACAGTATGTCGTATGTAGCACGTGGAGTGGGGCCGGGGCGAGGGGCCAAGGTGCTCGGGCGGCTGGGGCGGTTGCTGATATCGGCTGGCGTGGTGACACTTGCATTCACCGCATACCAGCTTTGGGGTACCGGCGTCCTTCAGGCACAGGCCCAAGACGGTCTAGAGCGAGAGTTCGCTGAGTTCGCTGCTCGCGTGGCCTCGCCCGTAGCGGATGAGAGGACCGCCTCGTCGCCAGCAGAACGGACGGCGACCCCGGGGGGCACCCAGGAGGTTGAGCTGGCCGAAACGGATCCACCGCCACGACTCACGCCAACGCAGACTCTCGCTAGTGAGAGGGGCAAAAGAGTGTCCCCCCTCGCTGTTGAGCGAGAGCGCGGAGATGTCATCGGAAAGCTCTCGATCCCACGGATTGAGTTGGAGCAGTTTGTGCTCGAGGGGGTGGAGGCCGATGAGCTCAAGAAGGGGCCTGGGCACTACATCGGAACACCCATGCCAGGCATGGCCGGAAATGCCAGCCTTGCTGGCCATCGGACGACGTGGGGCGCTCCGTTCCATCGGATCGACGAGCTGCAGCCAGGTGACGAAATCACCGTCACGATGCCCTGGGGCGATGCGGTCTATGAAGTTATCGGTCACCCCGCCGGCGACGGGACTGAGCGGGGGTACTTCATTGTCGCCCCTTCAGATACCTGGGTACTCGACCAAGACGAGGAGGACCGGCTCACCTTGACTTCGTGTCACCCAAAGTACTCCGCTCGTGAACGTATTATCGTCACGGCTAAGCTCGTAACTGATCCCGTCCGTTTCGATGTGCCAGCCAGCGAAGTCGAAGTGGCCGTGAGGCTCCCATCTGAGCAGGTCCGGGAGGAGGCTGTGGGTCAGGCGTCGTTCGACGAGGTTGACGCATCGCGGGAGTCGCAAGGCCAGGAAGTGCAAGCTCCTTCCAGCGAAACAGCGACCGCTGATGTAACCCCTGCTCTGTCGGGCTCGACTTTCGAATCGACCGTCGGCAGTTCACGGGTCCCGGAGGCGACGTCGTTTGGCGAGGGTCTCAGTGGGGACAGGAGCGCCATCCCGCCTGCTGTTGCCTGGAGCCTTACCGCAATGGTGCTGTGGTGGACGACCGGTTTTGTCTCTCGACGCTGGAGGCGGTGGCCGTCATACCTGATTGGCGCGGCTCCTGTGGCGGCGGTGTGGCTTGTTGCGTTCACCCACATCGATCGAGCAATTCCCTCCTACTAGCTGTCCAGATACCAGGCCCTCGTAGCCGAACACAACTATGACAGTTTGTAGGTGATACTGGTGGGGTGTCCTCCATCCGAACTTCGGAGTCCCCGCCAATCGAGCTGCCGCTGGGTTTGCCGGTTCGACGCTGGATTCTGCTTTTGGCCTTCGTCGTCACGGTCGCCACGGGCGTCGTCTGGCTGGTTAGCGTGAATCAGATTGGGCTGACAGTCTCACATTCTGGCCTGACTGGCGAGCGAGTCGAGATCACCGAGGGCAGTCGCGAGCCGCTCCTGATCGCGATTGACCCAGGGCGTCGTACTCAAGGTGCCACCGTCACCCTCGATGGAGCGGCAGTCGCCCACCCTGCGGGGTCCGGGCCCGGTGAGCTGCTTGTGGACCTGTCCCAACTCAATCTGGGGACGCACCAGCTTACGATAGAGGTGCCGCGGCCTACATGGCCGAGCCTCACCGAAACCATGACGATCGAAGTGCTCGCTCGACAGGAGCCTTGACAGTCGCCCCGAGGACACTTCCCCGGTGGCGACTAGTTATTCCAAACCGCCCCGGTCGGAGTGTGTTGATTCAACTCGAAGCGTAGACCTGAATTTCAGCGGCGCCGATGTTGCCGCCGGTCGTGCGGTCGGCGTCAATGCGCAGTATTCGGCCGGTAGTGACCTCGTCGAGAACGGTGGGCTCTGCGCCCGTCTGGACGGTCCGAGTGTTTCTCCGTCGATAATGCGTCCATGAGCGCATACTACTACGGCCTGTCGTTATGAGGTTGGGGTAAGGCCAGCGTCCGAGTAGTGACCGGATTGCCCGGTGAGCTGAGCTACGCAGAGTTCAGGATGAGACATCGGTAGGTGATGCCCGGCGTTTGGGATCATCGTGACCGTCGAGTGCGACCCGGCAGCGCCTATTGCTCGGGCATGATCGTGGTCACCGACCTTGTCAGCTATTCCATAGGTCAGCTCGACGCGAATCCGATGGTCGTCAAGCTGAGAGAGAAGCTGTCTCCAGTCAGTCCCCAGCACCAGGTCACGCATGGCATCGCGGTACGCAGGCCAGGTGTGTAGTGAGACGCCCCGGGCCACCCGCACGGGAAGGGTGGGTTCCGCTGCGGCGGTGATCCAGCCAGCCGCTGACCGGTGATGGCAACTAATCGCACAAGCACGCTCGGCCCA
Organism: Acidimicrobiia bacterium; assembly: GCA_030431575.1. Taxonomy (GTDB): domain Bacteria; phylum Actinomycetota; class Acidimicrobiia; order Acidimicrobiales; family UBA8592; genus JAUIIS01. Next base: position 6,476 of record JAUIIS010000039.1, on the reverse strand, counting down.
CCTGGTGTCGAGGACAAAGAGCCGGGTCATTACGCTGCCTGATATGCGCCTGCGGGTGGCGTCGGGCGACGTATAGATCGGAGCGCCCCAGCAGACGATCCGCTCAACATGTTTGGGGTGTCGGAGTGCCCATTGGAGGGCGACCGCCGACCCCATGGAGTGAGCCCCGATCGTCCACCGCCTTTCAAAAAGGCCAGCGCGTTCTGCGAGTTGATCAAGAGCATCGAGGTGATCTTCCGTCGTGAACGATCCACGAGTCTCGTCGAGCGACCGGCCGAATCCCAAAAGGTCTGGAACCACCAAGCGGTGGGTCGTGCTCAGCTGATCGAAGGGTCCGCCGAATACCTGGCCGCTCGAGACAAGCCCATGCAGTAGGACCATCGCCTGGGGTCCATCGCCGCCACACCTCGCGAAGACCGACCCAGCTGGGCAACTATCCAGTGAGGACGGCGACCACCGGGCGACCGAGGCCGACCCATAATGACGCAAGGCCCACCAGGCTGGTGCAGCAGCCGCAGCAGCAGCTATCACATTCACTCTCATGCGCGATCGTCGTGGTCGAGAAGCAGTACCTGAAAGATGGTGAGCTCAGCTCGTTGGGGGAGTGTACACAGCGGCCCATGAGTCGCCCTGATCGTCGGAGCGCGAGATGCTGCCACCCTCCTTTGATAGCCACCACGAACCAGAACCATCGACATAGAAAGTCTCCACACCGGCTGGTCCCATGGCCGCGTCAGACCAAGGCCCCGCAACGTTGTCGGCTGACCAGATCGACCCGGCTTCCGTGACCCCCACTATGAGGTCGTCTGCGACCCACTCGATCTCGATGAGTGGTGGCGCTCCGGGCAGGCGACTCCAGGTAGTGGCGGCATCGGTGCTGAGCCAGACCGTTGCCCCGAAATCCGGCGCGAGCTGGAGTCGTGGGTCTGATGGGTCGATGGCGAGGTCCCTGGCTTCGATTGACCCGAGGGTAGACCATTGGCCCTTCGTGTCCTGGAGCCAGATGTCGCCCGATGCTTCGGCGGCGTACAGTCCATCACTCGTGTTCACTAGCGCATGGAAGTCGGCCTCACCGAGAAGATCAAGCTCTGTCCAGCTTTGGCCTCCGTCGTCACTTCTGGCTAGACCGAGGAAAGGCGGGCGGCCCTCGACGCTGAACTCTTCCAACAGGAGGTTGGGATGGCCACTGGCTAGAAGCTCGCCGTCAGCGAGAATCGTCATCGACATGAGGTCGTGGAGTTCACCGATCCGTATCGCTTGGTCTTCCGCATCGATTCGGTACAGTCCAGAATGTGATGCCACCAACAGCGAGCCGTTTTCGTCCAGAGCCATGTCGTGGATGTGAATCAGGTCATCGCCGCTCGCAGCGAGACTGTCCTGCCCTCGGCTTCCGCATCCGACAAGGGCTAAGGTCCCCATTCCAAGGATGCCGAGGGCGATGAGCCGCATTGGATGTCTTCCTAGGATCATGGTTGGGTTGCCTTTTGTGCGGTAGCCATGTGTGTTTCGGCCCGATCTGAGGGACAGCCAATGTAACGACGGTGTGACCCGGGAGCGCCGCTGGTTGTCTGGGGACTGTACGCACATAGTACGACGTATTGTCGTAGTAAGTATGGCGTGCCAACTTGTACCCCGCGACATTGGAAGTCACTACGATCCCCGGGTCCCACCGCGACGAGGACCACGGCTGCCAGTGCCATACGTCGGTGTGAGCGGCTACGGTTTGTCGGAAGTTCGGCTCATGAGGAGGCTCCGATGCGTGAACGTCGCCCAATGGGCGCACTGACCGAAGACATCATGGCGTTTCTTTGGGCCATGGACAGCCCGGTGACCGCGTCGGAAGTGCACCAGGCGGTGGCCCCAGAGCTTGCCTACACGACCGTGATGACGATTCTCGTTCGTCAGTGGCAGAAGAATGAACTCTCTCGGTCAAAGGTGGGCCGAGCCTACGCATATCAAACGGTTCGCAGTGAGGCAGAGGACCGCGCCGGGAAGATGCAGGTCACGCTGGATGCAGCTGCCGACCGGGCCGGAGTGCTGAGCTCCTTCGTCGATTCACTGACCGTCCGCGACGCAAAGATGCTCCGGAAACTCCTCAACGAGGACAACTGATAGTGCAACTGCTGTTGCCAGCTGCCGTGGTGCTCGGTGTTGCGGTGCTGGTTGGGCTCGTGCCGTTGCCCTTGAGACCGGCTGTTGCCGTCCAGGTGCTGACCTTCACCTCTGCGGTTGCCGGTCTCCTGTTTGTCCTAGTACTCGCCGTGCTCTCTGTGGGCTTTATCGGCGGCCAACCCCTGATAGCGTCCGTCCTAGAATCGTGCCCGACCGTGCCGGTTCACCATCGGGTGGGCTGGGCTGTAGGTGCCCCCGCGGTGATTGGCCTCTCAGCCGTGTCCTGGAGAATGCGCAATGTGTTCCGCAGACGCCGATGGGCGATCAGCGGGACTGAGGGGCGCAGGTTCGCTGTCCTTGAACAACCCGAGCCCATCGCATTCGCGGCGCCCGGGACTCCCGGGTGTGTTGTCGTTTCCTCTGGACTGCTAGGGGTGCTCGAACCGCGCGAACGGCAAGTCGTGTTCGCTCACGAGCGGGCCCACCTCGACCAGAGGCACGACCGCTTCCTTTTGGTTACGGCTCTTTCCACCGCGGCTGTCCCGTTGTTAAGGCCAGTGTCACGTCGGCTGCGCCATGCCACGGAACGCTGCGCTGATGAAGCCGCCGTTGTGGCCGTCGGAGGTGATCGTGATTTGGTCGCTGCGGCGATCGCCCGCGTCGCCTTGGCATCCCAAGATCGGGGCCGTCTTGGCTTTGGTGGCGGCTCGGTGCCGGCCAGAGTGGGGGCACTGCTTGGGCCTCCCGCCGATGCGGCAGCCATGCCCGTAGGCCTCATGGCGGCCGCACCGTTTGCCGCCGCGATTGTTGGCGGATTCACGCTCCAGATTCACCATTTTGTCGAAGTGATCGCCCACGTTTGCGGGTGAATTCCCTCGTGTGACAGGCTGTAGTACTCTGCTGACTCGCTTGAGAACGGGGCGGAGTGCCTCCTACACCAATCGACTAATGGGATCCCCAGAGGTACTCGTGAGAAGCATCCGCCGCATGACAATCGGAAGCCTCATCGCCGCTCTTGCGTTGCTCGTTATGGCCAGTCCAGCCTCGGCGCACACCGGATTTGAGTCGTCTGACCCGGACGATGGCTCCGTAGTCGACGCGCCAGTAGAGGTGGTCACGCTTACGTTTACTGGCCCCGCTGAACCAACAGGCGAAGGCTTTCGAGTCCTCGAACCGAGTGGTGAGGTTCGGGAGCCGACGTCGGCTACAACAGCAGACGGATCGACTTGGGTTCTCGAGTTCGATCCGGCCTTGAGCGGCGGTGTCGTTGGAGTCCGTTGGATGGTCAAGGCCCCGGACGCTCACCCCATCGACGGGAGCTTCAGCTTCACCGCTGCAGCTTCCCTGCTCGCCGAGCCAACTCCGGTCCCGGAGCCAGCAGACCTGCAGCCGACCGATGACGGAGCGAGCGCAGACCCGGCCCCGGAGGTGGCCCAGGCTGATCTTGCGTCATTCCTCGACACAGGCGGTGACCCGACCTCGGGGCCTTTGCGCGTCGGCGCAGCCGGTCGAGCTATCACCTTGATCGGCACACTTGTGGGCGTCGGTGCGCTGGTTTTTGCTGCGACGGTTCTTAGAGGAGACCGGAGCGATGTGCGACATGTGTTGCATTGGGTCCGCCGCGCCGGCGTATTGGTCGTTCTTGGTGTCATGGTCGAGCTCGTAGCTCAACTTGCCGTTGAAGGGGGTGGCAGGTGGACGGCGATGTGGTCGCCCTCCACCGTCGGTTCAGTTCTGTTCTCCTCGTTTGGAATCGCAGTTGGCCTCCGGCTCGCTGGCGGCGTGGCCCTGTCGACTGGGGCGCGGATCGACATCGCCGCAGCATCTCAAGCACCAGACCCAGTGGCGGCGATAAGGGAACTGGTAGGCGCCAGCGCTGGCCCTTCCGATCGTTCTTGGAGTCTCGACGGATTGGCATCAGGTCCGGGGCATCCAGTGTCTGCATCAGAACGGAATGTCCACGAAGGGGATCACGCATGGCTACCAACAGCAGATTCGGTTGGAGCCATGGTCGGCGCCCTCATGCTGGTTGGTGCATACGTCTTTGACGGTCACACCGTTACGAAAGGCGACCGGATCTTCACCGGTATGGTGGACGTCGTCCACGTTGCTGGAGGTGCGGTGTGGGCGGGTGGAGTCTTGATGCTGACATCGGTCCTGTGGCGACGCCACAGGCAAGGTCGACCCGCGGGGGCACTACAACTGGCGCTCAGGTTCTCTGTTGTTGCGACAATCGCACTCGTTGCAGTTGGAGCTGCCGGGTTGGTTCTGGCCGTGATCGTCTTGGATAGCCCCGCTGAACTGTGGGGTACCGAATGGGGCCGCCTTCTCATGCTCAAGGTGCTGTTCGTGTCCGTTGCGGCTGCCGCTGGCGGCTACAACCACAAGGTGCTCATCCCTCAAATGGAACGGTACCCCGATGATGCTGAGCTGACCCGACGATTCCGATCGACCATTGCTGGCGAATCGGCCGCCCTCGTGATGGTTATGCTGGTGACCGCTGCGCTGATGGGGGCAGCCTCATGAGCTCTCTCAGACCCGTGACGTCTTGGTCGCGAAGCGCAATCGGTCATGTGGCGGTGATATCGGCCACGGTTGCCATCGCCGCATGTGGGTCGTCAGGAACGACTTCGGTTCTCGACTCCGGCAGCTCTGGAGCCAACGGCGCCGCCGTATATGCAGCGAGCTGTGCCTCATGCCACGGTGATGACCTCCGGGGTACTGATAAAGGTCCGTCTCACCTGTCGATTGTGTACGAACCAAACCACCACAGCGACGAGTCGTTCAGAGCTGCAATTGCAAATGGCGCACCGCAGCATCACTGGAACTTCGGCGACATGGAACCGGTACGCGGCCTGTCCAATGAAGACGTCGATGCCGTCATCGCATTCATCCGGTCCGAACAGGCACGGCTCGGATTCGATGACTAGTCCGTCATGCAACCATGAGTCGCACGGATCTCGCCGGACCTCGCTGATCAAGTGTCATCCGCCGTGCTGCCACTGAGCTGGAGATTCGCGTTGCGCGTGCATCGGTGGAGGATCTTGGGTCTGGCCACCGTCCTCGTCGCCCTGGGCAGTGTCGCGATCGGTGGAGTCTTGTTTCTCGGCCCAAGCTCTGACAACGCTGAAAGGGCCGCGTTCGAACAAGAACTCGACAATGCCTACCCGACTGGAACTGCTTCAGACGGCAGGCAGGTCGACATTGCTCTCACCGCTGGGGTGAGCAGCCTGGACCTGCTCGCGACAGGGCCAACTGAGGTATGGGCATACAACGGATCAGTCCCAGGGCCAGAACTCCGGGTTCGGCTTGGAGACACGCTCAGCATTGCTTTCCGCAACGAGCTCCCAATGGCGACCACTATCCATTGGCACGGTGTTCGGGTGCCCAACTCCATGGATGGGGTACCGGGTGTCAACCAGCCACCGGTTGAGCCGGGGGACATGTTCCTCTACGAGTTCACACCGCCCGATGCAGGGACTTTCTGGTACCACTCCCACACGTCTGGAAGCGAACAGCTTGAACGCGGCCTCTACGGGGCGCTGATTGTCGAGGATTTGGAGCCCGCCCCGTACTCGCAAGACGTTGTCTGGGTCATTGATGATTGGCTTTTGACTGCCGAAGGTGAGGTGGACCCGGCCTTCAATACAGCATCGGACGTTGAGCACAATGGTCGGTGGGGTGACGTTGTGACGGCCAACGCGTCTACAAACGAAGTATTGCAAGCGAGGCCAGGCGAACGGATACGGCTTCGCCTGATCAACGCGTCGAATGGCCGTGTCTACGCGCCGCGTTTTGGTGGGTTGCCCGCAGAGCTGATTGCGGTGGATGGGCTCTACGCCCGCAACCCACAGCCCGCAGACGGATTCGAACTGGCGCCAGGGAATCGGATCGACGTGGAGATCATCGTTCCCGATAGCCCCACCACTGTCCCAATAACCGACGACTTCACCGGAGACGAGTTCGCCCTCGGAACAATCGTCATCGATGGAGAAAAGGTCATCACGCCAGAGTTCCCCACGCCATACAACCCCACGGTTCCCACCTGGAGCGGCGCGGCAGACGTGTCGGTGGACCACGAGTATCGATTCAACATCCGAAGAGGCGACGGCACATGGGAGTGGACAATCAACGATCGTGCTTACCCCAACGCAAGCACGCTTGACGTCGAGAGCGGTTCATTCACCAAGATCGGGCTGCGCAATGAGTCCCAACTCCTGCACCCAATCCACGTCCACGGCCTCTTCTTCAAGGTCGTGTCACGCAACGGCTCTCCAGCCGACGAAGGCTACTTTCGCGACACGGTGCTGCTCTTTCCAGGAGACGAAGTAGACATAGGTTTCGTTGCGCTCGACGAGGGCACA
>JAUIIS010000394.1 GCA_030431575.1 Acidimicrobiia bacterium | reverse complement strand
CGACGCCGACACCGACCGGATCGCCGCCGACCTCAAACCGCTGCTCACCCAGCTTGGCGAGGCCGGCGCCCTCGTCTGCGCGCCCTAGCAAGTGAGACGCAAGCGGCGGTCGAGGTCGGAGCTAAAGACATTGTTGGGGTCAACCACAGCGCGGACCTGACGCCACTCGTCGAGACGGGGGTACATGATTGGCACCATGTCGGGTGACAACCGAGCATCCTTTGCCAAATAGATCCTGCCGCCAGCTTCGGCCACCAGCGCGTCGAGGCGATCAAGCAGCGGAGCGAGACCCCGAGCCTGGGCAGGCATATCTGCAGCCAGCGTCCAACCCTGCAACGGGAACGACAGCGGCGCTGGGTTCGCCGCACCGAGGCGTTTCAGGACCGCCAAGAAGCACGGCGTCGGGGCAGCGCTCAACTCGGCAATGCAGGTTCGCAGCGTCCCCAGCGCATTGTCTGGCACAACCATTTGCCACTGCAAGAACCCTTGCGGGCCATACAAGCGGTTCCAGTTTTTCACCCCATCAAGCGGGTGGTAGTACCGGGCGATGGTCTGAAGCTCGTCGGCGCGATGCTTGGGAGCCGCCCGAAACCATGCCTCGTTGAACGCTCGCACGGTGCTGGAGCGCAACAAACCGTTAGGCACCCGCGTTGGAGAAGCAACGCGTTGCGACGGGGTGTACGCCAGAGGATCTTCCTGCTGCGCATCCGGCAACTCGGCCACCTCGGCAAACCGACCCGTTGTCAGCACCGACCGAGTACTTCGCGAACGCATCAGATCCACCCAGGCCACACTTGTTGGTGCCTGTGCATCAGCACGCACCATGGCCTCGAGTAACGGATCAAGCTCCACGAATCGAGTCGTGGTCACAGCCAACTTGGAGGTGGCAATGGGCTTGAGCATTAGCCTGGCCTCAACGACAACCCCGGTGAGCCCCATGCCGCCTGCGGTGGCCCAAAAAACGTCGGCGTTCTCCTTGGGTGAGCACCGCAGCGTTGAGCCGTCGCCAATCACTAACTCGAGCGATTCGACATGCTGGCAAAAGGCGCCATCGCGATGATGGTTCTTGCCATGGATGTCGGCAGCTATAGCGCCGCCAACAGTGACGTAGCGGGTCCCCGGCGACACCGGCACAAACCAGCCCTGTGGCACAATCTGGGCCAACAGTGCATCCAACGACAGCCCACCAGGAACAGTTACCCGCCCCGACGCAGAAACCGCGCCGACCGGCCTGTCCAGGCCCGTCAGGTCCGCCACCAGACCACCGGCATTGGTGGCTTGATCCCCATAGCTGCGGCCCAAACCCCGAGCAAGCACCGACGCTGCGCCCGAAACGGTCCGGTGCGCGTCGTCTTTGCTGGACACCACAACCACCTCGGCACGTGACCGTGTTGCGCGGCCCCAGCCGCTCAGCAGCTGTTGTTTCGTGGCACGCGGACCCGCAGCGTCAGGCATAGACGGCCGCCACATAGGTCACGGCCCACGCCAGCACCAGCACCCCAAAGATCGCGTCGCCCAGCAAAATGTCCTCGGGGTCCTCGCCCCTCCCAGTCTCGATGTCGGCCGAATAGCGTGCAAAGGCCGCCGCCAACGGAAACAGCGACACCATGGCCAAGGCGTCGTTTGCTATGTCTTGGGCGAACACCCAGAACCCATAGCTCAGCAACGCCAAGCCTGCGCAGGCCGCCTGAAGCAGATGAAGCCCGCGCCCGCTGTAATGCGTCAGTACTTGGCGGCCACCGGTACCGGCAGTTCGGGCCAACTCGGCGCTGCGCTTGCCAGCGACAATAAACAGCGAACCGCCGCACACCACCAGCACAAACCAGACCGACAACGGGGTTGAGGTTGCTGCGCCGCCGCCCACCGCGCGGAGCACAAAGCCAGACGCTATCGCGGCAAGCTCCACGCCAGGGATGTGCTTCATGCCCGCCGAATACCACACGTTCACGGCCAGGTAGAGAAGCACAACAACAGCAAAGCTCCATGCCAACGCAGCGGCGCCAGCGACCGACACCACAGCGCAACCAACCGCCAGACGGCGTGCAGCCTCTCCAGACAACTCCCCGGCAGCGATCGGCCGCAGCGACTTCGTGGGGTGGGCACGATCGACAACAGCGTCTGCGGCATCGTTCATCAAATAGGTGCCGCTCGCCGCAACCGTGAACAGCACAACAGCGCCAACGGTGCGCCAAAGCGTGTCGGAGCTATTCAGCGTGCCGGCCGCAAGCGGTGCGGCCGCTACCAGTACGTTCTTGACCCACTGCTTGGGTCGAACTGCGCGAAGAACCGCTGGGGTTCGGCGCGCGCTCACCGTCCGAGTCGTCGCCACAGCGGAGCGGGGAGCGGCTTGAGCCCCGCAAAGACAGCTTGAAGCACCGCTGGAGACCAGACAACAGCCTTGCCCTTGGCCAACCCAGAAACCATGTCGGCCGCCACCTCATCTGGGGTTGTGGCAAAAGGTGCGGGCTCCATTCCAAGCGTCATCTTCGACGCCACAAAACCGGGTCGCACAATCATGACGTGCACACCAGTGCCATGCACCGCGTCCGATAACCCCTGCACAAACCCGTCAAGACCAGCCTTGGTAGAGCCATAGACAGCGTTGTCGGCACGCACCCTGGCGCCAGCAACCGAAGAAAGCACCACCAAAGAACCGTGACCCTGGTCAACCAAGTGCCGGGCGCTCGCGTGGGCCGCGGCCACACCCCCCACATAGTTGACGGCCCCCAACTCGGCCACCGCTTCGGTAGACAAGCTCAAATCATACGGGTCGCCCAGCACGCCAAAGGCCACAACAACAACGTCGACATCGCCGGCATCGGCCAGCACCCGGTCGTGGTCGGCCACATTGGTTGCGTCGTAGGCAACCGCGCGGGCATCGACACCCAGCTCGCCCAGCGCCAGCACCTGGTCAGCCGCAGCGGAAGGTTCGCGCACCGCTAGCACTGCTCGCGACAGCCGCTGGTCGGCTAGGGCAGCCAAAAAGGCTGAAGCGATGTCGGAGTTTGCACCCAACACCAAAACTGACTGCACCGCTCCGGTGGCATCACGCATGCTTAACCATCGGCCAGACGGCCAAATTGTTCAAGTTCAGGTTCAGCGGCGGGAGATGACGCCGTACCATGAACAAATGAGCACCCGAATGTTGATCGTTGCTTCGCTCCTTTGCGGGCTGGCCATTCTTGTGGCATTCACCATCCAAGTGCTGATCGCCACATAACTCTCCAACGACCACCGTGTCGGGTCAACGAAACCGTCGACCTCATGACTCCGCTGGTCCAGCTCGCCAGGTAGGCTCCAACT
>JAUIIS010000038.1 GCA_030431575.1 Acidimicrobiia bacterium | reverse complement strand
GTCGGCGTCGCCGACGAGATCCACCAGGCCTAGCTCGCCCAGGATGTCGAAGGTCTCGGAGTCTGGAAGGAGATTCATGTCACCGCATACGGCCACGAAGTCTCCTGGCACGCTGGCGTCCGCCACCAGTGTTCGGAGCCGTTTGGCTTGTGCCTGACGGGCCGGGGTATCGGCTTTACCAGCGGGATCGCGGAGGCCGTGCAGGTGCGCGATGGTCAACGTGCGGTCGCCGTTGCGATCAACCACGCGCGCGGCGTGAGCGACGCGGGGTCGATCCTCGATGGCCCACTGGGTGTGTTCGGTGTACTCGCCATGCACAAATGCGCTGCTGTGGCCCACTATGGCGAACGTGTCCCGGATAAACATGGCGATGCCGAAGTCTTGCCGATGGCTCGCGCCCTCGGCATCTGCAACGGGTCCTGCGTCGCTGGCAAGAAATACGGTTTGATGCTGGGGAAGCGCGGCGCACACGTCGTCCAGGAGGTTGGCCCGTTGGGGCAGCGACCGTTCACCGTCGGAGAAGTGTGTCCAGCCGCCAAGCCCAGGGGTTCGTGTGACCTCTTGCAAGCACAAGACGTCGGGGTCTATTGCACGGAGCCATGTGTCCAGGACTTCGAACACAGCCCCGCCCCACGCATTCAGCGAAACGATCTTCACCCGCTAGGTATACCACCGTGGCCTAAGCTCGGTTTTTGGGTCCTGCGGTGGACCTCCGACCTGGAGGTGCGATGAGGATATTGATCAAAGCCAGCGGACAGACACTGGCCGGACCTAATGGGTTTGGGCTGGATCCGGTGGCAGTCAACGCGTTGGCGAAAGAGATCGCTGCAGCCAACGAACTTGCCGAAGTGGCTGTTGTTGTTGGCGGCGGCAACGTGCTTCGCGGCAGCGACAGCGACAAGTTTGGGATCGACAGGGTTGAGGCAGACAACGTGGGCATGTTGGGCACTGCGATCAACGCGGTGATCTTGCGTGGTGCCATTTCTTCGCAGTCCGACGCAGATGTGCGCGTGATGAGTGCCTTGCCGATGACTTCGGTGGCTGAGCCCTACATTCGGCTCCGTGCCATCAGGCACCTAGAGAAGGGTCGGATTGTGGTTATGGCGTGCGGTATTGGGCAGCCTTTTGTGACTACCGACTACCCCAGTGTGCAGCGAGCTGTTGAGCTTGAGGCCGACTTCATCCTGGCGGCCAAGAACGGCGTCGACGGCGTGTACGACAGCGACCCAGCCAAGAACCCCGATGCGGTTCGCTACGACCGGATCTCCTATGACGAGGTGATTCAGAAAGGCATCAGCGTCATGGACCCGGCCGCCTTCATCTTGGCCCGCGACCACCAGATGCCAATCCGAGTGTTCGACAGCGCCGCCGAAGGAGCCATGACCTCAATCCTGCGTGGCGAAGACGTCGGCTCATTGGTAACCGCACAGGCCTGACGCCGTTGAGGTAATCCCTCGCCTTCGGTTGTTGCTGGGGAGCAATTGATCCGTCGCTCTGGCAGGATCGAAGCATGGAAACCTCCACAACATCCGGGCTTGACCTGTCGGTGCTCGACCTTGTTCCGGTAGCTATGGGGCAAACCACCGCCGACGCTGTTGCGTCGTCTCTGGCACTTGCCCGCTGCGCAGACGAGCTTGGTTTCACCCGGTACTGGTTTGCCGAGCACCACAACATGGCTTCGGTTGCCTCGACCACGCCCCCCATCATGATTGGGCTTACTGCTGCCTCCACCAACCGCATTCGTGTTGGCTCTGGCGGCGTCATGCTTCCCAATCATGCGCCGTTCATCGTGGCCGAACAGTTTGCGGCGCTCGAGGCAGGCGCCCCGGGACGGATAGACCTCGGCATCGGGCGGGCTCCTGGTAGTGACCAAGTGGTTACCTCGTTGCTGCGCCAGAGCGGTACCACTAGCGACGTAGAACGTTTCCCCAACCACGTCCGCGACATTCAAGCGTTGCTTAGCCCAGGCGGCGCTGAGCTCGACCTCGGCGGTGGCCGCACTTACGGCGTCAAGGCCACGCCAGCTGCCGGGGGATCCCCAGAAGTTTGGTTGCTTGGCTCAAGCGACTATTCGGCCACCATTGCAGCGCAACTCGGATTGCCGTACGTGTTTGCCCACCACTTCTCGGGCGAAGGCACCGAGCGTGCCCTTGAGATTTACCGCTCGCAGTTCACGCCTACAGGCGACCTGGCCCACCCAAAGACGTTCTTGACGGTCAACGCGGTGGTAGCCGACACGATCGAAGAGGCCGAAGCTCGTGCCCTTCCCAACCTGATTCAGATGTCTCGTTTGCGCACCGGCAAGCCACTAACTGCTCTGGACCGTGTCGAAGACGCCGCGGTAGCGGCGCTCGACGGCATGCAGCAACAGATAATCGAGTCGATGCGCGAGCGTTGGGTTATTGGCACACCCGAAACGGCGGCAAACCACGTCAGGAACCTGGCCGCCCGGTTTGGGGTGCACGAGGTCATGCTCAGCGTGGGTGCGGGTCTGCGCGTAGATGAGGCCCCCGACTCCAGCGCGGCCCGACGCCGCACGCTACAGCTCTTGGCACGCGAGATCCTGCGACCAACACCAGTAGCGAGCTGATCTCGACCTCTTGCAGCTCCACGCTGGCGCAGATTGTGACAGAGGGTTGCAGAAAAGGTCCGTGGCCGGGATGATTCAAGGGAGCGATGTGGGTTGCATCAACCCACACCACACCAGGAGACCAAATCATGAGCTTGCGCCTTGGCGACACCGCGCCCAACTTCAAAGCCACCACAACAGATGGCGACATCGACTTCCACGAGTGGAAGAAGGACTCGTGGGCGGTGCTGTTCTCGCATCCTGCTGACTTCACGCCGGTGTGCACTACCGAGCTGGGCCGCACCGCAGCGTTGGGTGGCGAGTTCGCTGCCCGCAACACCAAAGCCATTGCCGTGTCAGTTGACCCCATTGAAGATCACCACGGATGGGCACCCGACATTGCAGAAGTCACCGGCAACGAGCTGAACTTCCCCATCATTGCTGATCCAGACAGAACCGTTGCCGAGCTCTATGACATGATCCACCCGGGCGAAGGCGACACCTCAACGGTTCGGTCGGTGTTTGTTATCGCACCCGACAACAGCATCCGTATGACTCTCACCTACCCCAAGAGCACGGGTCGAAACTTCGACGAGATCATTCGGGTCATCGATAGCTTGCAGCTCACCGCTGAACACACCGTGGCCACGCCCGCCGACTGGAACAAGGGCGATCGTGTGATTGCATCGCCAGCCATGTCTACCGAAGACGCTCGGGCTCGTTTTGCAAATCTCGAAGAGGTGAAGCCCTACCTGCGCTACGTCGACGACCCGTCGGCTTAGGAATCTTTAGAACCAAGTTCGTAGCCGCGACCCTCAGCGGGCAGGGCCTTTTGTGGCTCTGCCTGCTACGGTCCACGTAAGTGCCGTTTTGTGGCAATCCAGACTCACAGCAAGGAGCTGTCCCTGTGAACTTCACGCGACTGTTTAAGCCATTCGCTCACGTACCCGTCGCCGAGGCCCACTGCGATGGGCCATGCGGTGTCTATGACCCCGCTGCGGCACGCATCACGGCCGAGGCCGTACGCTCAATGACAAAGAAGATGTTGGATCTCGCCGTCCCCGACACCGGCGACGCCGCAGCAACGGCTTCGTACCTCAACACCATGGCGCGCTACGCAACAATCAAAGAAGAGCAGGCCGAGGCCACCAAGCACGAACTCCTGGTGCTTTGGACTGACTTCTTCAAGCCCGAACATCTCGAAGCCAACCCCGATTTGCACGAGACCTTCTGGAACGCAGCCAAGCTGTGTTCAACCACCAAGCAAAACCTCGATGTCGCCGCATGCGACGCGTTGATCGAAGCTTGCGAGAAGGTGCACAATATGTTCTGGGGTGCCAAGAGCCGCGACGTCGACTTCTACCTCGCGAGCTGATAGCTGAACTCCATTCGGTTCTTTGTTACCGAACTCGGGCGGTGGTTGCTTCGGCGCCGCCGTCCGTTTCGCGTTAGCGGCGTCTCAATGACGCCGACGTTGCGCGACGGAGAACTGGTCCTTATTGACCCGCGCGCCGCTATTGGTGTGGGCGATATCGTGGTTGCCGACCACCCCCAGAAGCCTATTCAGGTGGTTAAACGAGTGACCAGCGTTGACACAGAGGGGCGGCTTGTTCTTTGGAGCCCACGAGGGTCGCACTCGGCTTCTTTTGGGCCGGTCCTTCCCAGCGCCGTTCATGGCCGCGTCACGGTGTCGCTGACGCGCCGTGTTGCGCTTGTACCCGAGCTGATGCCGATACGGTCAAAGCAGAACTGAACCCGCTGAAAGGCAAGACCTCATGCATACCGATGTTCCTGTTGGTGATTACCAGGCTGCAGTCGGCGCCGACGGCCAGCTGATCGATGTTCGCGAGCCGGACGAGGTCGCCGAAGGCACGTTGCCTGGCGCAGTCAACATCCCGCTGGCACTTCTGCCCGACCGCATCGACGAACTCGACAAGTCGCGCCGGGTTGTCGTGCTCTGCCGCAGTGGGGGTCGTTCCACCAGTGCAGCCAAGTATCTGACTCAGCAGGGCTTTGGCGACGTGGTGAACCTGGCCGGCGGCATGCTTGCCTTCGACGGCTAAAAGAGCAGGACCCGGGCCGCTGAATGCGAACCCGGGTCCTTCAGTTCCAACGAAGTCCCCAAGGGGAGGGGCCTAGGAGCCACGTTGGTTAGGCCACCTGTTGTGGGATGGCCGTTTGTGCTTTGTGGTTAGGGAACCAGCACAGCGTCAATAACGTGGATCACGCCATTGCTGGCTTCGACGTCGACGGCCACAACGTTCGCGTCGTTGACCATGACGTTCTCGCCATCAACCGAAATTGCCACGGTTGCGCCATTGAGGGTTTCGACGTCTTCGCCGTCGAGGGTCACAACATCGCTGGAGGGCACTTCGCCAGCCACGACGTGGTAGGTCAAGATGGCGGTCAGGGTCTCGGTGTCAGCCAAGAGCTCTTCTGCGGTGAGGCCGAGGGCTTCGAGGGCAGCTGCGAAAGCTTCATCGGTAGGGGCAAACACCGTGAAGGGGCCTTCGCCGCTGAGGGTTTCAACAAGGTCGGCTGCCTGAACGGCAGCTACCAAGGTGGTGAAGTCGTCAGAAGCGACCGCTACGTCAACAATGGTGCCGGGTTCTTCGGCTGCTTCTTCAGAGCCTTCCGTTTCTTCGGTAGGTTCACCGGTCTGGATGGGCTCGTCGTCGTCGTCGCCGCATGCAGCAGCGATGAGGGTGAAGGCGAGAAGCGCAGCCATGAGGCGGAGTAGAGAAGATTTCATTTCGAGGACCTCCAAGGTCATTCGTTCGTATGGTTGGTTCTTCGCTACAGATCCACAGATGGATGCACCTGTGACTGATGTCGCATGAATGACCTGCAGCTCGGCTTGGCCAGACTGACTTGGCTGCGGCGGCTACGATCGGTTAGGCGGTTAGGGGCGGCCGGTGGAAAGAGTGGGAGTTCTCCTTTGCGGCGCTATTGCCTTGTCTTCGCCTTCATTGCCTCGGTGGCATTGTTAGGTATAACCGCGTCTCCAGCGCTGGCTGGTCCCGCTGGCAGCCCCACCACCTTGACCAAGGTGACCAGCGCTACCGACCCTGTGTGGGCTACAACAGCCGATGGTGCGGCGGTGGTCTATGTCAACGGCAGCGGTGACATCGTTGCTAAGCCAGCTGAGGGCGGGTCACCAACCACGCTAGTTACCATCGACGACGCTGCCAGTGTTCGCCAGATCGAGATCATGTCCGACGGCTCCGCCATCGTCTATGCAGTGCGAGTGGCTGATGAAGCCCAGCTATGGGTGCAAGCCTTGACTGCTGGGCCTGTGGTTGCTGCCGATGGCACGCCGCTCCAGCTAGGCATCACCAATGTGGCTTCCTTTGCTATTGCCCCAGACGGATTGTCGGTTGTTGCAGTTGGTCAGGTCGACGGAGCACTAGGGCTGTTTGCCTCGCCAACAATGGGTGGTACACCGCTGCGACTAGACGCAGCCAGCGAGGTCGTTGAGTTCCACATAGCTCCATCTGGCCAGTGGTTGGCGTACCGGACATCGCGGGGCCAACTGTTTGGCGTCGGCCTCGACGCAACCGCCCACACCGAACTGTCCCCACGCTTGGTCGACGGCGGCAAGGTACGTGCTGGGTTCGCCGTCACCAACGAAGCCGCAGTGTTTCGGGCCGATGCCCGAATCGACGGCAAGGTCGAGCTCTTTGCCGCCACCTTCGCCAGCCAAGATGTGCGCCGTTTGAGCCGCAAGATCGTTCCTGGTGGCGACGTCAAACGTCTGACGGTGTCTCCAGATGGGACCACGGTTGTGTTTGCCGCCGATGCCCTCGTGAATAACGAGGTCGAGCTGTTCTCGGTACGGGTGGCAACCGGGCGACCCGTCGTGATCAGCGGGTCACTGACCTCTGGCGGCGACGTCCGCGGCGACTTCACCATCACTCCGGACTCGTCGACCGTTGTGTTTCGCGCTGATGCCGTCACCAACAACACCTATGAGCTTTTTGCTGTGCCCATCGGCTCTGGTGACCGCACCAAAATCAGCGCAATCCTGACCGCGGGCGGTGACGTCAGCGGCCGCTTCGTTCTGTCGGCAAACGCGAGCCACGTCGTCTATGTGGCCGACGCAATCCAGGACGGTCGCATGGACCTGTTCTCGGCCCCCCTAAGCGGGGGGACCACCGTGCGCCTCAATAACGGTTCGTCGCCAAAGCACGACGTTCAAGCAAAGTTTGGGCACCCGCCCAGCGAGTTCGTTCCTTTCTGGACCACCTTCGGGTCTAACGGGTCACGTTGGCGTTTGGCGTCAGTGGAAATGGGCATCCGCTGCGGGGGAGGTTTCGCCACCATGGTGGGAACCTCTGGCGCCGACCGGCTGATTGGCACTTCGGGGCCGGATGTGATCGTGGGCAACGGCGGCGACGACATCATCCGTGGCAATGGTGGCGACGACATCATCTGTGGTGGGGCCGGCACCGACTACATCAACGGCGGCAAAGGAGCCGACAAGATTCTTGGTGGTCGCGGAGCCGACAGATTGATTGGTGGATCCGGGCGAGACATGCTGCGCGGGGGTTCGGGTCGCGACAGTTGCGTGGGTGGCAGCGGGGCAGACACGCAAAGGTCCTGCGACGCCTAGGCTTGCGGCCACGCAAGGCAATGGAGCTCCATGGACAAAGAAACGTTCCTCGTTGAACAGCTCGTAGGCGCAGACCCCTACAAGCTCACTACTGGGCTTATCGTGCCTCGCCCCATCGGCTGGATTGGCACGGTCTCTGCCGACGGCGTGCCCAATTTGGCGCCCTATTCGTTCTTCAACGCGGTGTCGGGCATGCCGCCAACCTTCGTCTTCTCTCCGGGTGTTGGGATGCGTAAAGACACCTTGGACAATGTGCGAGCGGTTCCAGAGTTCACCATCAACGTAGTGACCGCTGAAGTAGTTGAAGCCATGAACGCCACTGCTGCTTCAGCCGAAGCAGCAGTCAACGAGTTTGAAATGGCAGGCCTTGAGCAGGTGGCGTCAAGTCTTGTTGCTCCGCCCATGGTCGGCGAATGCAAGGCAAACATCGAGTGCAAGGTCACCAACATCGTGGCTGTTGGCGACCCCGCACACGGGAATGCTTTGGTTGTTGGCGAAGCTGTGGCATTCCATGTTGCTGCCGAGCTTCTCGATGGCACTCGCGTGGACCAGGCCGCGCTCGGGGCAGTGGGCCGTCACGTTGGCAACACCTACTCACACGCCACCGACCTGTTTGACATCACGCGGCCCGCGTAGCCGGCACGGCGCACCTACATTTCGCACAGCAGCTGAGCAAACACTTCCTCGCCGTCGACATCCAGCCCCTTGCGGTCAAACCAGGTACAGATGTTGACCACATCTCGGTGGACATAGTTGAGCCCCTGTGGGTTCGACGCGATGTCCACGGCCTGGGGAAGGTCGATAAACCACACCTGGTCCTGCCACCAAAGCAGGTTGTATGCAGAAAGGTCGCCATGAGCGATGCCTTCTGCCATCAACACGCAAAGGCCCTGGTAGACCTGGTCAAACGCCGACGCCAGCTCGGCTTTGGCAAGCCGAGCCGCGAAGAGTTGTGGTGCCGCGGACGTGGTGTCGCCAATGAACTCGAGGTCAAATGTGTCCTCGCCGTAGCTGATTGGGTACGGGACTGAGGCGCCGGCCTTCCACAGCCGGCTCATGATCTCGTACTCGTGGCCCGTCCAGCGATCCTGGAGCAGGCGTTTGCCGTAGGTTGACATGCGCTCGACGGCGCGCCTGTCGCGAGTTTTTCGGAACTGGCGCCCCTCTCGGTACTCGACGTCGTGGCGAAATGTCGATGCTCGTTGGACCCCCAGGGCTTCGAGAGTCCCTTTCTGTTTCACCTCCCGAGGGAGGTACCGCTTGCGGGCAATGATGCAGCTTCGACCGGTGTCGTCGCTGCGCTGTATGACATGGATCTGGGCTTCTTTGCCACTCTTTAGAACGCCGAGATCGATGTCGGTGAAAGGCTCGGCAACGAGCCAGTCAGGTAGGGAACGCATTGGTGTTGTGTCCTTGCGGAAAGAAAACGGGTTGGCAATACCCGGTCGCAATCTTGATCAGACAAACACAGCAGGTTTGTCTTTCCCGTGAATCGTCGCTTAGGACGTCGGGGCGCGACCGCCGGAGGTGGTAACAGACACAGTCATGTCACAGGCCTCCTTGTACGTAGCGGTGCGAACGAGACCACGGTAGTCCGGCTTGTATGCCAAGGCCAGTGAATTAACGAACTACTGGCGGACGCGATGAAGGACTTTCACGGTGTCTTGACTTGGCCCCAAGCCCGCTTCGGCCAACGCTTCGCAGAGGTCGTCGGCAGTGCGTAGGGCACCGGCTCGGTCTCCGGTGGCCAACATGGCCAGCATCATCAGGCGGCCACACCGTTCGTCTAGCGAGTTTGCTGCCTGGCCAGCAGCGGCCCAACGCATCGCCACTTCGGGTTCGCCTCGCGCCAACTCGAGCTCGCCGACGCGCGCAACTGCGGCACGTGCCAGCGAATCAAGGCGCGCTTGGGTTGGCAGCAACCAGGTGCCGTCGATGTCTTCGAGGTAGCGGCCTCGCCAGTGCGCGAGCGCCGAGTTGTACAGCGCTATTGCTTCTGCTGGCGCACCCGACCTGTCGAGCCCCCTGGCCTCTTCTAGGGTCTGTTCGAAGACCGTGACATCCAGCGATATCCCGTCGCCGAGCTGAAGCGTGTTGTGGTCGGAGCGGATGATGACAGGTTCGTCCTTTTTGGCCCTGCTTGGCTCGAGCACCCGATGAAGCCGGTTGAGCGTGACCCGCATGTTGTTTGCGGCCTTGTCGGATGACAGATCCGGCCACAACAACGAGGTGGCCTCAGCTCGCGACACCACTCCTCGTTCAACCACAAGCGCGAGTAAGTCGCGCACGCGTGCTCGGCGAAGCCAGTCGGCGTCGGTGACCTCGGCACCGTCGCGCAGCAGCTCTAACGGGCCGAGCGCCCTTACCTGAATGGCGTGCCGGGGCTCGGGAGGAAGTGACTCGAGGTGCCTTGTGGCCCACAGGGAGACGCGGCTATCTGCGGACGCGCTGGCAGCTACCACAGCAGGGCGGGCGTTTGGGATTTCGCGCAACAATTCTGTGGCCGCGGTGGTGCCGGTCGCGGCTGCGGCGGTCGCAAGTTCGGCAAGGTGATGAGGTAGCACGTGGCTGCGTAAGGCGGGACTGTGCCATGGAATGGCTCCGGCGAGGGTGGGATCGCCGTCCTCGCGCAGAGCCACGAGAGCTTGACCGGCTCGGACGGCTGTACGTAGCGCGGGTCCAAACTGGCACCCATCGAGCGTTGGCCGGGTGTGTGGCGACACCAGATACAGAAGCGGAATCCCTAGCAGGTAAGGCCTTGCGGGCCATGCTCCGAGAGGAATGCCGGTCCTACCCTCGTCAAGTAATGCTGCCGCCGCGCTGTCGTCTCCAGCGGCGCTAGCCACCGCGGCCAGTGCCATGGTCGCGAACAGTTCTGTGCGAGGGTCGCC
This sequence comes from Acidimicrobiia bacterium, assembly GCA_030431575.1. Lineage (GTDB taxonomy): Bacteria > Actinomycetota > Acidimicrobiia > Acidimicrobiales > UBA8592 > JAUIIS01. The sequence goes on along the minus strand of JAUIIS010000038.1, from coordinate 8,217 downwards.
TTGGCCTCGCGCGAGCGCGTCGCAGCGCTGTGCGTAGTCTTCGGCCCGGTCGTTTTCGCCTGCCGCTAAGGCGATGTGGGCGAGGACCGAGAGCATCGACGCAGAGGTCTGGGTATGCCCGCGCCTTAGCGTCGACGGCAACATGTCTATGCCAATGGGTAGCGCCAGCTCTGGAGGGGCCTCACCGCGCAGCCACATGGCAAAGGAAATAAAGATTTCAGCGCCGGGTGGCAACTTGTCGAGGTCGTCTGGCGTGAGCCCAGCAGCGACAATCTCGGGATGCCCAAGGTCGCAGCCGCGCTCGGCGTCCATCACCATCAAGATGTCGGGGCCCAGCGACTTGCATCGGGTCATGGCCTCGAATGCCCCAGTCGTGTCTCCGGCGAACCCGAGCTGGAGCGATTCGACATAGGCAGCGACGGCACTTGCGTATGCGGACGTTTCTGCGAGCTCGCCAATGCGCTGGACGTAGGGCAGCGGAAACGGCCCGCTACGGGTGTTTGCGGTTTGAATAACGCGAAACACCGCCACAGCTTCGACCAACTCGTCTCCCTCGGCGCAAGCGACTTGGGCAGCTTCACCGAATCGGTCGATCACCTCGCCAGCGGCAAGGTTGAGCGCGGTCTGCGCTTCCAAGAGACGGTGCAGCCCCGACCCGGGCATTGCTTGGCCGACACTTTGGAGCACTGAGCGCACCGCATCGACTGGTGCGCGAAGCGTTGGGAGCACAATGAACTGACGGGCTACTTCGCCGACTCGGCTGTTCGCCCCGATTTGGACAAGGTGCTCGCAGGCCTTCGGGAGGTTGCCTCGCTCGAGTTCGACTTCGGCGGCCACCTCGATGGCGCGATGCTGCTGGTCGGCATTGAGCGCAGTGGACAGCGCATCGCGCAGCAGCTCGTGGATGCGGCAAGACCCTTGCCCTTCGTGGCGCTCGATGAGCGGTAAACCGTCGGTCAACTGCTCGACGGTGTAGGCACCATCTGACAGTGCTAGAGCCAGGGAGTCGTCGATGTCTCCAATGACGCCGGCTGCGGCCAACGCGCTGAGCCGCTGGGGTTTGAGGTGGCTGAGGACCTCTTCACGAAGAAACTCGGTGGCCGCGGACGGACCGACCCGTAGACCTAGGTGAGCCGACGCGGCGTGACGGGAAAGCTTTGTGGCGTCGCCCTGACCGTGCGATTTCACCAGAGCATTGGCCTCTTCATCGTCGAGGCGCAACACGTCTTCGTCGATGGTCACGACCTCGTTCATGGCTTGGAGCCGGGCAATGCGTAGTGGCGGGTGCGATCGGCCAGAAAGCACCAGGCTGGCGTTGGCGGGGAGCGCGGCTATCAGCGCGTCGAGAAGCATCCCGCAGCTGTCTCCTAGGCGGTGAGAGTCGTCGATAAGGAAGGCCACCCTGTCCGGTGCTTCGGTCCACACAAAGTCGCTGATGAGGGCAATGTCGTCGGTCTCGTCGCCAGAGTTCTGCAGACCGCATGCTGCGGCCAAACCGCCAAGCAAAGCTAGAGGGTCGGCGTCGGCCTTTACGGCGCCCAGCCAAATGTCGCGCCCTACAGGGTCGAGCAGGTTGTTGTGAAACGCTTGGGACAAAGCGGTGGTCTTGCCCGATCCCGCCGGTGCGGTGATGAGTGTGATGCGATGTTCGAAACGGTCGTTCAGAGCTGCGATAAGGCGCGGTCGGGCGATGAGTCCGCGACCATTAGGGGTCGCAGGTTCGAACCGAAAGTTGGGTGTCACACACGCTCCTGCAGGTGACGGGCTCCCGATGAGGAAGTCTCTCCGCAACGGCGAGAGTACAACGGGCAGTGCGTGCGTGTCGTGTTGGAGCTGGCACTACATCTGCGGGATGTGAACGGGGGTTGGCAGGCCCAAGTCCTACACTTGGGTGGTTGTGAGCAGAGAACAGGTGTCCGTCTTTTTTGCCCTCTTAGCCCTTGTGGCGGCTGTGGTGGGTGTTGTCGCGCTATTGCTGTCGGTGCGTCAGGACCGCCGAACGCTCGTGGGTGACCTCATGCCACTGCTTGGGCCGCTGGCGTGGGCGATTGCTGCAACCGCAATGGTCGGCAGCTTGTACTACTCAGAGTCGCAGAACTTCACGCCTTGCCTGTACTGCTGGTACCAGCGCATCTGCATGTACCCCCTTGTGGCCGTCATTGGCGTGGGTTGGCTCCGCAAAGACGAGCAATGGGGTTGGTATGCGCTTCCGCTTTCGCTGGTCGGCCTGGGCCTATCGCTCTACCACTACCAACTGCAGATGTTTCCCGATCAGAGCTCAAGCTGCGATATCACTGCCCCATGCAATGCGCAGTGGGTCGACACGTTCGGCTTTGTTTCGATTCCCTTTATGGCCGGTTGTGGATTCTTCGCAATAACAGGTCTAGCCATACTGTCGTTGCGCTGTCGTGCCGATAGTCCAAGTCCTGGCACGAATGCCGTGCAAACGAACTCTCCCGACGTCGAGGCAACACTATGAATAAGTCCCAAGACACTCGTGCAGCCACTCGGTCTGGAGAGGACGGTCCCAACCGGGCCCTGCTCTTTGGCGGTGGACTCGTGGTTGTGGTCGTCGCGGCCTTGGTGGCTGCGATGTTGTTCAGCGGCGGCGATGGCGATGACAACGACGACTCGGTTGCCGCTACCGGTGACGAGGCCAGCGAAGCCCCCGAGACACCCGAGCCTGCCGAGACCCCAGATGCTGGCGAGACCGACCCAGACCAAAGCCCCGGCGAAACAGGCCAGGTTCAGCTATTCGGCGATCCGCTACCTCCCTACGACCGGACGGCGCCAACTGACGTTGCTGTCGGCAAGCCAGCCCCGGGTTTTGTTGCTGCAGATTTTGGTGGCGTTGAGCACACCGTGGAACCCGGTGACGGAAGCGCGAAAGTGATTGGCTTCTTTGCGCACTGGTGTGGGCACTGCCAGAGAGAACTCCCACGTCTGGTCGATTGGCTTGACAACAACGACGCCCCCGACGGCGTCGAGATTATTGGTGTGTCAACCGCGGTAGATGCCGGGCAGCCCAACTATCCGCCGTCGGATTGGTTCGAGACCGAAGGTTGGACACCGCTGGCCGTGCGCGACTCGGCCGAGTCGGAACTTGCTATTGGTTATGGCTTGGCGGGTTTCCCGTACTTTGTTGTGGTTGGTAGCGACGGCAACGTGGTCATCCGAGTGAGCGGCGAGCTAACTGTCGCACAGTGGGAAGCATTGTTGGACCTCGCCGACGAATCAGCCACGTCGTAGCGAACGTGTTCCGCTCTGAGATTGCGGCCATCCACATAGCGCCTGCCAGCCGACTGCCCATGAAAGCGGTGGACTCGGTGTTCGCCGAGGGCGGCGTTGGTCTTGTAGGAGACCGCTACCACGGCTCGCGCCATCGCCATGTGACTGTTCAGTCCCTGACCCAGTTGGCAGTTGCCAGCGAAGCTCTTGGCACCCAGATTCACGCCAGCGACACGCGCCGCAACATCACAATCTTGGACGGTGACATACCAGCAACACCAGGGGACCGGATCCGGCTGGGTGCAGTGGATCTTGAGGTTGTGCGCATAGCGGCTCCGTGCAAACTGCTTGACGATGTGATTGGGCGCGGCGCCAAGATTGCCTTAAGGCGCCAAGCCGGGTCTGTTTGTCGGCTCCTCACGTCGGGTGAGCTCCACGTCGGTGATGCCGTGGACCTCCGCCCGCCCACGCTGGCAACGGATTAAGCCAGCAACGCAGGCCAAATTGACGGCGGTGTACTTGCGCGTAAGGCTTGACAGACCATGGGGGCAAGCACACAGCGCCGACCGGCTGTTGTCCTAACGGCAACAGTCGCCGCTGCCATGTTGGTAGTGGCCAACGTGGCTGTCCTCAACGTTGCCCTACCCGAGCTGGCCGTCGAGCTGCAAGCTTCGCAAGCGCAAAGCCAATGGATGGTCGATATCTACGCGGTGGCCTTGGCCTCGCTCCTTCTGCCAATCGGTGCTATCGGTGACCGCTTTGGGCGACGACTCATCTTGTTGCTCGGCCTCTCCATTGTGCTGGCAGCGAGCATCGTCACCATCTTCTTGGACACCGCGAACCAGGTGATTGCCGCTCGTGCGGTGTCGGGCGTGGGTGCTGCGTTTGTGTTCCCGGCGACGCTGTCCACCATCACCTCGGCGTTGCCTCAAAGCCAGCGATCTAAGGGTGTGGCTATCTGGACTGCCGCAGTCTCAGCGGGCGGCTTCCTCGGCATTTTGGCCAGCGGGGTCTTGATTGAGAACTTTTGGTGGGGATCGTTGTTCTTGGCGATGGCCATCGCCACGGGTTTCGTCTTGGCGTTGTGCCTCTATGGCGTACCCGATTCTTCGGACCCCGACGAAGCAAACCTTGACCCGGTAGGCGGGGCGCTGTCGGCCGTGGCGTTCGGCGCCCTGGTGCTCGGCATCATTGAGGGTCCGGTGAAAGGCTGGACGTCGACTGTAAGCCTCGCTGGTTTGATTATTGGCGGCATCGCACTTGTGGCGTTTGCTGCCTGGGAGCTCTACACACCTCGACCATTGTTGGACGTGAGACTCTTTGCTCAGCGCGGTGTTCGAGCCGGGTCGCTGTCGGTATTCACGCAGTTCGTGGGCGCCTTTGGCATCTTCTTTCTGGTGGTGTTCTACCTCGGCGTGTTCCTGGGCTACGGACCTTTGGATATTGGCCTGTCGCTCATTCCAATATCGCTTGGCCTCGTGCCCGCCTCGCTTGTTGCCATCCCGTTGGCCAACCGGGTGGGGCGTCGAGTCGTAGGCGGGGTGGGCATCGCCACCATGGGCGTTGGCTTTGCCTACGGCGCCACCATTGGCGTAGACGGCGGGCTGCGAGAGTTCCTCATCTCAGTCATGATCATGGGCGTCGGCTACGGCCTAGCTGGTCCGCCCGCTACCGAGGCCATCGTCGAATCGTTGCCGCCAGCGAAGCAAGGCGTGGCGTCGGCCCTCAACGATGTGCTTCGAGAACTCGGCACAGCGATTGGTATTGCGGTGGCGGGCTCCGCGTTCAACAGTGCCTACCGGGCCGAGATCTCATCGCTCACTGGGTATCCCGAAGAAGTCACCAATGCGGTGCGAGAGTCGCCATTTGCGGTGGCTCAGATAGCGCCCACCCTGGGCGATGGCGCCGCAGGCTTGGTGACCGATGTTCAGCGAGCGGCCCTAGAGGGCTGGAGCGCTGGCCTGTGGACGCTGAGCGCGGCGATGGTTGTTGGTGCGATTGGTTTCGTGATCTGGGCACCGCCGCTGGAACGAGCGAAGCCTCAACGCGAGGCGCGTACGCAAGGATTGCCAGGACCCCTTGGGGCAATGGAAATCGCCGCAGCCGCCGAAGCGGACTTGGAGGCGGTGACGAATGCCCTTGCACTCACCGACCAGCGGCTCGAACAACTAGTTCGTCAGTCTGTTGTCCCACCCGAAATGCCGAATTGGTCGGCCACCGAGCAGGTCGAGGTGGCCGAGCGCGCCGCTATCGCCATGGCACCGTCGCTCGAGCGGCTAGCCGAAGGCGTGGATCGGCTGAGTCACCTCGTCCGTAACTGCGATACGAACGTCATGGCCGCGAACGCAGAGCTCGTTCGGTTGGGCCAAGGGCCTTCGTCGCTTGCAGACATGCATCGCCAAGTGGAAGGCGTGCTTCGCAGCGCGACCGCCATGGTTGGCCGATCGGAACAGCTAGTGGAACGCTTTAGTCACCTGGGTGCGTTGTTCTCGACGTTGCGCCCAACCCAACGCCAGCTGGAGACGTCGCATCGAGCGCTTGTCGCCAACCATGGTGTGATGCAGCGGTGGAGCGAAGCCCAGCCTGCATCAGCACCCAGTCTGGACCTGCGAGACGCACCCGGGGGTGCATCTCAGCAGGTCAAGTGAACCTGAGGAGTTTCTAGACCAGCGCTTCTTCGCGTTGGGGCTGTTGCGGTGCATCGTCTGCTTCCATGTCAGGTTCTGGGAGACCCGATTCGCCCTCAATGTCGATGGTAGGCAGGAGCCGGTCGAGCCAATCGGGCATCCACCAGTTGGCATCGCCCATCAGTTTCATCGAAGCCGGAACGAGCACCATGCGGACGATGGTGGCGTCGACGAAGATGGCTGTTGCGAGGCCCAGACCCATCATCTTGATGACCGGGTCGTCGCCGAGCACGAAGCCGAGGAAGACCGAGATCATGATGAGGGCTGCTGAGGTGATGACTCGGGCGGTGCTGGCAATGCCGTGGATGACCGACATGTCGTTGTCGCCGGTGGCTAAGTATTCCTCGCGAACTCGGGACAACAAGAAGACCTCGTAGTCCATAGAAAGCCCAAACAGCACCGCAAACATGAACATGGGTAGGAAGGACACGATGGGCACCGTGGTTTCTAGCCCGACCAAGCCGAGACCCCAGCCCCACTGGAAGACCATCACCAAGACGCCGTAGGCGGCGCCAATGCTCAAAAGGTTAAGCAGCGCTGCTTTGAGCGGCACCAAGATGGAGCGGAACACCAGCATCAAGAGCAAGAACGACAGCGTGATGACTGCGAAAATGAAGAGGGGTAGACGGTCGCCTACTCTGCCGCCGACATCGCTGAAGCTGGCGGTCTGGCCGCCGACGTGAGCGGTTGCGGCGCTGTCATCGAGAACCGCTGGGAACACATCAGAACGCAACCGCGAGATGGTGTCTACGGTGTCGCTGTCTTGTGGTGACGTTGTGGGGAAGGCAATGATGGTGGCCACCCCCGCGTTGGAGTCGACCTCGGGTGGGGCGACGCTGACAATGCCGGGGTCGTCGCCGATGGCAAGGGCAAGGGGGTCGACCACGCTGGCATCTTCGGAGATATCAATGGCGATAACCAGCGGTCCGTTGATGCCGGGACCAAAGCCTTCGGCGACAAGGTCGTAGGCGCGACGTTCGGTGCGAGATTCCGGCAGGGTGCCTTCGTCTGGGAAACCAAGCTCGAGGGCAAGGACTGGTGCGGAGAGTGCGAGCAAGAATGCGGTGACGCCAATGAGGTACTTCCAGGCGTTGTTGGAGACGTGGGTACCCCAGGTTTCCCAGCGTGAGCCGACGGTTTGTACTTGCTCGCCGGTGTGCTTGCGCACGGTGAGGCGGTTGATCCAGTGACCCGCTAGGCCAAGGAACGCAGGGAGAAGCGATACCGATGCCAGCACCATGATCAGCACGATGAAGCTCACGGCGACGCCGGCCGCGGTCATGAACGGAACCCCAGCGAAGGCCAAACCGAGGATGGCGATGACAACGGTGCCGCCGGCAAAGATGACTGCCTGTCCGGCGGTGGCTATGGCGCGTCCGGCCGATTCGGGCACGGTCATGCCTCGAGCCAAATGTTCACGGTGTCGGGTGACGATGAACAGGGCGTAGTCGATACCGACGCCAAGCCCGATCATGGAGCCCATTTGTGGGGCCCAGCTTGGGATATCGATGAGGTAGGTGATCAACGACATGGAGCTGATGCCGAGCGCGAGGCCAAAGATGGCCATGCCCAACGGAAGGCCCATGGCAATAACTGAGCCGAACGCGACCAGCAAGATGATGACGGCCACGACGATGCCTATGAGCTCGCCAACGCCAGTCTCTGGTTCTTGGAACGCGTTGAAGAGGTCGCCGCCCATTTCGATTTGCAGCAGTGAGCCTTCGGCGGCTTCGAGCCGATAGTCGGTGAGAGCTTCGAGGTCGTCGAGGCTGGTCTCTTCGACAATGGGGTATTGCACCCGGATGAGTGCGACGTTGCCGTCTGGTGACACGGACCCCGTTTGGACCGCCACCTCGTTGCCTTGCTCGAGTGCGCCCGCCACGTCGGTGGTGCCAATCACGCCGGGCAGTTCAAGGAGCTCGAGCTGGATGGCTGCAAGCTCAGCCTGGTACTCGGGTGAGTCGAAGAAGCTGTCACCTTCTTCGAGCGGGGTGGTCACAACCTGCGCGGTCAAGCCAGCTCGGTCGGACTGGGCCTCGGACAACAAGGCGAGCGCCTTGGTGGAGTCGAGCCCAGGGACCTCAAAAGTGTCTTCGAGGTCGCGACCGAAGGCCCCGGCAGAACCGATGACCACAACAGAGATGAGGATCCAGGCGCTGATAACACGCCAGGGGTGGCGGGCCGCAAAACGGCCAAGTCGGAAGAGAGCGTTTGACATAGTTCCTCGGTGGGTGCATTGGGGAGGTTTCGCTACGCTACAGTAGCGTTATCGACTTTGCGACTGATTACAAGGGCCTGTGTC
>JAUIIS010000393.1 GCA_030431575.1 Acidimicrobiia bacterium | reverse complement strand
GACCTCGCGCCCCCACCACCGGTCCCGACCGAACGCTGTTAGCTCAGGCGTTCGCAGCGATTGGTGGTGTCTGCGCCGGGGCCGCCGATGCAGCGGTCGTTGCCTTTGTACCCGTCGAGGGCATCTGCGCCTTTCCCGCCCTTGAGGGTGTCGTTGCCGCCTTTTCCGCGGAGCCGGTCGAGGCCGCCGTTACCCCAGAGCTTGTCTTTACCGGAGCCGCCCACGACGAGGTCGTTGCCTTTACCGCCCTTCAGTCGGTCCTTGCCGGAGCCGCCTTGTAGCTCGTCGTCACCCGACCCGCCCCACAGCCGGTCGGCGCCTTTCTGGCCGAGGATGACGTCGTTGCCCGGCCCGCCTTTCACGCGGTCGGCTCCGCCGCGGGCGCAGACGAGGTCGTCTCCAGCACCGGCATTGACAACGTCGGCGCCGCTGGTGCCAAGGATGACGTCGTCGCCGTCGGTGGGTTGTTCGCCTTTGCCGAGGTCGACGGTGACGGCACGCCCGTTGCAGACGTCGGCTGTGCCGAGCACGAAGTTGCCGGTGCGTTCGAGGTCGCCGACGGTGACCCGGTAGCTCCAGCGCCCAAGCGATCCATTTTCGGGCAGGTCCCAGCTGTGATACCACCATGACGCCCCGTAGGCCTGGGGGGTGGAGAACGAACGCTGCGAGTATTCGGAACCGTCTGGGGTGTAGAGCGTCCAGACGATGGGGGTATTGGCTGGCGTTTCGGTGGGGTACACGGCGATGTAGATGCGGTCGCCTGGGTCGTAGATCTCTTGATCACCAAACTCGGACGGGTCGCAACCGCCAGCACTCGGAGCAACCGCAGAGGCAGAAACTTTGGTGATGCTGGGTTCGAAGTAGGGGCGCTGGTTGGCCCAGACGCTGACGGGTGTGGTGGGGTTGAAGGGTCCGTTCCAGGGGTCGACCATGTCGCCGTTGTTGTCGCGGACTTCGAAGTGCAGGTGGGGTGCGGTGGAGCTTCCCGAGCTGCCCACGAAGCCGAGGAAGTCGCCGGCTTCGACCTGGTCGCCTACTTGGGCGCTGGTGACAGTGCCTTCTTTGAGATGGGTGTACAGCGACGTCCAGCCGTTGTCGTGGCGGATGATTACGTAGTTGGCGGGGGCGGAGGTGAACGCGCAGTTGCGGTCGTAGTTGCCGTCTTGGCGGACGATGATCTCGCCGTCGGCTGCTGCGACGACGGCCATGATGTTGGCGTCCATGGCCGCCCATGGCGCTGGCCACAGGGAGAGGTCGGTGCCGTCGTGGTTGTAGCCGGGGATGTCGTAGGTGCGTTCGCCGCCCTCATAATCTTCGAGGTGTTCATGGCGTTCGTCGTGGTCGATGAAGTTGATCTTGGCGGCCACGAGGTCCATGCCTGGCAGGCTTCCGCGGGCTTCGAGGGGCCAAATGAACCGGAGGGTGCCGGGGTTGGCGATGCCGCCCTTGTTGAACCCAGTTCCGTTGACTGGCGCTTGTGCGTGGTTGGCGTCGAGGGGCTGGTCGATGCCGAACCCGCCGCCGCCGGGGGGCGCGTCGCTGGTGTTGGCCCCGACTGCTGGGGGAGCTACCGCAAGCAAAAGCGCCAACGCGGCGAGCACTGCACCGATGGACAAGCGTCTGGGATTGAGGGTATGCGACATGAAGATCTCCTCGCCCTACAGCGGCGAACGTACGGGAACCCACCCCGCGCCGCGTCCGTGCACGAGATCCCCAACCCGCGGCCAGAGTAGTTGTGGCCATGAAGTCTTCCAAAAGGGCCCCGGACCCGTGTGGCCTAGGCCCGGTGCGGGACGAGAAGGGGCCATTCGACCCTGCCGATTGAGGAGACGTTCCCGGCACTGTTGGTAATCGCCGCCGTTTGTGGCAACATGCATGAACTACATCGAAATGCATCGTAAGGGTCAGCACGACATTGACCGTTACCTCATTGTTGATCTAACCGAGGAGTTGCTTCGTGCTGACCCACGAACAACCCCCGCCGGCGGGCCGGGGAACAACCACACGTCTCTGCTTCCTCTTGGCCGCTGCCCTTGCAGTGATCGTCGGTTGCTCGGGCAGCGAGTCCACCGCTGTAGCCCCAACGCCAACCGTCGCCATCTCAGACGAACTCGTACCTCCAACAAGCACGCCGATCCCGCCAACCCCCTCGCCGACTGCGACATCTACGCCGACCTCCGAGCCCACCGCGGCCCCCACCCCCGAAGCCGACCCACGCGAAGCCGAAGTCATCGCCGCATGGGAGCGCTACTTGACGTTGAGCGCCGAGGCGAGCGGCAAGAACCCATCCATCGAGTCAAAGGACCTCACCAGTTTCGTCTCTGGAGACGCACTGACTGGGCTGACCGACGGAATCGCAAGGCGTGAATCTGATGGGGTATATCTCGACGGCGTATTGACGAGTTCCGACCCAACCGTGACCTTCCGTTCGGACGGACAAGCTGTCATCGCCGACTGCATAGCGACGGAAACCACCGTTCGCAGCCTCACAGACGACTCAGCCATTCGCAATCAGGCGCTGACTGATTTTCAGGCGCAAGCAAGGTTGGCACTCGAGCGAGGTATCTGGCTTGTGAACGCAGTCGATTTTGGGGACCAAGCATGCGAGTAGCTGTTCGGCTCGGCGCACTCTTTGCATTTCTGGCAATTGTCGTTCCATCTGCTTTGGCTCAGGGCGGCAATGAATGGGGCGGCAACGAGGGAGGCACCGTCGACACAAGTCCTGTCGGTGCGGCGTCGTGCACAGCGGCAGGGTCGTGTGAGGTTGCGGTCACGGTCGGTACCGAAGCCAACCGTGTCGGTAGTGGCAGCATCAGCCCATGCCACGCGGACGTCGGACCCTACGAGGAACTGCGGCAGCGCCTCCCCGTCGTGCCGGCTGGTCCGGGTCCCGAAGTGCCCGAGGAAGCTTACGTTCTGGTGTGGTGCCCCTACGGCGGGACCGACACAACCGCCGGGTTCGGCCCCGCCGCAGACGGCCCACCGCCCGGCGCGATGGCCGAGACCGTCCGCCGCGCCGTGGTCGCTCCACCACCGGACCCACAGTTCTCGCCCGGCAGCGACGTGCCCCAAGTCGTCGGCCTCCAAACCTGGGTGTGGCTCCCAGAAGACAACACCGCAACCCAGACAGCACGTGGCTGCATTGGCCTCTACGCCTGTGCGGACATCACTACCGCTCACGTTGGCTTCGCTGCCAACATGGGTGACGGTTCTGATCCGTTGGCCTGCGAGGGCGGGGGAACGCCCTATGACAGCTCTCGCTCCGAAGGATGGAACCGCGACCAAGATCACTGCGGCCATACCTACATAGATGTGCCGGA
>JAUIIS010000392.1 GCA_030431575.1 Acidimicrobiia bacterium | reverse complement strand
CCCCAAATGTCACGCTCCCCAGCCTCCGGAGAAGTCGAAGAATTGGCCGGTTTGGAAGCGGTTGGAGCCGTCGAGGAGGTTGGCGGTGACGATGGCGAGTTCTTCCATTGTGCCGAGGCGGCGCATCGGGACTTGGGCTTCGATTTGGGCGCGGCGCTCGGGGTTGTTGGCACCGGAGGCTTGGATGAAGCCGGGGAAGTCCATGTAGTTGGTGCCAATCGCGTTGACTTGGACGCCCTTCTTGGCGTGTTCAAGGCCGACGGCACGGACGATGCCGTTGGCACCGGCACGGGTGCCGCCGTAGAGGGAGACCATGGGTTCTGGGCGTCCTCCGGTTGCGGAGGTGAACACCACGATCTGGCCAGAGCCAGCCTCGACCATTGGTGGCAGCGCGGCTTGGAGGCCGTGGAAGACCATGTCGAGGTTGTAGCGCTTGACGCGTTCCCAATGGTCGTCGGTCATGTCGAGGAATTTGCCGGTGATGATTTGGCCGGTGACGTAGCAGGCAGAGTCGAGGCGACCGAAGTGCTCGAGCCCTTTGGCCACCAGGTCGTCGTTGCCTTCGCGGGTGGTGAGGTCGATGTCGGTGACGGTGAGCACGCTGGCACCTAGCGCCTCGAGTGCAGGCACTTGGTCGGCGAACGAGACATCGATGCCAACCATTGAGCCGGTGTCGGCTGTGCCGTGAAGGACGAGGTCGAAGCCGCGGGTGGCCATGGTGCGTGCGAGTTCTGGACCGACATAGCCGGTAGCCATGGTGATGAGTGCAACGGGTCGTGATGACATGTCCGCCATCTTGGCACTCTGAGAGCCGTTGCGCTGATGGCCGGGCCGCCTGGTGGTAGACCGCTTGCCGTGTCGGTTTCTACAGGGGTCGGACACACCGCTGTCTACCAAGTGGGGTAAACCTACGGAGCGCCCCGACTAGGACAGGGCTTGGGCGAGGACGGCTTGGGCGATGGGGGCTGCGGCGCCCCCGCCTGTTTGTTGGCCGGCGCCAGGCACCGATTCGATGAGGACAGCGACAGCAACGGTGGCGGGTTCGCCTGAGGGGCCGGCAAAGCCGATAACCCAGGCATGGGTGTCGTCGGGCCGTTCGGCGTCGACCTGGGCGGTGCCTGTCTTGCCGCCGACTTCGAAGCCCGATACCTGCATTGCGCTGGCTGTGCCGTTGACGACGGTGTTGACCATGGCTTCTCTGAGGCTGGCTGCGTCGCCGGTGCTGATGGGGGCCTTCCAGACCGAAGGGTTGTACTCGTCGATGAGTTCGCCCTTTTGGTTGCGCAGGTCGGCCATGAGGTGTGGCTTCATGATGATGCCGTCGTTGGCGATTCCTGCAGCGACCAGGGCCATCTGGAGTGGGGTGGCCTTAACGTCAAACTGGCCGATGCCAGCTTGGGCGAGGGCTGGCGTGTTTTCGACGATAGGTACTGCTGGGTCGCCGTCGGTTTCTGAAACTTTGGCGCCGAAGGAGTCAGGGAAGTTCGACGCGACGGCGGCGGGCAGGTCGATGGGTGGTGTGGTGTTGAAGCCGAACCGTTCGGCGACTTCGATCATGGGGTCGGGGCCGATGACTTCGGCGGAGATTTCGGCGAACACCGTGTTGCACGACACCCGCAGCGCTTCGCGCATGTCGCCGCCACACGTGGACCCGCCAAAGTTTCGTAGCGGCGTCGTGGTAAGCGGAGCGATGTACTCGCTGGATGCCTCAAACACCGGGTTGGTCATGCTCAACGCGTTGGCGTCGAGGCCCGCGGCAGCGGTAACGACCTTGTAGGTGGAGCCTGGGAAGTAGATCTCTCGGTACATGCGAGCCAGGCGTGGGTCTTGGATGCCGGGAAGTTCGCCCAGTTGGTTCCAGAAGGCTTCTGCTTCGCTGAGGTTGACCGAACCAAGGATGGATGGGTCATAGGAGGGTGTGCTCCAGAAGGCCAGGATGTCGCCAGTGCGCGGGTCGAGCGCAACGACGGACCCGCGTTGATCGCCAAGAGCCGCCTTGGCGACGGTTTGTACGTCGTGGCGCAGGGTGACGGTGAGGTTGGCGGACGTGTCGGTGTCTTGGAAGAGGTCTTCGAAGCTTGAGAACTGTTGCTCGGTGGTTTGGCCCGAGAGCTGGTCGTTGTATTGGCGTTCAAGGCCGTCGGCGCCGAACTGGAACGAGAAGTAGCCGGTGGTGTGGGCGTAAAGGTCGCCTTCGGGGTAGGTGCGTTCTCGTTCAAGGTCATCGTCGACCTCAACGGAGGTGGCAATGACGGTGCCGTCGGCTGTGAAGATTGACCCGCGCGGCCGCGAGAAGTCTCGTTCTACTTGGCGGTTGTTGGCCGGGTTCTCTTGGAGTTCTTCCTGCTGCACCAGTTGCACACGGTTGAGCTGAGCAAACAGCACACAGAAGCACAGGGTCAGGCCCACGCCCAGGATGCGGATGTTGCGGTTCATACCGGCACCCGTTGGGCGGCTTGGGCGGCGAGCTCGTTACGTTGGCGGCTGACGGTGTCGTCGGAGATGCGCAGCAGCAGGGCCAGCAGCATCCAGTTGGCCAGTAGCGACGAGCCGCCGTAGGACACAAACGGCAGAGTGACACCGGTAAGGGGAAGCACCCGAATGACGCCGGCCACAATGATGAATGCTTGGAAGCCAAGGAGGGTAGTGAGCCCAGTGGCGAGCAGTTTGTCGAAGGGGCGGTCGGCTAGCAGGGCCACACGCAGCCCGCCGCCGATCATCAACATGAATGCCACCAGCACAGCTGTTGTGCCCATGAGACCCAATTCTTCGCCGATGATGGCGAAGATGAAGTCGGTTTCTACGGCGGGGATGTTCTCGGTATTTGAGCTGCCCGTCCCTAGGCCGGTGCCGGTGAGGCCGCCGTCGGCGAGGGCGAACGCTGCTTGGGTGACCTGGAACCCGTCGCCGAACGGGTCTTCGAACGGGTGCAGCCAGATGTCGACGCGTTGGCGCACGTGACCAAACTGGCTGTAGGCCAACGCCGCGCCGCCAGCGAACATGACAAGGCTCATCAACAAGTACGAGGCCCGTTCGGTGGCTACCCACAACAGCACCACAAAGAGCGTGAAGAACAGCAGCGAGCTGCCTAGGTCGCGCTCGAACACCATGACCAGCAGCGACGCGCCCCACGCCAAGCCGATGGGCCCGAGATGTCGTGCTTCGGGGATAGACATGCCGAGGACGCGGCGGTTGGAGAACGCCAGCAGCTCACGCTTCTCGACGAGGTACGCGGCAAAGAAGACGGCGAGCGCAATCTTGGCGAATTCACCTGGTTGGAAGTTGATTGGGCCAAGCGACACCCAGATGCGTGCACCGTTTATTTC
>JAUIIS010000391.1 GCA_030431575.1 Acidimicrobiia bacterium | reverse complement strand
TTGGAGAGCTCACATGATGACCACACAAGAAGCAGCTGCGTTTCTCGATGAGCACCGGGTGCGACGGGTCCGGGTGCAGGGGATCCAACACGACGGCCTGCTGGTCGGAAAAGTCCTCTCACCACAGGCGTTCCTAGACATTGCCACAACCGGTATCGGCATTGCCGACTACACCTTTGGCACAGACCGCGTAGGAGAGCCAGCCGTTGGTTTCACCGCACCGTGGCGCTCAACGGTCATTGGTGATGTGCACTTGGTGCCTGATCTCGACACACTCCGCCTCGACGCTGCAACAGAGGGCCTCGCGGTAGTACTAGCCAACGCCACCGACGTCGATGGCGAACCCCTCCCGATTTGTGGCCGCAGCCTGGTTTCTCGGCTCAGCGCAGACCTGGCCAACCGTGGCATCTTCACACGCTTCGCTTTCGAAATCGAAGGCCAGTTCTTCGACGGCTCTTTCGGTGAGAACCATGCCGCCAACTACGCAGAACTGCGTCCGTTCGGCGTGCCCAGTCACCTGCCCTACTTGGCTCAAGACATGCACCGCCTCGACCCAATCATGAGCGAGGTGTGTCACCGACTCGACGCGCTGGGCGTGCCGTGGGAAGCGTGGAACGCCGAAGCTGCTGCGGGTCAATTCGAGCTCAATCTGGCACCTGACACGGCATTGAACGCCGCCGACCACGTTGTTGTTGTGCGACAAGTGTGCAAAGAGGTGGCGTACGAGCAGGACCTTTCGGTGACCTTCATGGCCCGAATCACGCCTGACTACGGCAACGGCCTCCACATCCACCACTCGCTAGTTGGTGAAGATGGCCCCCTCGTGTTTGATGATGGTCGCCCCCACAACCTCTCCGAGACAGCGACTCATTGGCTTGGAGGGCTGATGGCAACGTTGGAGGGCACGGCTTCGTTCATGGCTCCCACACCCAACAGTTTCCGCCGAGTGGAAGGGTTCAAGGCAGTACCGACACACGCCACGTGGGACTTCGACAACAAGTCCGCCGCCGTGCGGGTCCTGGCTCGGTCGCGCTCGTCGGCCCGGTTCGAGCAACGCATGGGCGCCGGCGATATGCACCCGCACATGGGGGCCGCCGCGTTGCTGGCTGGTGGGATCGCGGGGCTAGACGAACAGCTACAGCCCCCGGAGCGATTCACCAAAATGGCCTGGGGGCTCCCTGATGGCGACGCCTACCCAACCGCGCTCCCCCGCTCCATCACCCAAGCTGCCGAGGCGTTGAGCGCCGACAAACGCCTTCGACGTGTCCTCGGTGACGACCTTGTCGACTACTGGATTGGGCTCCGGCGAGCCGAGTGGTTGTCGTTTCACACAACCGGTGGCGATATCACCGCTGAGGGGCCAACCGCGTGGGAGCTGGCGCGCTATTTTGAGACGCTATGACAGCCCCGCTGATTGGGGTGAGTGCCGAGTTCTCAAACGTGGCCATTCACGACACCAATCTTCCCTCCAACTTGTCGACGCTGCCCTACCTGCGGGCGGTCGAGAAAGCTGGCGGCGTGCCCATCATCTTGCCCATCACCACCAATCCCGACGCCGTGTCTGTTCTCGTCTCGCGAGTCGATGGCGTGGTCATAGCTGGCGGCGTCGATGTCGATCCGGGCGCCTATGGGCAGACACCGAAACCAGAAGTCGGCGAGACCCAACCTGAACGAGACAAGTTTGAGGCCCTGTTGGTAGGCGAACTTGTGGCTACGAACACCCCTACCTTGGCGATCTGTCGTGGCGTGCAATCACTCAATGTGGCCCTCGGTGGCTCGCTGGTGCAACACGTTGACAACCACATGTGCACCGACCTCGCACGTGAAACAGCGCACGAAGTGTTTATCGATGCGCAGAGCCGCCTGGCCTCGGTGGTGGGCACGCAGCGACTCGCAACCAACTCGCTGCACCACCAGGTGATCGACAGATTGGGTCGGGGCTGTGTTGCAGTGGCGACCAACCAAGACGGTCATGTGGAGGCCCTGGAGATCGATGGGGCAGCCAACATCATTGGGGTGCAGTGGCACCCAGAGATGCTGCGGCATCGGCCCGAACACCTGGCCTTGTTTGCAGACGTGGTTTCGGCAGCGAGCAGCTAGCTGGGGCTAGCCCTCAGCCATAGCGCCAAGGACCGTTGTGGCGGCTGCAAGGTCGAAGTAGTCGCGCCACAGAGAGATCTTGCCGTCGTCGTTGAGCTCGAACACCCCGGTCACGGCGATGTCGTAGTTCTCGCCGGCCTTAACAAAGCGGTCCGTGCGCTCGTTCATGACGATGTTGCCTGTTGCGGCCTCTCGATGCGTTATGAACTCGACGGCGTCAAGCGTTGTGATCATTGGAGACAAGAACGCGACCAGCTCTTCTGGGCCGTGGTTCTTCCCCATTGGCACGTTGTCGTATTCGATGTCATCGCTGACCAGCTCAGCCGCACCAGCAAGATCCTTGGCACACACGCGTCGGATGAACTCATTCACTGTTTCGAGAGGACTCATGCTGCTGACACTACTCGTTTTGATCTTGGCTGGCAGTACCGCTTGGCGGCATGGCCCGGTGTGTCACGCCCTCACCTGAGGAGAGGTCAGGCCCCGCCTTGCAAGTCAGCGAGGTTGGACCATTCGAGGGCCACGGCATGGGTGGCTTCGAGTACCACTGTGGGCGCAGCGCCCGCTTCGAAGGCTTCTTGCCACCGTTCTGCGCACAGGCACCAGCGATCGCCGGGCTTGAGGCCATCGAACCCGTACTGGGGTGCCGGCGTAGACAAGTCGTTGCCGACGCTCTTAGAAAACGCAAGAAACGTCTCGGTCATTTCGGCACAGACCACGTGAACACCCACGTCTTCTGCTCCGGTGTCGCAGCAGCCATTCCGGTAGAAGCCAGTCAACGGAGCAGCCGAACAGGTCTCGAGGTCGGTGCCCAATACGTTCTTTGCCATGCGCCATCTCACCACACCGCCAGCGTGGCGTCAGATCCTGGCGGGGACCATTTCTTGCATGGCCACTGGCGACGTAACCGTGGCCAGCCCAGCGTGACGCAACAATGCGAAGGCAACCCCGGCGCGGCCTCGGAACAAGCTCACCGGTTCTGTGGTGACCTTGGGCCAGTAGAACCCTTCACCGCTGCAAAGGGCCGTAACTAGCTGGTCACCAATCTCGGCAGCTTTGGTTGCCAGATCGGGCGTACCGTGGCGCTCCACCATCGTGGCCGCTTCGAGTTGGCCCGCCAACCCGCAACAAAGGTGGCGCCTACCGACGCCGTCGGGTCCAAGTGTTTCAAGCGAAGTATGCAGGTGTGCAGCGTCTACACACTGTGTTGCCTCACCAGAGCGGGCGAGGAGGTAGCCAGCG
>JAUIIS010000037.1 GCA_030431575.1 Acidimicrobiia bacterium | reverse complement strand
CCCACGCCGAACGGCTCGAGGCCGTCAACCTGATCCTCGAGACGGCCAACCGTCTCCTCGACCCGAGGCTGCGTGCCGCATGACGCATGGCAGTAACCAGGGTGCCGATGCGAATGGTGCGGCCTTCTGAGCCGTCACGGAAACCCGCCAACGTTGCTTCGACCACTTCGTCGAGGCTGAGGCCTTCTTGCACGTGGAGTTCGGGTGCGAACCGCACTTCGGCGTAGACCACACCGTCGTCGGCGAGGTCTTGGGCGCATTCGGCAGCGACTCGGTGCAACGCGTCGGCGCTCTGCATGACCCCAACGGTGTGGGCGAAGGTCTCGAGGTACAACACCAGGTTGAGGCGGCTGGCACCACGAACCATCCAAGTGGCTAGCTCGTCGGCGTCGGTGGTTGGGAGGTCGGCGTAGCCGTGCTTTGCTGCGAGTTCTATAACCGTTTGTGGTCGCACGCCGCCATCGAGGTGGTCGTGAAGCAGCACCTTTGGCGCTTGCTGGAGCTCGGTGAGAGTAGGAACGTTGGGAGCCATACGCCAGGATACGTCCGCCAGCGCGAACTGGAAGGTCTTTCGCTCAGCAATGAGCTCCGTCTCGTTGACCAGTTGGCGTTTGAGGCTGAGTGCGTTGTTGGGCTAAGCGTTGACCGTATCGAACCCTTGCAACGGCATGCCGGGGCCGCGTTGGAGCCAGTTGTCGGCCGGGTAGTCGGCGGTGCCCTCGATGATGTGGAGCGTAAACGCGTGCCGTGACTTCTCTGATGTGTTCGGCGCCGACCAGTGGGGGAGCAGCCCATTGAGCACAACGAGCGTGCCAGCCTCGGCCTCTAAGGCCTGAGCGGCGCTGACATCAAATGGTGTCTCGTCAAGGATCTCCATGTAGGTGGAGCCCGCGTCCCCGTCGCGACGGAAACGCTCCTTTGGCGCCAACTTGTGCTGGCCAGGCAAGCACCACAGACAGCCGTTTTCGCGAGTGGCGTCTTCGAGGGCTACCCAGAAGCCAGTGACCGACACCGGGTCGGTCCACAAGAACGGGTGATCGGTGTGCCAGACGACTTCGCCCCCGATGCGGGGCTGCTTGAAGATGTACATGGACTGCAACAGCTTGGGATCCTGGTACCCAATGTCTGACGCGACTGCGGCCAGTTCTGGCTTACGAGAGAATTCCGAGAACACCGGGTCGAGGTCGTGCATGGCGTGGCCGACCTTGTTGAGCGACTGTTCCTTGGGAACGGCCAGGTTGCCCTCGTCGTCGAAGGCGCCTTCTTCGAAGAAGTAGCCGATGGAGTCGCCGGACTCGAGGAAGTACGCGTTGCGAATCTGCTCACGGTCGGTGGTGCTAAAGACCGTAGACACCGTTGACGGGTCGAACTCGTCGACCATGTCTTGCATGCGTGCCCGGAGCTTGGCGATCTCCTCAGCCGAGTAGAAGTCGGGCAGTACCAGCACGCCGTCGCGCCGGTATTGCTCGAGTTGGTTCTGGCTCAGTTGGCTAAGAGAGGGCATTGGCTGGTCCGGTCCTGACATGGCACTAGCTACCGCCCTTGCGGTACACCAATCCGTCTGCTGCTGGCATGCGTAGTCGCTGTGCGGCGAACACCAGGACCAACAACACGATGACATAGGGCATGGTATTAGGTAACCAGTCCGGGGCTGTGTCGGATAACAAATACCAGACGAACATGCCCAGCGAGAACGATCCAGCAAGGATGACGTCGGACTTGGCGTTGCGGGTCCACGCCCACACAGCCACCGCAGCCAACCCCAATGCGACCACCAGCAACAGTGCATGTGTCGAGGACCCGTCGAGGTCGCGTAGCGACACACCAAACGGGTAGCCGAACAGCAGCGCTGCGGCCAGGATGCCCTGAGGTTTCCAGTTGCCAAAGATGAGGGCGGCCAACCCAATGAAGCCTCGACCCTGGGTCTGGCCCTCTTGGTAGAAGTCGGCCAGTTCCATGGAGATGGATGCCCCGGCGAGGCCAGCGAGCGCACCCGAGATGATGACGCCTTGGTATTTGCGCTTGATGATATCGACACCGAGGGACTCGCCCGCGTACGGGGCTTCGCCCGCAATCCTCAGGCGCAAACCAAACCGTGTCCGCCACACCGCCCAGGCGGTGATGGGCACCAAGGCCAACGCCATCACGGTGAACAGGGACATTTCGCTCATCAGGCCACGGCTGAAATTGGCGATGTCAGACAGATAAAAAATCTCCTGGTCCGCGATTGACCCCAATATGTCGGGGGTTTCGAGACCGAAAATATCCCCGCCGGCAAGGACCGGCATGGTGAATTGGCCCACCCCAGGCACGTTGGGGGACTGCGTGCGGTTGCCGAAGACTTCCGACGACAAGAACGTCGTAGCCCCCGGCGCCATGATGTTGATGGCCACGCCAGAGATGATGTGGTCCACACCGAACCCCACGGTCGCAATGGCGTGGATGAGGCCACCAATCGCTCCGCCAGCCATGCCAATGATGATGCCTGCGGTTGGGCCCCATTCGAGAGCCCCCCATGCCCCAAACCAGGTCCCGAGGATCATCATGCCCTCGAGGCCAATGTTCACTACACCGGCGCGTTCGCTATAGAGACCGCCAAGGCCAGCCAGCAAGATAGGCACGCTCCACTTGAGCATGGCCCGCGACGCCGTGTCGGCGGTGAGACGACTGACGTCGCCTGACTCGAACGACTCGACCACGGTGAGGACGAGGATGCCGATGAGGGCGTAGATCATGTAACGCGCCCAGGCGGGCATGCGGTTCAACGCTTCGAGTGCTTTCATGCGTCCGCTCCTTCGACAGCCAGCGACGCAAGTCGGGTCACTTCACGCTCCTTGATGCGGTTTACGAACTCGTAGGCAATGACGGCGACCAACAAGATGATGCCTTGCATGATGACCACGATCTCCGGTGACGCCGAGCCGGTGATCTGCAAGATTGAGGAAGAGGCGCTGAGGAAGGCAAACAGCAGCGCCGAGAATGCAACGCCTACGGCGTGGTTGCGACCAAGAAGGGCCACCGCAATGCCGGCGAAGCCCAGCCCTGGGGTGAAGTTGTTGTCGTAGCGACCCGCTCGACTCAAGATGTCAACCATGCCCACCAAGCCTGCAATGGCGCCAGATACCACCATGGCCAACATCACCATCTGTTTGGGCGGCACGCCACCAGCCTTGGCCGCCATGGGGTTCATGCCGCTGGCTCGCAGGTCGAAACCGAGCCGCGAGCGGTTGATGAGCAGGTGGTAGAAGATGCCAACCAACACCGCAAGCACGAGTGCGCCCGAGAGTTCTCGGCTCTTCCCAATGTCGCGCGTAAAGATTTCGAGCAGCCAGTTGAGATCTGGCAACAGGCCTGAGTCTTCGATGAGTTTGGTTCCCGAGTTCAGCGAACCTTCGCCGTCGCGCCATGGCACGATAAGCGCAGCGATCACGCCGCCGAGGGCGATGAAGTTCAACATGATGGTCGAGATGACCTCGTTGACGCCTCGGGCCACCTTGAGCCAACCGGCAAGGCCTGCCCACAGCGCACCAACAACCATGGCCACCACCAAAATGAAGAGCAGGTGCAAGAAGCCGGGCAACACAATGGCACCGCCAGCCGCAGCGGCGAAGAAGGCCCCCATGCTGTATTGACCTTCAACACCGATGTTGAACAGGTTCATCCGGAAACCAACCGCGGCGGCAATGCCCGAGATATAGAGCGGAACCGCCCTGTTCAATATGTCGACCATGACTTCGAGCCGGGTGCCGTATTCCAACATGTCGGCGAAGGCGTCGATGGGGTTACTCCCCGCCAACAGCAGCACCAGTGAGCTGAAGAGCAACGCAAAGACAACCGCGGTGGCGGGTGCGGCCACGGTGAGCATCAGGGTCTTGAAGTCTTTGGGCATTAGTTGTCCTCCGAACGAGCTGCGCCGGTCATGTAGGAACCGAGATCACGCGGGGTAATGCTGGCGGGGTCTAGCTCGGCAACAATCTCGCCGTGGAACATCACCAGGATGGTGTCAGACAGGCCGATCAGCTCGTCGAGGTCGGCCGAGATGAGCATCGTGGCCAGACCTTCAGCGCGAGCATCGCGGATACTTTGCCACACCGCCGCCTGGGCGCCGACGTCGATGCCGCGGGTGGGGTGTGCGGCAATGAGGACAACCGGGTTGGCGGTCATTTCGCGTCCGATAATAAGCTTTTGCTGGTTGCCGCCCGACAGCGCGTAGCTGGCAACCTCGACGTTGGGTGTGCGGACACCGAACTCTTCGACGATGCGCTCGGTTTGTGCCTTTGAGCCGGCCCTGTCTATCCAGCCCCGTTTCGAGAATGGCACTTGCGTTTGATGACCGAGCGCAGCGTTTTCCCAGAGCGGAGCGGACAGGAGGAGTCCTTCGTGGTGGCGGTCTTGGGGGACAAGTCCAATGCCAGCTTCGCGCCGGGCACGGACTTCCCAGTTGGTGATGTCTTCACCTAGCAGCGAGATGCTACCCGTGCTGATGTCTGCGGTCCCCACGATGGCATCGATGAGCTCGCCCTGGCCGTTGCCTTCCACGCCAGCGATGCCCACGATCTCGCCTTTGCGGACTCGTAGCGAGACATTGCTGACCGATGGGCGTTTGTCTTCGTCTAGGACGGTAAGCCCGGTGACTTCGAGCGCCACTGTGTCTGTGACCGTGTTCTCAGTCGTTTCTGGCGACGGGAGCTCGGAGCCAACCATGAGTTCGGCCAGGTCTGCGGCGGTGACGTCTTCGGCCTTGACGGTGGCGACGGTGCGGCCTTGTCTCAGCACAGTGATGGAGTCGGCGATCTCGAGTACTTCGAGCAGCTTGTGGTCGATGAAGATGATGGTGGAGCCGCGAGCCTTGAGCTCTCGGAGGTTTCGGAAGAGCTCTTCGACCTCTTGGGGGACCAAGACTGCTGTGGGCTCGTCGAGGATCAAGATCTCACCGCCTCGGTACAGCACCTTGATGATCTCGACGCGCTGGCGTTCGCCCACCTCGAGGCTTTCGACAAGGTCGTCTGCTTCGACGTCGAGGCCATAGCTGTCGGCTACTTCGGCGAGGTGGCGGTGTGCTTCGTTGAAGTCGATGCGCCCACCAGACATCACCGGCTCTGATCCGAGAATCACGTTCTCGAGGACACTGAGGTTGTCGGCCAGCATGAAGTGCTGGTGGACCATGCCAATACCGGCGTCGATGGCCTCGCTGGGGCTGGCGAAGTTGACCTCTTTGCCGTTGACGAGCATCTTGCCTTCGTCTGGCGGCTGCATACCGTAGAGGATCTTCATGAGCGTGGACTTGCCGGCGCCGTTCTCGCCGCAGATTGCGTGGATCTCGCCTGCCTCAACAGACAAGTTGACGCGGTCGTTGGCAAGTACACC
This sequence comes from Acidimicrobiia bacterium, assembly GCA_030431575.1. GTDB lineage: Bacteria > Actinomycetota > Acidimicrobiia > Acidimicrobiales > UBA8592 > JAUIIS01. The sequence goes on along the minus strand of JAUIIS010000037.1, from coordinate 13,145 downwards.
AGGGAAACGTTTGGTGATGTCGATCAGCTCAATCGCCAGAGCCACAGAACCCTCCAAAAATGCGAAGCGGGAACGGACGTTAGCCCGTTCCCGCTTCCAGGACGAAATAGCCAAGCACTCAGATGAGTATTTGGCAGCGGCGCCTGGTGAACCGGGCGTCACTGTTGTCCGTTAACTATCAGCCACCTGGGGTGGTTGGAACCTCAACCGCACCGGAGATGATGTCGTCAGCAGCTGCATCGATCTGGTCGGTGATGTCGTCGATGAAACCACCAGAGGTGGAGTAGCCGACGCCGCCGCTGGCGAGGTCGTAGCGGGTTTCGCCGGCAACGAAGGTGCCGTTAGCCACAGCTTCGGTGACGAGGTAAACAGCGTTGTCGACACGCTTGAGCATTGAGGTCAGCACGTATTCTTGTACGGCTGGGTCAACAGTCAGGTACTGGTCGGAGTCAACGCCGATGCCCCACACCTTGGTGCCGGTGGCTTCGGTGGTTTCAGCAGCAGCTTGGAACATGCCCGAGCCGGACAGGCCAGCAGCGGCGTAGATGATGTCTGCGCCTTCTTCGTACATGGCCGACGCAATTTCTTTGGCGCGGTCAGGAGCTTCGAAGCCCGCAAAGTCAGGGAACTCGGTGATGTACTGCGACACGATTTCGATGTCGGGGTTGATGGACTTGGCGCCCGCTTCGAACCCGGCTTCGAACTTCTCGATGAGGCCAATGCCGGCCATGCCGCCGATGAAGCCAACCTTGTTGGTGGTGGTCTTCAGCGCTGCGGCAACACCGACGAGGTAGGAGCCTTGTTCTTCAGAGAACACGAGACCTGCTGCGTTTGGTGCAATGGGCTCGCCTGCGTCGAAGTCCATCATGGAGTCATCGATGATGGCGAACTTGACGTCGGGGTTCTCGGCGGCAACCGTCGCTGCGTCAGCGGCGAAGGAGAAACCAACACCGATCACGAGGTCGGCGTTTTCTGCCTGGAGCTGAAGGTCGGTTCCACGAGCGGAAGCGTCGACTGGGGTGATCTCAGAGACGTTCACGCCAAAGTCTTCTTTGGCTCGGTCGATGCCAGCAGCAGCTGAGTCGTTGAACGACTGGTCGCCTCGGCCAAGAAGGTCGAAGGTCAGGCCAACGTTGAAGCCTTCGCCAAGGCCTTCGCCTGTGGCTTCTTCTTCCATGTCGCCTTCGGACTCACCTTCGGAGTCCTCTTCTTCCATGTCGCCTTCTTCTTCCATGTCGCCCTCTTCTTCGGGGGCTTCATCTTCGGCGCCTTCTTCTTCACCGCCTTCGTCGGTCTCGGTCTCACCGGAGTCATCACCAGTGCTGGTGTCATCATCGTCGTCACCGCATGCTGCGGCGACCAGGCTGAAGATCGCCAGCAAGGCGAGCAACAGCTTCCACTTGTTACGCATTGTTTCCCTCCACGGAATTGGGCGCAATCATGTCGGTTATCCGACAGGCGTCAAACGTTAGCGGCATACCCGCCAACGTGTGCACCACCTGTCCCAATTCAATTGTGTGCCCGGTAGGGCGTTGGGAGGAGCGAAGCCTTGTCGCCGCAGGTGATGCGCCCTCTTGACACGGAGATAATAGTCGTTATTATCTGTCCTGATGGTACGGAACGAACCCCCAACAACGGGCACTGACACCAACCGCGCCACGAACGAGACGCGTTTGCTTGCCGCAGCCATCGATGTCTTTGCCGAGAGCGGCTACGCAAAAACCGGGGTCGCCGAAATCGCTCGACGAGCAAACCTCACCACTGGCGCCATCTATAGCCGCTACTCGGGCAAAGCCGAATTGTTGGTCACTGCCCTCGACACCCAACTCGCCAGCCAACTCGAAGCCCTCTTCGCCTCAGGCGACACCCAGGCGCCCACCGCAGTGCTAGGTGCGCTAGGCCAACACGTACTCGACCGCGAAGCCAATAGCGCCAGCGCCCTGTTGCTCGAGGCCGTCGTTGCTGCACGCCACGAACCCGAGCTAAACGCTTTGTTGCAGCGGCTCCTTGTCGATGAGCGAAGTCGTGTAGGCGCCGTCATCGACCAAGCCAAAGCAGCAAACCTCTTCGATGCCGACCTCGACACCGTCGCCGTCTTGACCTTCGTCCAAGCCATTGGACTTGGATTCACGGTCTTTCACACCCTCGGCACGCCAATGCCGGACCCAGAAGCCTGGCAAGTAGTGATCGACCGTCTCATCGCCGCCGCCATGCCCCCCGTTCTCAACCAAACCCACCCCCAGCAACCCCCGCACCCCAGGAGCAACCCATGAGCACCGCAGAAATGCGCCCCGACAGCGCCATCCTTGGCCGATCCCAAGTCGACGACGTCGACGCCATCGCCGAAATCGCACTGGTCAACGCCGACCCCACTGAAGTAGCGCACGCCGTTGCCGACCAAGCCGACGCCCTCTTCACCTGGGACTACACCAAGGCCGCTCGCCCCAAGCTCGACAAGCTGTACGAAAAAGCCAAAGTCTCGCAGTGGAACGCCAGTACCGACCTCGACTGGTCCATCGAAGTCGACCCACACACCGCGTTCTCGATCTTCACCGAATCCGGCGGCACGGGCGACCCCTACTGGACAGAACACCCCGATTCGCCAGCCAAAAACTTCGGCGAAAAAGAATGGGATCAGTTCTCCCTCGAATCCTTTGCCTGGCGGCTATCGCAGTTCCTTCACGGAGAACAAGGCGCGTTGCTCTGCACCGCCAAAATCGTCGAAACCGTCCCCTGGATAGACGCCAAGTACTACGCCGCAACCCAAGTTGTCGACGAAGCCCGCCACGTCGAAGTCTTCAACCGCTACATCGACGAAAAGGTCGGCGTGCGCTACCCCGTCAACCCGCACCTCCAAATGCTGCTCGACGACATCATCAACGACAGCCGTTGGGACATGACCTACCTCGGCATGCAGATCATGGTCGAAGGCCTCGCCCTCGCCGCGTTCGGATTCATGCATCAACTCACCGAAGAACCCCTCCTCAAGAAGCTCCTGCGCTACGTCATGAGTGACGAAGCCCGCCACGTAGCCTTCGGCGTCCTCTCGCTCCAAGAGGTCTACAGCGAAATGACCGCCGCTGAGGTCCGCGAACGCCAAGAGTTCGCCTTCGAAGCAGCCGTGCGCATGCGCGACCGTTTCCTCCAACAAGAGGTCTGGGAACGCATGGGCTGCGACGTCTACGCCGCAACCAAACACGGCATCAACATCCCGCCCGAGCAACAGATCTTCCAGCAACTCCTGTTCTCCAAGATCGTCCCCAACTGCAAAAAGCTCGGCCTCCTCGACGCCGCCGACGGCTGGCTCCGCGACCGCTTCACCGACATCGGCGTCATCCAATTCGAAGACATGATCGACACCAGCGAAGAATACGAAGCCATGTCGCTGTGAGTGAAGCCGGCGGGCCTTCGGCCCATTTTGCCGGCTTCACTTCACAGCATTTGCTTGCTGCCGGCTCGTTCCGCTTTGCTTCTCTCGCGCTGCAGATTTTCCCGCGGCGCGCACCGGTTGGGGTGAGCTGAGCGCCCGGCCCTTTGGGCCATTGTGGGCGCTTCGCTTGACAGCATCTTCTTGCTGCCGGCTCGTTCCGCTTTGCTTCTCTCGCGCTGCAGATTTGCCGCGGCGCGCACGCTTCGCTTCACTCACGCTGCGGATTTCCCACTGTCCGGCAAGGCCGCGGCGCGCTTCGGTGGCCTGCACGGGCCGTGGCCCGTTTCGGTGGTTTGCGGGGGCCCGGTTCGGTTCTCTATGGGGGTCGGGTGTGGTGCATTTCATTTCGAACGGTGAGCGTTGGGCAGGTGTTGTGTGCGAAATGAAATGCACCACACCCGACCCCGGCCACCCCGGCCACGTGGTGGTCTGGCAAGTGGGTAGAACGCGCAGCGTGTCGGAAGTAGTGGGAGGCCGCGGCCCCGTGTCGGTGGTGGGCGTGGGGGCTGACCCGAGGGGTAGAGCGCAACTGGGTTGGGGATGGCGGAGGAATGAAACAGTGGGGGCGCTAGGCTTTAACAGCTGTAAATGTCCGGCTTAACCTTCGAGGGAAACGATGTCGAAGCGCACGCAAAAGAAGAAGGCAAACGCTCGCCGCAAGAAGGCTAACCACGGGCGCAAGCCCAACATGGGCCGCAACAGCTAACCCTTTGCGCACCTGCCTGGTCCACACGAGTTTCGGTGCTTGATCACGTCTTCACCGACGCCATCTATGCGGCGCGTCAGAGCTTAGAATCTGCGCTATTGGAGCGAGTTCAGGTAGATGAGCGCCTCCACACAGACGTTTTGCTTGGCGAGCTCGTTTGGGAAACCAGTTATGGGTTGCCGGGCGAGAAGACCAAGCCTGCCGTGCGTGCCGACCTGTCCATGACTTGGTCGCCGTGGTCTCAGAGCGCGTATCGCTCGTGGATGATTGGCGAAACTCCGGCCGAACAGCCAGGCCTCGAGCTTGAGATCACCATGCGGGTCATGCAGCTCAGCGCAGTGCCCGACCTCGCAAAGATCGCAGGGGCGCTTCCCGACGAGGGCCCCGACCTAGGTGGTTCACTGCTGGTGCGCACGAGCCCCAATATGGAGCACGAGTTCGACGCCGATCTCAAACTGGTTGCTGTTGGCGTAGAGCTGGCCTACGAAGGGCTGGCCGAGCTGCCCGATGAGCTGCTCGAAGACGGCGAAGCCATGGACGCCATGTTCGAAGACCTTGGCGGCTGGATTGCTTCGGCTCTCGTCAAACTTGACGATCTGACCCTTACCTAGTTGCGGGCTGACCGTCGGAGAGCCACCTAGGTGGCGGCCCAAGGGAGAGCCACCTAGGCGGCGGGCAAGGGGAGAGCCTCGTAGATGGCGGGCAAGGGGAGAGCCTCGTAGATGGCGGCTAAGGGGATAGCCTCCGCACAATGGAAAAGTTCGGGTTCGTTGGCCTTCCCAACGCCGGTAAGTCGTCGCTGTACAACGCACTGACCGGAGGCGGCGCATTAGCTGCGCCTTACGCATTTGCTACCACCGACCCCAATGTGGGCGTGGCCAAAGTATTCGACACCAGGCTCGATCAGCTGGCCGAGATGAGCCAGTCCAAGAACGTGGTTCATGCCAGTGTCCAGTTCACCGACATTGGTGGTTTGGTTGAGGGTGCAAGCGAAGGCGAAGGGCTCGGGAACATGTTCCTGGCCAACATCCGAGAGGTCGACGCAGTGGTCTATGTGCTGCGAGCCTTTGTGGACGATGACGTTCCCGGCACACCAGATCCGCTCGAGCAGCTTCGTGTGCTCGAAACAGAACTGACGCTGGCTGACCTCGACTCGGTAGAGCGTCAGGCCACTAAGAAGCTCAAGGCCGCCAGGCTCGACAAGTCGCTTGCTGCTGAGGCCAATGCGCTCGAAGCAGCCCTAGCGATCCTCGAAGAAGGCACGCCGTTGTACCGCTCCGACTTGGCAAAGGAGCATCACGAGCCACTGCGCCCGTATTTCTTGCTCACCAACAAGCCGGTCATGGCAATCGTGAACGTGGGTGAAGATCAGCTGGACGAGATCGACGAAGCTGCTGCACCCGTTCAAGCCGAATTTGGAGACCGGGCCGAAGTAGTGGGGGTTTGTATCCAGCTGGAGGCCGAAGCTGCTCAGCTCGATGGCGAGGAGCGAACCGAGATGCTCGAGGGGTTGGGCTTGGGCGAAGGGGCCTTGCCTCGGTTTGTGCGTTCGGCGTATCACATCCTGGGTTTGCGCACGTTCCTGACGACCGGCGAAAAAGAGAGTCGTGCTTGGACCTTCCGCGAAGGGTCCACGGCCCCAGAAGCTGCCGGGCGTATCCACACTGACTTTCAACGGGGATTCATTCGCGCTGAGACCATTCAATGGGATGAGCTCTTGGCAGCAGGCGGTTGGGCTGGGGCCCGCGAGTCGGGCAAGGTGCGCGTCGAGGGCAAGGACTACATCGTTGCCGACGGCGACGTTATGGACTTCCGTTTCAACGTGTAGCGGCTCACACCGCTCGGTTGGCGCTCGCTCGCCCGCAACGTTCACTCCACACGAAGGCCGTATTGAGGTTGCGTGCGCGGGGACTGGCCAATGTTGCCCTTAGCCTGGGGGCATGGCCGATGCACCTTTGGTTCTTGTTGTCGACGGCGCCGAGGTGGCTGACCTCCAGTTGGCGGACACGCCAATGGCGCGAGCCAAAGGCCTGTTGGGCAAGTCGGGCATCAGCGGTGCAATGGCGTTGGTGCCTGCACGCTCGGTGCACACCTTTGGCATGCTTTTCAGTATCGATGTTGCCTTCTTGAACGCCGACGGTGCGGTGATTGACACGACCAGCATGTGTCCGTGGCGCATCGGCCTGGTGCGGCGTCGCAGCGCTGCGGTGCTTGAAGCCCAAGCCGGTTCGTTTGCCGACTGGCATCTGGAAATCGGCTCGGTAGTCAGCTGGCACGAAGCTCGTCTCAGCCGGTCTCGTAGGGCCGCATGACAGGCGTTCTGGTCTTGGTGGGCACCCCGCTGGGGAACATGGGCGACCTTTCGCCGCGCGCCGTTGAGGTGCTCAGTGCTGCTGATGTGATCTGTTGCGAGGACACCCGCCGCACTGGTCGGCTTCTGCAACACGCCGGAATCGAGCGCCGTCCACTATTGATGGTGAACGATCACAACGAGAAGGCCCAGATTGGCGAGGTGGTTACCCGGCTGGCGCAGGGCGAGCGCGTGGCCGTGGTGACCGACGCGGGCATGCCTGGCGTATCGGACCCCGGTGAGCGCCTTGTGGCTGCGGCGGTCAGAGCGGGCCACGTGGTGGAGGTTGTCCCTGGCCCTTCCGCTGGTGTGACGGCGCTGGTTGGCAGCGGGTTGGCGACGGGCCGGTATGTGTTTGAGGGCTTCTTGCCACGTAAAGGGAAGGCCCGGGCGTTACGGCTGTCGACGTTCCAGAGCGAAGAACGCACCGTGGTGCTTTACGAGGCCCCTCACCGGTTGGCGGCAACGTTGGCCGATATGGCCGAGACCCTTGGCCCCAACCGCAGGGTGGTGGTGGCTCGAGAGCTCACCAAGATGTACGAGGAGTTCTGGCGGGGCTCGCTTGTGGAGGCCGCTGTTTGGGCAAAGGAGCGCTCGCCCAAGGGCGAGATGGTTATTGTGCTCGAAGGCGTGACCCCACGGGTTGGTGCCACCGACCAAGAGCTGATCGATGCGTTGGCCGATCTGTTGGCTGCGGGGGTCTCAACCCGAGATGCAGCGGCCGACTTGGCCACTGAGTTTGGGGTCCCGAAGCGCCGAGTTTACGACTTGGCGGTCCAGGCGCGCCAAGCATCCAGCTAGCTGTTCGCTCGGGTTGGCCAGAGCCTGCGGGGCCAGTCGGCAACGTTTGGCGCCGGGCTCCTACACTCTGGTCATGGCTGCGCTTGACCGCTACGACGCATGGGAATCAACGGTTGATGCGCTCCTTGCGGGCCAGACCGACAATTGTGCGGGCGATACGAGCGCCGAAGCGAGTTCGGTACCTGGGTTCGACGAGGTCTATGACCCCGAGACCCAAGCAGCGATCGAGCGCGGTGGCTCTGAGCCAGACGCCCCTGCGGCGGTCTCGCGTTGGCGCGGTGGTGTGGCCGCTGGCGCGCTATCAGCGGGACTCTTGGGTGTTGCTCGTGCCGTTGAGGACCGTCCCGGCGAAGAGCCTGTGGTGGAGCTCGACCGGGCTGGGGGTAGAAGCCGGCTTGAGCCCGTGACTGTGCATCTGGCCTGGGGCAACCCTGCCGCCAGTGTGGCGGTGGTGCGCCGCTGGTTGTTGTAGGGCTGTTTGGCCTGGTCACAGCTCTAAGCGGCGGTATCCGTCACGAGGATCCCCGAGACTGTCACACCGTGTCTGCACAATGGGAGCATGGTGTTTGTTCTTGTTCTCGCTTCCATCTTCGTGGGCCTAGCTGTTGGTGCTGGGGTTGCTGTGCTTGTTGTTCGTTCTCAGCGGGCAGAGCAGGCCCTCGACCACGCGTACCAAGCGGCCCAACACGAGGCCCAACAGCGCGCCGACCATGAAGCCGAGGTTGCGGCGCAGCAGGCCCTGCAACAACAAGCGGTCGATGCCGCCGTGCAGTCGGCGCTGCAGCAGGTGCTGCACGAGCGCGAGGCCACGGCGAGTGCTACCGCAAGAGCGGTCACCGCAGACCGCGAGGCCACAATCGCTGCCGCCGTAGAGAACGCAGTAAAGGTCGCTGGGGCAACGCTCGACGCGAAGCTCAAGGAAGGGTCCACCGAGCTTGGGCTTCGTACCACGTCGTTCAACGATCAGGTGCAAACCATCAACACCGCGCTTGGTCAAGTGCAAGGTCTGCTGGGCGAGCTGCAAAAAGAGAAGGCGCAACAGCATGGCCAGTTGGTCAGCCAGCTCAAGAACACCGCCAGCCATACCCGCGATCTCCACGACACCACCGCTGCGCTGCGCGAAGTTCTCGCCAGCCCCAAAGCAAGGGGCCAGTGGGGCGAACGCATGGCCGAAGATGTGCTTTCAGCAGCGGGCTTCATTGAGGGCATCAACTACCGCAAACAACTGACCTTGCCTGGCGGTGGCGTGCCCGACTTCACGTTCTTGCTCCCTCGCGGCTTGCACCTCAACATGGACGTCAAGTTTCCCATCGACAACTACATGCGGTTCCTCGAAGCAGAAGACGACCTTCAGCGCGACAGGGCCCGCACTGCGTTTGCCCGCGACGTGCGCGCCCGTATCAAGGAGCTTCGAGACCGTGGCTATATCGACCCTGAAACCACGGTTGATACGTTGCTGTTGTTCATTCCCAACGAGAGCGTCTATGCGTTCGTGCACGAAAACGACAGCGACCTGATCGATGTTGCGCTGAAGCAGAAGGTCGTCATGTGCTCACCTTTGACGCTCTTCTCGGTGCTCGCCATCGTGCGCCAGTCGGTCGACAACTTCCGTCTCGAGCGCCGTAGCTCCGACATCCTCGATTTCCTGGTCGAGTTCCAACACGAGTGGACCAAGTTCACCGAACATCTCGACAAGACCAGCCGTCAACTGGACACGTTCAACAAGTCGTTCGAGTCCTTGGGCGGAACCCGTCGAAACGTGCTCGAGCGTAAGTTGCGTCGGGTCGACGAGCTTCAGGACGAGGCACTGTCGAAGGCCGACCTCTTGGCGCTTCCTGATGTTGCCCCTGCCAAGGATGAGGCACAGACGGCTGCCGTTGAGCCAGGGTCCGAGCAGCGTCAGTCAACGACCCAGCGGCTTGGGAGCGTCGAGTTGCCAGGAACAGTGGCGAACGCTTCCGATGCCGAAGTGCCGTCCGACAACCAGCTTGAGCTGCCCGAAGCCGAAGCAAGCTAATACCGGCTGACTCGGCGCCTCGGTTGCGCCTATTGTCGGGGAACCGCTGCGGGGGCATGAGGCGTCCAACCAGGCACGGTGATAGGAGTTGCGATGCGTGTTTGGTTGGTTCGGCTAGTTCTGATTGTTGGGGTGCTCGTTGTCTCGAGCGCCTGCGGTTCAGATGACAACGGCACACCGGTCGGCGAGCCCATCGCCGTCGAGGCCGACGGAGGCATTGGCGACACTCCCTTTGGTGGCGTTGCCTTCTTTGGGGGCAACGACGCGCAATGCGCCAGCACCGAACTGGCAAATGAACCCGACGACCAGGCCACGCTTGCCGATGGCGCAGACTGCTTCTTCAGCGAGTTGGACAGCGGAACTCCGGTGGTATGGGACGCAGCTGTCCCCACGGTCGAAGGCGACCTGATCTATCACCGCTTTGCCTACGACGGGCAAACGGTGCTGTTTGTCATCGACAGCCGCCTCGACACATTTGGCGCTGGCACTATCGATGCAAAACGCTGCCAAGACGCCGTGCAGACCGCTTGGATCCCCGAAGGCATCGATTGCGCCCCCGTGGACCATCCCGGCTTCCCCGAAGCCGACGTGTGAGCCCAACCAGCTCGGCAGTTTGTTCGTTAACGGGGGAGTGGTAGTGCGTAGGTGCCCTGAGCGGTTGCCGTAATCCGGCTGCTGTCGTCGTCGCACCAAACGTTGACGGTGCCCACAACACTGCGTCGGCTCACTGCGTCGATGGTGGCCCTGGCCGAGATCGACGAGCCTTGGGCGGGTCGGAGGAACCGGATAGATAGCTCACTGGTTAATGCCATTGGCTCGACGCGGCCAACTGCGACGAACGAAACGAACCACAGCGCACAATCGGCGAGCCCAAACTGGGTTGGACCCGACACGAAACCACCCGGGCGAATGTTGTTTTCAGAGACCGTGCTCGTGGCGATGGCGAAGTCGTCGCCGATGGCGACACAGACATTGGTGCTGCCGGGGAACTGCTCGCGCGACATGGCGTTGATGGCTTCAACGGTGAGGTCATTGGGCATCTTGGGACCTTACGCCACCAACGCCGCGATGCCCGGCTTGGTTGGCATGGGGGTGTCGGGGCGAATCGTGCCAGTGAACGGGTGTCTCGGCGGTAGTGTTGGGCGCTATGAGTACCCCCGTATTGGTCGCCGTTGCGTGGCCCTATGCATCTGGTTCGCGCCATCTCGGCCATCTCGCTGGCGCGTATTTGCCCGCTGACATTTACGCCCGTCATCAACGGATGCTTGGCAACGAGGTGCTCATGGTGAGCGGCTCGGATGTGCATGGCACCCCTATCACGGTGCGCGCCGAGGACGAAGGGGTCACCCCCGACGACATCGTGAACCGCTATCACGGCGAGTTCCTGCGTCAGTGGGACGAGCTAGGCATGCAGTGGGACCTCTACACCACCACGGGCACAAAGAACCACGCTGAGACGACGCAGGAGATGTTCCTGGCCCAGCTTGAGAACGGCCACATTGACCGCCGTGTCACCGACCAGTTCTTTGATCCCGAGAAGCAGCGCTTCTTGCCCGACCGCTACATCGAAGGCACCTGCCCCCATTGCGAATACGCCGAGGCCCGCGGCGACCAGTGCGACAACTGCGGCCGTACCCTCGACGCAACCGAGCTCATTGAGCCGCGTTCCAAGCTCTCAGGGGCTACCCCCGAGCTGCGCGAAACCGAGCACTACTACTACCGCTACTCGGACTTTGCAGACCAGCTGCGGACGTTCTTGGAAGCCAAGCAAGGTTGGCGCCCGCACGTCCTGAACTTTGCGTTGGGTTGGCTAGAAGAAGGCCTGCTCGATCGCGCTATTACCCGAGACATCGAGTGGGGCATCGAGCTTCCTGTCGACGATCTCGGCCCGGGCAAGCGCATCTACGTCTGGTACGACGCAGTGATTGGGTATCTGTCGGCATCAAAAGAATGGGCACAGCTCTCAGGAGACGCCGATGCCTGGAAGCACTGGTGGCACAACGACGATGCTCGCCACGTGTACTTCATTGGCAAAGACAACATTCCCTTCCACACCCTGTTCTGGCCAGCACAGCTCATGGGTACCAAGGCTGGCTACCACTTGCCAGACAACGTGCCCGCCAATCAATACGTGACCTTCAAGGGCGGCAAAGCATCGGCCAGTCGTGGCATTGGGCTCACTATTGAGGAAGGGCTCGATCGGTTTGAGCCGGATGCTCTGCGGTACGCGCTGGCCGCTGCGTTCCCCGAGCAGGCCGACACCGAGATCTCCGAAGACCAGATTGCGCGTCGAATCAACGATGAGCTAGTAGCCACGTGGGGAAACCTCGTTAACCGGGTGTTGTCCATGATGTACAAGACCTGTGATGGGGCGATTCCTGCGCCAGGTGAACTTGAACCCGAAGACCAAGAGCTCCTGGCCACCGTCGACGCTTTGCTCGAGAAGTCGGCTGGCCATTTCGAAGCGGTTGAGCTGAGGGCCGCATTGCGCTCGGCGATGGACGGCGCACAAGCCGCCAACCAGTACCTCAACGCCACCGAGCCTTGGAAGCTGGCCAAAACCGATCCAGACCGGGCCAAGACGGTGCTGTTTGTGGCGCTCAGCGCCATCAATGGTGTGCGTGTTGGGCTGATGCCTTATCTCCCGTTCACCTCCGAGCGGCTCAACGAGGTTTTGGGCGTGCCCTCGGGGTGGCGTCGCGACGAGCTTGAGGTTGGGCGAGCGATCGCAAAGCCGCAGCCGTTGTTTGCCAAGGTCGAGATCACCGAGGAGTAAGGCTCCATGCGCTGGATCGATAACCACTGTCATCTCTCAGATGGCGAGGCCGCGGATGCCGAGATTGCTGCGGCACGTGCTGCTGGGGTAGAGGCACTGATTGATGTGGGCACTGACACTGCCCGGTCTCATCAGACCATCAAGAACGCGCAGCGCTACGCCGGGACCGTGTGGGCCACTGTTGGCGTGCATCCGCACGACGCCACTGAGGGCGTGGAGGGAATTGCTGACTTGATGGGTGAGGCCGGGGTCGTCGCTGTTGGCGAATGCGGCCTGGACTACCACTACGACAACTCACCGCGGCAAACCCAGCGCGACGTCTTTGCCCAACACATTGGGCTGGCCCATAAGCACAACCTGCCCCTGGTCATTCACACGCGCGAAGCGTGGGATGACACTTTTGCGATCTTGGACTCTGAAGGCATGCCCGAGCACACGGTTTTTCATTGTTTTACCGGAGGGCCCGCGGAGGCTGAGGCTGGCTTAGCACGCGGCGGTTGGCTTTCGATCTCTGGCATTGTCACGTTCAAGAACGCCAGCGAGTTGCGTGACGCTGTTGCGCTGACCCCGGTTGACAAGCTCATGGTCGAGACCGATGCCCCCTACCTGGCACCGGTGCCCAAGCGTGGCGCTAAGAATGAGCCCGCCAATCTGCCACTTGTGGGGGCACAGGTGGCTGCAACGCTGGGAATCGAAACTGAGTCGTTTGCCCATATCGCGTGGGAGACCACTCACAAGTTCTACCGCCTACCCGATCGAGACGAGTAACCCTCAGCGCGCTGGCACGGGTCTGGGTCATTTGGCCTATGCCGAAAGTTGCGTTTGTGTTACAGCCTTCATACCCTCGTAGGCGCGCTGACCTTAGGGCTGGAGAACTCTTTTGCGACATGCGGTTGGGCCTGCGCCCAAACAGAGATGGTGGCGATACCCGTTGGTCGGGTTGCTCGTCGCGGTTGCTGTTACTGCTGGGCTTGTTGCGCTGGAGGATGCGCCCGAGGTTGAAGAGGCTGTAGCGACGGCTCAACCAACGCCCCAGCCCACGCCAACGCCGCTTCCTCAACCCAC
>JAUIIS010000390.1 GCA_030431575.1 Acidimicrobiia bacterium | reverse complement strand
GTTGCAAGTTCGGCGGCCAGCAAACCTTCAGCGGCGGTTGGCCGGACAGACCCGTTCCCCACGTTGAGGTCATAGAGAGACAACCCCACCACGATTGGGACAGAACCAGCGGAGGTTTCGAAGCCCACGTTCTGGCTTTCCAGATACGCCATCACGCCCGAACAGGCGTCGAGCCCAAACGCAGACCCTCCCGACAGAACCACAGCATCAAGGCGCTCGACCAGTTTGCCTGGTGCAAGCAGTGCGAAGTCTCGGGTTGCTGGCGCTCCGCCTCGTATCTCGCCCGACGCCACTGTGCCTTCGGGAAACAGCGCGACCGTGCAGCCAGTCTTTGCCTCGCCGTTGGTCCAGTGCCCAACCCGAATTCCGTCGATCTCTGTGAGCACGGCTCAGACCCTAGTCTCGGATCCGCATTCAGGCATGAGCACAAACGAGCGATGCCAACGTATCTCCATACCTCTAGAGGTATCGCCGCGAGACGCGGCTTTCGATGTCGCACACCACTTCGTAAGCAATAGTGTCCAAACGCTGAGCGCACTCGGCAGCGGAGATCTCGGCATCGCCTTGCTTGCCCAAGAGCACAACCTCGTCCCCAGGGCTCACAGCATCGGAGCCAACATCGACCATGAGTTGATCCATGGTGACCGTGCCAACGATGGGGTACCGCTTTTGGTTGATCAGAACCTCGACGCCCGCCCGTCCGCTGCGGCGACGAATCCCGTCGGCGTACCCAATTGGCACCGTGGCAATCTGGGTTTCGGCGGGTGACTCCCACTCGAGCCCATAAGAGATGCGGGTACCGGCGGGGACCTTCTTGAGGAACGAGACCTGCGAGCGCACACGCATGACGGGTTGAAGGTCGATCTGGCCGTCGAGTGCCAGCGATGGAGAAATGCCATATATGGCAATGCCACAGCGCACCATGTCGTAACGCCCGCGAGGGTGAGCCATGGCCACAGCAGAGTTGGCGGCATGACGCCAGCGAAGTTGGTGCCCCGCTGCATCGAGGTCACTGAGGACACCGTCGTAGATGTCGAGCTGACCGTCGGTGTAGGGGTCGTGGGGTACATCGGCGATAGCACAGTGCGTCCACACCCCTTCCAGATGGATGGAGTCTTTGTCTGCGATGGCATCGGCCATGGGTACAGCGTCCTTCGGGCGCGCCCCAACACGACCCATCCCCGTGTCGACCTTCATCTGCACGGCCAGGTCCTGGCCCCCCTGTTTGGCTGCTGCCGCCGCCGATGCGAGGCCTTCGCCGCTGTACACGGTTGGAGTGAGGCCGTAGGCGACTACCTCAACCATCTCGAGAGGCCTGGGCTCTGACAGCACCAAAATAGGGGCTCGTATGCCCGCTTCTCGCAGCCTCCGGCCTTCCTCGACCAGCGCGACGGCGAGCCAAGTGGCGCCTGCTTCGAGCGCCGCTCGAGCTGTTGGAACCGCCCCGTGGCCGTAGCCGTCGGCTTTCACCACGGCGCACATTTCGGCTGGGGCGACGTGTCGCGCAAGCGCCTCGACGTTGTGCGAAACAGCACCAAGATCGATATCAGCCCAAGTTGGCCTCATGGAGCACCTCCGGAAGTGCGACAAGCAGGTCAGACGCCACCATGCCATGGCGCGGGGAAAGACTACCTGCAGCACCGTGCAACCACGCGGCTCCGGCCGCGGCCCGCAACGCTGGCACGCCCTGGGCAAGCAGAGCCGCAATCGCACCGGCCAACACATCGCCGGTTCCCGCCGTCGCGAGTCGCTCGTCGCCGCTGTTGGCCACCAACACGTTGCCCTCCGGGTCAGACACGACCGTGGCCGGCCCCTTGAGTAGGGCCACACAACCGGTCTTGGAGGCAAGCTGGCGAGCAGCCTCCAACCTGTCGGCGCCTGGCTTTTTCCCCATCAGCCGTTCGTACTCGCCATCGTGTGGCGTCAGCACAGTCGGGTGGTTGCGGCTACGAAGCAACGAGACTTGGGTGCCAATAGCTGAGAGCGCGTCGCCATCCACAACGGTGGGCACGGTGAGGCGGGACAAGGCGCGGAGGATCTCAGCACTCGTTTGGTCAGCGCGACCAAGCCCCGGCCCAAGAACCGCAGCCCCAAACCGGTCGATGTCTTGCAGCTCATCGGACCATCGCTGGTCGCCGAGCGGATAGCCAACAGCCTCCAGCGGCCCCTGCGCATTGGTGCCCGGGATACTCATCCGGACGTAGCCTGCCCCAGAGCGGGCGGCAGCACTCGCCGCCAAGGTGGGGGCGCCCGCCATGCCTGGCGATCCGCCAATGACCCAAACCGCTGCCTGCCATTTGTGCGCCACGCTCGAACGTGGAGGGATCCAGCCAACCACGTCTCGTGCGCCCACAAGGTGAGCTCGGGACTGGGAGACGTCCAAACCCAAATCGGCGATCTCGATCGCACCGCAACGCAACGCCCCTGGGTGCAGCACCAACCCCGGTTTGAGCGCCTGGAAGGTGACCGTGCGTGTGGCAGACAAGGGTTCGCCGAGCAGTTCACCAGTCAGACCCGACACACCAGAAGGTATGTCGACGCTGAGGACCGGAACGCTAGTGGGCGGCGGCGAGTACGCCCGATTCAAGCCTGTCCCGTAGGCGGCGTCGATAATGAGATCGCTGCCCGGGGGATAGGCCTTGGTTGCGGGGTCAACCTCAAGTGCCTTCGCTCCCCACGCACGGAGTCGTGCGGCAGCCACCCGCCCATCGGCGCCGTTGTTACCCCCGCCGACCACAACAGCAATCCGCTTGCCATAGGTACCACCCAGCATCTGGCGCGCCGCCCAGGCCACCGCTCCCCCCGCCCGGTCAATAAGCGTCTCCACGGGCTCAGATGCCGCCTCGTCAACAGCAGCCATTTCTTGGGGCGTCACGATTGGATCCACACCCCAAACTTAGAGGGCCGGCCGCAACCCGTCAGCGCGCCTGCGGAGAATCTCAGTGGGTTAGGGGTCAGCGCAGGTCTTCGGGGATGAAGTCTCCATGAGCCTCGATCAGCGCATCGACCAACTGCCAGATCTGGTCTAAGTCCAGTTCCGACGCCGTATGCGGGTCAAGCATGGCTGCGTGGTAGACGTGCTGTCGGTCGCCTTTGAGCACCGCCTCGACCGTCAGCGCCTGCACGTTCACGTTTGTCTGAATGAGCGCAGCCAGTTGCGGGGGCAAAG
Organism: Acidimicrobiia bacterium; assembly: GCA_030431575.1. Classification (GTDB taxonomy): domain Bacteria; phylum Actinomycetota; class Acidimicrobiia; order Acidimicrobiales; family UBA8592; genus JAUIIS01. The sequence goes on along the minus strand of JAUIIS010000390.1, from coordinate 182 downwards.
CACCGATACGGGTGGGCTGAATGCCGTTGGCGTCCACAAGACACGGAACCTCGACACAGCAGCCCGCCGGCAGGTTCGAGATCAGGTCGTTGTTGGGGACGTTGCCATACACAACGGTCGCTTCGCCGGTCTCCATGCTGTTGATAATCCCCGAGCCGTACTCCTGAGAAGGCTTGACCGAG
>JAUIIS010000389.1 GCA_030431575.1 Acidimicrobiia bacterium | reverse complement strand
GACGGGCGGCGCATGGCAGGTTGGCTACCCGCTCGATCGAGAGCGAATTGCCTCGTTGGCCGAAGCGGTCAAGGAAGCAGCAGGCACAGATCCAATGGCGACGGAGCGCAACGAGTTGGCGCGCTATTACTTCGGCGAGCTTGCCCGTGGCGCTGCCACCGAAAGTTTCATCAGCGCCACTGCCCGGTTGATCGAGGAACGCGATCAGCTAGTACGGGCCAAGCTCGACACGTTGGCCGAACTTGGCCTGGCAGGCCAATAGCTCTTGGCTGGGCCGTCGCCGCTAGGCCTGCGATGCCTTCATTTTTTGACGACGTTCAGTGAGTAAGAACTCGGTGTAGCCGTTGGCCTGGTCGCGCCCCTCAAGGACCAATGACATGGCGGCCTGGAACGGGATGGAATGCTCGAGGTCGGGCGTCATCGGCTGGTATTCGGCATCGCCTGCATTCTGCTTGTCGACAACCTCGGCCATGCGAGCCATAGCGTCGCCCACCTGAGCCTCCGACAAGATGCCGTGGTGCAGCCAGTTGGCCAGCAGCTGTGATGAGATGCGAAGGGTGGCGCGGTCTTCCATGAGGCCCACGTCGTTGATGTCTGGCACCTTGGAGCAGCCAACACCCTGGCCAACCCAGCGGGCCACGTACCCCAGGATCCCTTGGGCGTTGTTCTCGAGCTCGGTAGCGATCTCGCCAGGCGACAGTTCTCGGCCCGGTTCGAGTGCCGGAATGATCAACATGTCCAATACGTTGGCGGGCTGACGTTCGGCGAGTTGGGCTTGCACCTCGGCGACGTTGATGTCGAGGTAGTGCAGCGCATGCAGCGTGGCTGCGGTTGGTGACGGCACCCATGCACACGAAGCACCGGACTTCGGGTGCCCAACCTTTTCGTCCATCATGGCCGCCATGTCGTCGGGGCGGGCCCACATACCTTTGCCAATCTGGCCGTGGCCCAGAAGCCCTGCCGCCAGCCCTGCGTCGACGTTGGCATCTTCGTAGACCCCCAACCAAGTTTGGGTTTTCATCTCTCCCTTGGGCACCAGAGGTCCGGCTTCCATGTTGGTGTGGATCTCGTCGCCGGTGCGGTCGAGGAAACCGGTGTTGATGAAGACCACGCGGTCTGCTGCGGCGGCGATGCAGGCCGACAGGCTGAGCGACGTGCGCCGTTCCTCGTCCATGATCCCCATCTTGAGCGTGTTGGGCTCTAGGCGAAGGAGTGCTTCGACGGCGCCAAAGAGCTCAGTCGCGAAAGCCACCTCGTCGGGTCCGTGCATCTTTGGCTTGACGATATAGACCGAGCCGGCGGGGCTGTTCTTGTGGGGGCTGTTGCCAATGATGTCGTGTTTGGCCGCCCACGCGGTGAAACAGGCGTCAAGGAGTGTTTCGGCCACGGGGGCGCCGTCGAGGGTGACCATGTCGTTCATGAGGTGGAGTCCGACGTTGCGGACCAACATCGCGCTTCGGCGGCGAACCATGTGTGGGGTGCCGTCGGGTGCTGTGAACGCGATGTCAGCTTCGAGTTGGCGGGTGACGCTCTTGTCTGCCTTGGTGAAGGTCTCCGACAACGTGCCGGTCATGAGGCCGAGCCAGTTGCTGTAGGCCCCGACTTTGTCGGCTGCATCGACGGTGGCTACCGAGTCTTCGCAGTCCATGATGGTGCTGAGTGCGGACTCGACGGCAATGTCCGCCACGCCTGCGGCATCGCTGCTTCCAATGTTGTGGCTGCGGTCGATCTGGATCTCGAGGTGAAGGCCGTGCTTTGTGAGCAGGATCCCGGACGGGTCTGCGGCCTCGCCTCGGAACGCCACAAATTGGGCCGGGTCCAAAAGCCCAGTGGCATGGCCGCTTGAGGTAGTGACGGCTAGTTGGCCGTCCTGCACCCGATACGAGGCGGCTTCAGCGTGGGACCCAGATGCAAGGGGAGCGTGCGCATCCAAAAGGTCGCGTCCAAAGGCAATGACTTTGTTGCCCCGCACCGGATTGTACGCACCGCTGCGGTCGGCGCCGTCGTCTTCGGGGATGACATCGGTGCCGTACAAGGCGTCGTACAGGCTGCCCCAACGAGCGTTGGCGGCATTGAGTGCATACCTGGCGTTGTCGACGGGCACCACGAGTTGAGGGCCCGCAATCGAAGCGATTTCTGGATCGACGTTTGCCGTTTGGACGGCCACAGTGTCTGGTGCTGGCACCAGGTACCCAATCTCGGTCAGGAACGCCTGGTATGCCTCAGGATTGTGGGGCTGACCCTTGCGCTCCACATGCCACTGGTCGATCTGTGCTTGCAGGTCATCGCGTTGCGCCAGCAACGCCACTGCTCGGGGTTGCAGTTCTACCAGGAGCTCTTCGAGGCCCTTGTAGAACTCGGCGGGGTCGACGCCTGAGCCGGGGGAGAGGCTGGTGCGGACAAAGGCGTCTAGCTCGTTAGCAACTGCAAGACGCCCAATGGTGACGTGGCCGGTAGTCATAGCGGCGACTGTACCGAACCAGTGCCGGTGCGTTACCAGGCGGGACCGAGAAAACTTGTGTGGACCGCTCTTGTGTTAGCCGACCGTCGCCCCGATGACGCCGAGAACGGCGTGCGCTGAGGTGTCCACGTCGGCGGTGCCATCGACCACGAGATCGGCACGGTCCATGGATGGGCCCACGAACTCGCCGTACATGGGGCGGACGGTGCGTTCGATCTGTTCGAGGGCGTAGCGTGCAGTGCGGCCGCGTTCGGCGACGTCGCGCGCTACCCGGCGAGCGGTGCGGATTTCGTCGGGGACGTCCACAAAGACCTTGATGTCAACGAGATCGCAGATTTCTTCGAACACCAGCAACAAGATCCCGTCGACCACCACGATCGGCGCCGCTTCTACGAGGTGAATCTCGTCGCTTCGGGTGTGCGTGGCAAAGTCGTAGACCGGTGCTGCTATGCCGCTACCTGCTTTGAGCGCGGCAAGGTCCTGGGTAAATCGTTCGACATCGAGGGAATTGGGATGGTCGTAGTTGACGCGTTGCCGGTCTTGTTTTGAGACGTACCGTTGGTCTCGGTAATAGCTGTCGAACGCCAACATCACCGTATCGGCGGGGGCGAATTCGACGACCCGTTGGGCAAGGGTGCTCTTGCCAGATCCACTACCGCCAGCGATGCCAATAACAGTCGTCTGCACGGGAGGTCAGCTTAGTCACAAGCTGCGCCCCAAAGCGCAATCACTCGCCGGAATTGCGCGTTGTGCTGCCAGCCGTCTGCGACGGTGTCAGCGCCGGGACTCGAAACCGAGCTGGAGTGGATTGTTGCCCACCGGGTCGGTGCTTTGGCCATGCGTTACCGACACGGTGGCGACGAGCGCCAGGAGGCACCCAGCGATCGCCCTGCGGGCGCTGCGTTTGTCGGCTTCTCG